>JAPLRD010000225.1:596-12981 GCA_026399375.1 Pseudomonadota bacterium
TGCAGGTGATTCCGCACGTGACCGACGAAATCAAGGCCTTCATCGCGCGTGGCGCGGAGGGAGCGGAGGTCGCCATCGTCGAGATCGGCGGCACCGTGGGCGACATCGAGTCGCTGCCCTTTCTCGAGGCCATCCGGCAGATGGGCCTGGAACTGGGAAGGGACAACGTCTGCTACGTGCACCTGACGCTGGTGCCCTACATCGCCTCGGCGGGGGAAATCAAGACCAAGCCGACGCAGCACTCGGTGAAGGAACTGCGCGAGATCGGCATTCAGGCCGACGCGCTCTTGTGCCGCTCCGACCGCCCCATTCCGGACGAAGAGCGCAAGAAGATCGCGCTGTTCACCAACGTCGCCGCGAACGCGGTCATCTCGGTCTGGGACGCGGATTCGATTTACAAGATTCCCTACATGCTGCACCAGCAGATGCTGGACGAGATCGTCTGCCATAAGCTGCGCATCCTGGCGCGTCCGGCGGACCTGAGGTCCTGGAAGCGCCTGGTCGAGGCGCTGGAAAATCCGCAGCACGAAATCACCATCGCCATGGTCGGCAAGTATGTCGATCTCACCGATTCCTACAAGTCGCTGAACGAGGCACTGCTGCACGCCGGCATCCACGCGCGCTCGAAAGTCAATATTCGGTACGTCGATTCCGAAGCGATAGAGCGCGACGGTGCCGCCTCCCTTTCCGCAGTTGACGCGATCCTGGTGCCGGGCGGTTTCGGCGCGCGCGGCGTGGAAGGCAAGATCAAGGCGATCCAGTACGCGCGCGAGAACAAAGTGCCTTATCTTGGCATCTGCCTGGGCATGCAGCTGGCGGTGATCGAATACGCGCGCCACGAAGCCGGCCTGGCCGAGGCCAACAGCACCGAATTCGATCCGGAAACGCCGCAGCCGGTCGTCGCGTTGATTACCGAGTGGCAGAACCGCGACGGCAAGGTCGAGCGCCGCGACGCCAGCTCGGACATGGGCGGCACCATGCGGTTGGGCGCGCAGCCGGCCGACATCGTGCCCGGAACGCAGGTGCAGCGCATCTATCAGGGCGACGTGGTCAACGAGCGCCACCGCCACCGCTACGAGGTCAACAATTACTATCTGCCCCGGCTGGAAGCGGCCGGACTCAGGGTGGCGGCGCGCACCAAGGTCGAGGAGTTGTGCGAGTTGATCGAACTGCCGACAGAAGGGCCGCACGCGCATCCCTGGTTCATCGGCTGCCAGTTCCACCCGGAGTTCAGCTCCAGCCCGCGCAACGGACATCCGCTGTTCAAAGCCTTCGTCGAAGCCGCGCTGGCCTACCAGGTGAGGAAAGCGGGCGCTGTTCAAGGCACTCAAGCGGCCGCGGTCGCGGCGGTATGAATCTGTGCGGTTTCAGCGTCGGGCTGGATCAGCCGATTTTCCTGATTGCCGGTCCCTGCGTCATCGAATCGAAGCAGCTTGCCCTGGATACCGCAGGCATGCTCAAGGAAATATGCGCCGAAATCGGCGTGCCCTTCATCTACAAATCCTCCTACGACAAGGCCAATCGCAGTTCGGGCAAGTCCTTTCGCGGACCGGGCGCCGAGGACGGTCTGAAGATCCTCGCAGAAGTGAAGCGGCAGATCGGCGTGCCGGTGCTGACCGACGTGCACGGGATAGACGACATCGCCGCCGTGGCCGCCGTGGTTGACGTGCTGCAGACGCCGGCTTTTCTGTGCCGCCAGACCGACTTCATCAGCGCCGTTGCCAGTTGCGGCAAGCCGGTGAATATCAAGAAAGGGCAGTTTCTCGCGCCCGGGGACATGAAGCACGTCGTGGCCAAGGCCAGGGACGCCGCCGCCGCCGCCGGATTCAAGGACAATATATTGGTGTGCGAGCGCGGCGCGAGCTTCGGCTACAACAACCTGATATCCGACATGCGCTCGCTCGCCATCATGCGCGAGACCGGCTGCCCGGTGGTGTTCGACGCAACGCATTCGGTGCAGCTACCGGGCGGGCAGGGCTCGGTGAGCGGCGGGCAGCGCGAGGTCGTGCCGGTGCTGGCGCGCGCCGCGGTGGCGAGCGGCGTGTCCGGGCTGTTCATGGAAACCCATCCGGATCCGGCCAAAGCCATGTCGGACGGCCCGAACGTCTGGCCGCTGGGCAAGATGAAACAGTTGCTGGCGACGCTGAAGGAACTCGACGGCGTGGTCAAGAAAAGCGGCTTTGTGGAACAATCGCTTTGAGAAATGTACGGGGTACGGGCGGCAATCATTCAACACCTGATTTTGGCACAAGGACAAAAACATGAGCTCAATAGTTGACGTGGTGACCGTGGAAGCGGACGTGCTGCTCGAGTCAGGCGTAATGGGCCGCGCGGCCGTGCCCTCGGGTGCGTCGACGGGAACGCGCGAGGCGATCGAACTGCGCGACGGCGACAAGCAGCGCTACCTGGGCAAGGGCGTGCTGCACGCGGTGGAGCACGTCAACACCGAGATCTCCGAAGCCATCATGGGGCTGGACGCGACCGAGCAGTCTTTCATCGACAAGATCCTGATCGACCTCGACGGCACCGAAAACAAGTCGCGCCTCGGCGCCAATGCGCTGCTGTCGGTGTCGATGGCGGTGGCCAAGGCGGCGGCGGACGAGTGCGGCCTGCCCCTGTACCGCTATTTCGGCGGCTCCGCCGCGATGCAGATGCCGGTGCCGATGATGAACATCATCAACGGCGGCGCGCACGCCAACAACAGCCTGGACATGCAGGAATTCATGATCATCCCGGTCGGCGCGCAGAGTTTTCGCGACGCGCTGCGTTGCGGCGCCGAGGTGTTCCATGCGCTGAAGGACCTGCTGCACAAGCGCGGCACGCCGACCACCGTCGGCGACGAGGGCGGTTTCGCGCCCAATCTGCCCAATCACGAGGCGGCGCTGCAACTCATCGTCGAAGCCATCGACAAGGCCGGCTATCAGCCGGGCCAGGACGTGCTGCTCGCGCTGGACTGCGCCAGCTCCGAGTTCTTCAAGGACGGGCGCTATGTGCTCGAGTCGGAAAACCTGCAGCTTACCTCCGGCCAGTTCACCGATTATCTGGCCAACCTGGTGGACAAGTACCCGATCATCAGCATCGAGGACGGGATGGCCGAGAACGACTGGGACGGGTGGAAGATACTGACCGACCGTCTGGGCAAGAAAATCCAGATCGTCGGCGACGATCTCTTCGTCACCAATACCAAGATCCTGCGCGAGGGCATCGCCGCGGGCGTGGCCAATTCGATCCTGATCAAAGTCAACCAGATCGGCACGCTCACGGAAACCTTCGCCGCGATCGAAATGGCCAAGCGCGCGGGCTACACGGCGGTGATTTCGCACCGCTCGGGCGAGACCGAGGACACCATCATCGCCGACATCGCCGTTGGCGCGAATACCATGCAGATCAAGACCGGATCGCTCAGCCGCTCGGACCGCATCGCCAAGTACAACCAGTTGCTGCGCATCGAAGAAGACCTGGGCGACACCGTCGGCTATCCCGGCAGGGGCGCCTTCTACCAATTGCGCTAGGCGGCAGCATCCACTATCAGTCGATGCGCATCCTGACGATCGTCTTCGCCGCGCTGATCGTGCTCCTGCAGTATCCGCTGTGGCTGGGCAAGGGAGGCTGGTTGCGCGTGTGGGAGAACGACCGGCAGGTCAAGGCGCAGAAGGAAAGCAATGCCAGGCTGCGCGTGCGCAACGACGCGCTCGACGCCGAAGTGCGCGACCTGAAGCAGGGTTACGAGGCGGTCGAGGAGCGCGCCCGCTACGAACTGGGCATGGTCAAGCAGGACGAGATTTTTTTCCATGTCATGGAAAAGACGCCCGTACTGAAAGCGCCGGACCCCGCCGCAGCACCCAAACGCTGAGCGCTCAGAAGACGGGTCGCTGCTCTTGCCGCAGGCGCGTTCCGTCATGTTTCCAGTATTCAAACTCTGTGGTGGACGTGAACAATGAACCTCTATAGCAAACTTCGTCAGCGCCAGGCCGAAGGCAGGCCGTTGCGCGTGGGATTGATCGGCGCCGGAAAATTCGCCGCCATGTATCTGGCGCAGGTACCGAAAACGCCGGGGGTGCACCTGGCCGGTATCGCAGACCTGGCTCCCGCCGCGGCGAAAGCGAATCTGGAGCGCGTGGGCTGGAAAGCGGCCCAGTTTGCCGCGGTGTCCATCGACGACGCGTTGGCGAAGGGCGGCACGCATATCGGCGACGATTGGGAGAAACTCGTCGCGCATCCCGGAATCGACATCATCGTCGAGTGCACCGGCAACCCGGTTGCGGCGGTGGGACATTGCCTGGCGGCTTTCGCCAACGGCAAGCACGTGGTCAATGTCACGGTCGAGGCCGACGCCCTGTGCGGCCCCATGCTCGCCCGCAGGGCGCAGGCAGCGGGAGTGGTCTACAGCCTCGCCTACGGCGACCAGCCGGCGCTGATCTGCGACCTGGTCGACTGGGCGCGGGCCGCGGGGTTCCAGGTCGTCGCCGCGGGACGCGGGCACAAATGGCTGCCGCACTTTTCCGAGTCCACCCCGGAAACGGTATGGGGAAACTACGGACTGACACCGGAGCAGGCGAAGATCGGCGGCCTCAATCCGAAGATGTTCAATTCCTTTCTCGACGGCTCCAAGCCGTCGATCGAGTGCACGGCGGTATGCAACGCGACAGGCCTCGTCGCCCCGCCCGACGGCCTGACCTACCCGCCGGCGTCGGTGGACGATATTGCGTTCGTTTGCCGGCCGATCGCCGAAGGCGGCGTGCTGCACCAGAAGGGGCAGGTGGAGGTGATCTCTTCGCTGGAAAAGGACGGGCGCGTCATCCCCTATGACATCCGCTTCGGCGTGTTCGTGGTGTTCGAGGGCGAGACGGAAATACATACGCAACTGTTTCAAGGAATACATGGTCCGTACCGACCCCAGCGGCCGTTATGCCTGCCTGTACAAACGCTGGCATCTTATCGGGCTCGAACTCGGCATCTCGGTCGCCTCGGTTGGATTGCGCGGTGAACCCACAGGCGCAGCGACTTGCTTCAACGCCGACGTCGTGGCGACTGCCAAGCGCGATCTCAAGGCGGGAGAAATGCTGGACGGGGAGGGCGGCTACACCGTCTGGGGCAAGCTGTTCCAGGCGGACAGGTCGCTCGCGATCGGAGGGCTGCCGCTGGGGCTCGCACACCAGCTCAAGCTCAAGCGCGCGGTGGCTAAGGGGCAATCGCTCACCTGGGCCGACGTGACGCTGGACGAAAGCCTGCCAGCATACAAAGTGCGGCGCGAGATGGAGGCCGTGTTTTCACGCCCCGGGACGGGCGTCACCGCCTGAGACTGCCCGAAGAACCGCGCCAGTACTGGCTTTCCAGGCAGCAGCTTGCCGCGTTCGAGGGTTTTCCGGGTGTCGGAAACACCCGTCGCTTCATTCTCCCGGCCCGGGTTTGGGCGCTGGTTTGCCGAACAGCAGCATGCTCGGATTCTGCTCCAGCTGCCCGCTGAAGCGTTTCAGCGAGCCGGTCACTTCTCTCAGTTCGGCAACGAGCAGGCGCACTTCCGGCACCAGTTCGCCGGTGGCCTCGCGCAGGTCGGCGCGCGCGCCCGCCAGCGTGGCGTTCGCCTCCTTTCCTGCGCGTGCCACATCGCCCGTCATGCGATCGAAGCCGTCGGCGCTGGCCTGCACGCGTTCCACCAGCCGAGGCAGGTCGCCGGTGAAGCGCGCTGCATTGTCCATGGTGCGTGCGGCGTTGACGAGGCCGGAGTCGATCGCAGCGGAGCGCGCCGCGAGCGCATGCGCCAGGACGCGCAACTCGGCCAGCGTTTGCTTGAACACGCGTCGGTTTTCCTCGTCCATCAGCGCGCTCATGCTTTCGCTGGTGCGGTTCACGTTGGTCAGCAGCGCCGTGATGGCGCTATCGAGGCGCACCATGAGCGATGGTCCGCTGCGGATCACCGGGTAGGTTTCGCCGGGCTTGGCCTCGAGGGCGGCCGAATTCGGTCGCCCTCCTGACAATTCGACGTAGGCGATGCCGGTCAGGCCCTGCACCCTGAGCACCGCCACGGTGTCCTCCTTCACCGGCGTGCCGCGTTCGATGTCCAGCGTCAATTGCACCAGCTGTACGTTGTTGGGAGCCAGGGCCAGCTTGCGCACGCGGCCGACTTCGACGCCGCGATACTTCACAGGAGCGTCTAGATTCAGGCCGGAGACAGATTCGCTCATGTTGATCTGGTAGGTGTCGTAGGCTTTGCGGTACATCCCGCCGCTGGAAAACCACAGCACGCCTGCGATCAACCCGGCGCCAAGCACCAGCACGAACGCGCCGACTAACGCAAAATTTACTTTCGATTCCATGCCTGTTCGCGCGCGGGGCGTCCGCGCGGCCCGTGAAAATATTCCCTGATCAGACCCTGCCCGGACGCGGAGAGCTCGGTCATGGTGCCCGTTCCGAGCACGCGCCCTTCGCCGAGCACGGCCACGCGGTCGGCGGCGCGCCACAGGAGGTCCAGGTCGTGCGTCACCATCATGATGGTCAGCCCGAGAGCGTCGCGCAGCTGGCGCACCAGATCGTCGATGCCGCTGGCGCTCAAGGGGTCGAGGCCTGCGGTCGGTTCGTCCAGCAGCAGCAATTCGGGATCCAGCGCGATGGCGCGCGCCAGCGCGGCGCGTTTGCGCATGCCGCCGGACAGTGCGTTCGGATACTTCGGCCCGGCGCTCGCGGGCAGGCCGGTGAGGGCGATCTTGACCGCGGCGATTTCGTCTATCAGGCCTTGGCCGAGCGTGGTGTGCTCGTGCAGCACCATGCCGACGTTTTCCGCCACCGTCAGGGCGCTGAACAGGGCGCCGCGCTCGAACATGACGCCCCAGCGGCGGCGCAGCGGCAATGCCCCTTCATCGCTCAGGCCCACCACCTCCACGCCGAAAACGCGGATCGAGCCCGAAGCTGGCTGCTGCAGCGCGATGGTCTCGCGCAGCAGGGTGGATTTTCCGCAGCCGCTGGCGCCGACGAGTGCGAATATTTCCCCTTTGCGAATCGCCAGGTTCACGTCGTCGTGCACCACGGCGTCGCCGAAGCGCGTGTTCAAGCCGCGGATTTCGATCACCGCATCGGCGCTCGCCGCTGGCGCGCTCATTGCGTTCACAGCCCGAACCAGCTGAACACGATGGAGAACAGGGCGTCGGTCAGGATCACCAGAAAGATCGACTGCACCACGCTGACCGTCGTCTGCCGGCCGACGCTGTCGGCGCTGCCGCCGACTTGAAAACCCTGAAAGCATCCCACCAGCGCGATGATCACGGCGAACACCGGCGCCTTGCCGATGCCGATCAGATAGGACGAGAGGCTGATCGCTTCGTCCAACTGGCCGAGGTAGGCGCTGAAGCTGACGTCGAGTTCGGCGCGCGCCATGACCATGCCGCCGAGAACGCCCATGACATCGGTGTACACGGTAAGCAGCGGCAGGGCGATGACCAATGCGAGCAGCTTGGGCAGCACCAGCAGTTCCATCTGCCCGACGCCGATGGTGCGCAGGGCGTCGATCTCCTCGGTCACTTTCATGGTGCCGATCTGCGCCGCATAGGCGGAACCCGAACGCCCGGCGACGATGATGGCGGTGAGCATGGGGGAGAGTTCCCTCACCATGGACAGCCCGACGAGGTTCGCGACGTAGATGTTCGCACCGAATCGCTGAAGTTGTTCCGCGCCTTGATAGGCGATGACGATGCCGATGAGGAATGAGAGCAGGCCCGTGATCGGCAGGGCTTCGAATCCGGCGGTCTGCAGGTTGTACAGGACGGGGCGCCAGCGGATGTGGCGAGGGTGCCTGAGCACCTGCAGCAAGACGAGCGTGTTTTCGCCCAGGAACGACAGCATTCCGAATGCGTTCTGAAGACTGCGCCAGGATTGTTGTCCGATGCGAACGAGCAGGCCGGGGGCGGAGGGCTCGGCCTGCGCTACTTCCCGCGACGCGATGAGATGCAGCAGGGCTTCGAATTCCGGGCGCAGTCCGTGCACCTGAACGCTTATGCCGTGCTTCTGCAGGTCGCGCATTGTCCGGTGCAGCATCCACGCGCCCGTGGTGTCAATCGCCGTCACCGCAGACGCGCCGAGCACTAAATGTCCGCTTTCCGGCCAGCGCATCGCGCCCAGGCGGTGATCCAGCGGTTCGATTGCGCGCAACACCCAGGCGCCGGCGCAGTGGAAGTGCGAAGGCGTGCTTCCGGGGCCTACATCGGCCCGGATGTCCACGTCTGCAATGGCACGGGCAGTCATCGGCTCGGTCCTGCCAGGTTCCGCTGGTCCCGGCGCGCCATTGCGCGCCGGAAGATGCCGCTTAGGTACGCGACAACTCGCTCTCGTTCCAACGCTATCGCAAGCCGGCATGGAGGATGTTGACAATCGTCAAGAGATTTCTGCAGTGCCGCGCAATGTCGTCGACCCGAGCGCCAGCGCGCCTACCAGTCCTGATAACATTGGCTCTGTTCGGGCAACGGAATCGGATATATGGAACTTGGAATCGCAGGAAAGACGGCCGTCGTCACCGGGGCGAGCAGCGGCATCGGCCGCGGTATAGCGCTTGCGCTGGGTGCGGAGGGCGTGCGGCTCGCGCTGGTCGCGCGGCGCCGAAAGCTGCTGCAGGATGTGGCCGGTGAAGTCACCGCCGCGGGCGGGCCGGCGCCGGTCGTGATCGAATGTGACTTCATGCAGGCGGACGCCGCGGGCAGGATAGCCACGGCGGCGCTCGACGGCCTGGGTACAGTGGACATTCTGGTGAACAACGCCGGGGGCAGCCGCAGCTTCAAGCTCGACGCATCCGAGGACCAATGGGAGGAAGCACTGACGCTCAACTTCACCCGGCAGCGCCAGATTACTCATCGCTTGTTGCAGCAGATGATGGAGCGCAAATGGGGGCGCATCATCAACATCACCGGCAAGTCGGAGCCCGAGGGGATCAACGGCGCATTCTGCGCCAAGGCCGCGTTGCATTCCTGGGCCAAGGGGCTTTCGCGCGAAGTCGGCAAGTACGGCATCACGGTGAATTCGATTCCGCCGGGACGCATCCTGAGCGAGCAGATACTGCGCAACTACACGCCGGAATACCGCCAGTGGCAATCGGAGCACGAAATTCCGGTCGGCGAGTACGGTCAGCCTGAAGACATCGCGAAGCTGGTTTGTTTTCTGGCTTCGCCGCTCGCCCGTTACATCACGGGCACGGTCATTCCGGTGGACGGAGGTCTGCGCCGTTATCAGTTCTAGCAGCGCACAGATGGAGTCGATCATGTTTCGTGTTCTTGCGGTTTTCGCGACGGCCTGGGGCATTGCGTTCTCCGCGCAGGCTCAGACCTACCCGAACAAGGTGGTGCGCCTGGTCGTGCCCTTTGCGCCCGGCGGCAGTTCCGAAATCATCGCGCGCACGCTGGCCCACCGTTTGTCGGAGAACCTGGGCCAGCAGTTCATCGTCGAGAACAAACCCGGCGGCGGGGGCAACATCGCGATGCAGGAAGTTGCGCGCGCCGAGCCGGACGGCTACACGCTGATGCTGGGCCACGTCGGTTCGCTCGCGATGAATCCGCCGATGTTCGCGAACAATCCGGCGATGAAAAAGCCGCCCTACGACGCCAACAAGGATTTCATCCCGGTTTCGCTGGTGGCGGTGGTGCCGAACATTTTCGTGGTCAACGCCGGCGTCCCGGCGAAAGACCTGAAGGAATTCGTCGCGCTCGCGCGGGCCAAGCCCGGAACCATCAATTACGGCTCCGCCGGCAACGGCAGCGCCGGCCACCTGGCGTTCGAATACCTGAAGATGGTCACCGGGATCGACATCGTGCACGTGCCCTACAAGGGCACGGGGCCCATGCTCACGGATCTGATCGCGGGGCAGACGCAGGCGACCTCGGCCGGTACGCCGCCGCTGATGCCCCACGTCAAGAGCGGCAAACTGCGCGCGATTGCGGTGGGAACGCCGCAGCGCATAGCCGCGCTGCCGGATGTGGGCACGGTCGCACAACAGGGCTACCCGGGGTTCGAGACGTCCCAATGGTATGGCATCATCGTGCCGGCGAAGACGCCGGATGGCATCGTGAAAAAACTCGCGGATGAGATCGCGAAGGCGACGAAGTCCGCCGAGGTGACGGAGCGCTTTCGCATCGACGGCACGATCGCAGTCGGTTCTACGCCGTCGGAATTTGCGGAATTCATACTGAAGGAGCAGGCGCGCTGGGGCGAGGTCGTGCGCAAGTCAGGTGTCAAGGTAGAGTAGCTGCAGCAGTTATAGTGTGGAGCTGTCTCACCGCGGAGAAGCGCGCGCAGTGAATTGCACGCCGGTGCCGCGGGCAAAGTGTATGATTAACGAATGGCCGGACCGAATGGCCGGACCGGGTGAATCCGGCTTGCAGTCGGTGCGGGGCCGATCCCCGTTACTCAACCTCTCATAACGTTGGTTCAGAATCATGAAGAAACAAGTGATACCGGAAACGTCCCCCGAATCGGATCAGGCCAGGGTCATCGAGCGCCCCGACGGTTTCTATTGGCAATCGAAAGACGGCGGCAAGGAGGCGGGCCCGTTTTCTACGCTGATCGAAGCGGCGGAAGACATGCAGTACAGCGCCGACTCGGACTACGAACCGGGCGAGAGCGTGGAGCAGGCCGAGGCAGAGATCGGCATCTCCGACTGGGTGGATCCGGACACAGGCGAACTGGCTGAGGAGCAAACCACGCGGTTCGAAGATCACTAATTGGCTGTTGTAGTTCGCGACCCCAGGGAAGTGCAAACGTTTTGGCAATTCCTGTGAGCGTGGAACGGATTTCGGCAGCGTTCGAATTGGGGAATATCAAAGGGGGCTCGCCCCCTTTTCCAATTCCCCGCTAGATTTTCTCAGCAACCCAGGAAGGATCAAATGGATATCAAGAACAGCACGTTTATTGTTACCGGTGGCGCATCTGGTTTGGGCGAGGCCACCGTGCGGGCCATCGTCGCAGCGGGCGGCAAAGTCGTCATCGCCGACGTCAATGCCGATGCCGGCAACGCGATCGCCAAGGAACTGGGCCAGGTCAGATTCATCAAGACCGACGTCACTTCGGAGGCGGATGGCAAGGCGGCCGTGGCTCTGGCGCTGAAGGAATTCGGCGGTCTTCAGGGACTGATCAATTGTGCCGGCGTTGCGATTGGCGAAAAGACGGTGGGCAAGGACGGGCCGCATGCGCTCGCGAGTTTTACCCGCGTCATCGGCATCAACCTGATCGGCACGTTCAACATGATCCGGCTTGCCGCCGATGCCATGAGCAAGGCGCAGCCGAACGCCGGCGGGGAACGCGGCGTGATCGTCAATACCGCTTCGGTCGCGGCCTACGACGGACAGATCGGGCAGGCGGCTTATTCGGCGTCGAAGGGCGGCATCGTCGGCATGACACTGCCGATCGCGCGCGACCTGTCGCGCTCGGGCATACGCGTGGTCACCATAGCGCCCGGAATTTTCGAGACGCCAATGCTGCTGGGCATGCCCAAGGACGTGCAGGATGCATTGGGCAAACTCGTGCCCTTTCCGTCACGGCTCGGCCGTCCCGCCGAATATGCGGCGCTGGCCCGGCACATTATCGAAAACGAGATGCTGAACGGTGAAACCATTCGGCTGGATGGGGCCATCCGCCTGACGCCTAAGTAAGAGGCCGTTTCAGAACTACCGAAATCGCCCGACTGAAGCCGCGGCAGGTCAGACCTGCTGCGCCTTCAGTTGCTGTTTGTACTGTTTCGCCCGCTGTACGTAGCCGTCGGCAATGCTCTGCAGATAATCGATCTCGTCCTGCGATAAATCGCGCACGACCTTCGCCGGCGAGCCCAGTGCCAGAACGCCGTCCGGGATGGATTTCCCTTCGGGTATCAGCGAACCCGCGCCTACCAGGGTGTGCTTGCCGATGACGGCATGATTGAGGACCACGCTGTTGATGCCGATCAAACTGCCTTCGCCCACGGTGCATCCGTGCAGCATGGCCATGTGGCCGATGGATACGTTGCGGCCGAGCGTGAGCATGGCGCCGGGGTCGGCGTGCAGGGTACAACTGTCCTGCACGTTGCAGCCTTCGCCCAGTGTGATGATCTCGGTGTCGCCGCGGACGACGACATTGAACCAGATGTTCGCTTTATCCTCGATAATCACCGAACCGATGACTGTGGCGTTGTCGGCGATGTACCAATCCGAACCGATTACCTGAACCCGGCGCTCGCCGAGCGAATAGACAGCCATGTGTGACCCTTTGAAAAATTCCGCACGGATGATAACAGAAGGCACCTCCTGCTATCATTGCGGCCGACCATGAAGACCGACACTTCCACTTATATCGACATTCGCGGCCTGCGTTACCACTGCCGCATCTGGGGCGAGGCGGGACGGCCGCGGCTGTTCATGCTGCACGGCTGGATGGACGT
>JAPLRD010000225.1:13052-29331 GCA_026399375.1 Pseudomonadota bacterium
TGGTCGACGCGCTGCGCGCCGACTGGCAGGTCATCGCGCCGGACTGGCGCGGCTACGGTCTTTCCGACTGGGGGCCGGCGGACAGCTACTGGTTCCCCGATTACATGGGCGACCTCGATCAACTGCTGGCGCATTTCGAGCCGGAGAAACGGGCCAGCCTGATCGGCCACAGCATGGGCGGGAACATTGCCAGCATGTATGCCGGCGTGCGTCCCGAACGCGTGGGGCATCTGGTGAATCTGGAAGGTTTCGGCATGAGCCGGAGCGAACCGGCAAAAGCGCCCGGGCGCTACGCCACCTGGTTGGAACAACTCGCGGACAAGCCGGGCTTTCGCGATTACGCCGATTTTGCGGACCTGGCGGGCCGCATGCGCGCGGGCAATCCGCGGCTGACCCCGGAGCGGGCGCTGTTTCTGGCGCGACACTGGGGCCGCGAGAACGCTGCCGGTCGGGTCGAACTCAGAAGCGACCCGGCGCACAAGATGATCAACCCCGTCTCCTACCAGTTGGAGGAGGCCATGGCCTGCTGGCGCAATGTCGCGGCACCGGTGCTGTGGATAGACGGGGCCGAATCCAAGACCATGGAGCGCATGCGCATCAATCCGGGGGACAGCGAGGCGCGCAAAGCGTGCTTTCGCAATATCGTCGCGCATACCATGCAGGACGCGGGGCACATGCTGCACCATGACCAACCGGAGCGGCTGGCGGAACTCATCGAAGCGCATCTGTTGCGCTGAGGTGGGGCCGGGTGAAGTGGGGCGCGTGTTAAAATGCGCCGCCTATGCAACGCACGCCCAACTATGATCTGCACTGCCATTCCAACGCCTCGGACGGCCTGCTTGCGCCCGCGGAATTGGTGCGGCGCGCGGTCGGCAGCGGCGTCGAAATTCTGGCGCTCACCGATCACGACGAGATATGCGGGCTGGCGGAGGCCAGGGCGGAAGCCGGGAAGCTGGGCCTGCGTTTCATCGACGGCGTGGAAGTGTCGATATCCTGGGGTGGCATCACGATCCACGTGGTCGGGCTGAATATCGACCCGAACAACAGCCGGTTGCAGCAAGGTTTGCAATCCATACGCCAGGGCCGCACCGAGAGGGCGAAGAAGATGGCGCAGGACCTGGAGCGGGTCGGCATCCCGGGCAGCCTGGAAGGCGCCTACGCCTATGTCGAAAATCCCAATCTGGTCGGGCGCACGCACTTTGCGCGTTTCCTGGTGGAGAAGCGTTACGTCAGCGACGTGAAGAGCGCGTTTCAACACTATCTGGTGAGCGGCAAGCCGGGCTATGTGCCGCACCAATGGGCAACTCTGGAGGACGGGCTGTCCTATATCAAGGCGGGCGGTGGGATTCCGGTGGTCGCGCACCCGGGCCGCTACAAGCTGACGCGCACCGAAATGCGCAAATTCCTGGGCGAATTCAAGGAGGCGGGCGGCGCCGGCATCGAGGTCATCACCAGCAGCCACACGCCGGAGCAATACCTGGAATATGCGATCCTGGCCAAGGAATGCGGGTTTCTCGCCTCGCGCGGATCGGACTTTCACGGTCCTGGGGAGTCTCGCGTGGATCTGGGCAGATTGCCCAATCTGGCCGCGGAGCTGAAACCCGTCTGGCACGATTGGTAGGCTGCTGATTCGAGCAGGACCGCCTATCGCCTTCTCTGATTCCAACGCCGCACCCATATGTCGCAGTACTTCGCCGTTCATCCCACCCATCCGCAGCCGCGCCTGATCGCACAGGCGGCGGCAATCATTCGCGCCGGCGGCGTGATCGCCTATCCGACCGACTCCTGTTATGCGATCGGCTGCCAGATCGGCGACAAGGACGCGATGCAGCGGCTGCGCACCATCCGCAAGATCGACGACAAGCACCACCTGACGCTGATGTGCCGCGACCTGTCCGAAATCGCCACCTATGCGCAGGTCGACAACGTGCAGTACCGGCTGCTCAAGAAAATCACGCCGGGCAGTTACACCTTCATTCTTCAGGCGAGCCGGGAGGTTCCGCGGCGCCTGCTGCATCCGCGGCGAAAGACCATAGGATTGCGCGTGCCGGAGCACGCCGTTGCGAATGCGCTGCTCTCGGCGCTCGGGGAGCCGCTGCTGTCGGCGACCCTGAGCCTGCCCGGCGACGCGCAGCCGCTCAACGATGCGCAGGAGATTCGCGAGCGCCTGGAGCATTCCCTGGATCTGGTGCTGGACGGGGGCTCCTGCGGCATCGATCCGACGACGATGGTGGATCTGACCGGCACGGTGCCGCAATTGCTCAGGCAGGGCAAAGGAAGCATCGAACCTTTCGGTTTCGACGCCTGAGTCTGATAAAATCGCCGCTTTTGCCCCGCCGGATCAATGGAATTCAACCTCGTCCAGACGATTGCAATCTCTGCGCTCCCGGTAATCTTCGCGATTACCCTGCATGAAGCGGCGCATGGATACGTGGCTAAGCTGTTTGGCGACAATACGGCCTTCGTTCTCGGACGCATCAGCCTCAATCCAGTGCGTCATATCGACATGGTCGGTACTATCATTGTGCCTCTGGCAATTCTGGCAACAAGCAAACTGTTCGGCTCCGGCATTCTGTTCGGATGGGCCAAACCTGTCCCGGTAGATTTCTCCGCGTTGCGCAATCCGAAGCGGGACATGCTGTGGGTTGCTGCCGCCGGACCGTTTGCGAACTTGTTGATGGCCATTCTCTGGGCCTTCGTGCTGAAATTCGCGCTGATTATGCCGCACAGCGCGTTTACCCTGCCGCTCAGCTTGATGGCCGAAGTGGGAATCAAGGCAAATCTCGTGTTGATGGTATTGAACCTCCTTCCCATCCTGCCGCTCGACGGCGGCCGTATCGCAGTGAGTCTGCTACCCAACCGTCTCGCCTACAGCTATTCGCGGCTGGAGCCCTATGGTTTTCCGATCCTACTGCTACTACTATTCACCGACACGCTGGGAATCATCCTGAATCCCGCATTGTTGATGTGTCTGCAACTGTTCGAATCCATTTTTCAGATTTAATCTTAGGAAGAACAAACAATGTACGAGCCGCGCGTAGTTTCGGGCATGCGTCCCACGGGAAGCCTGCACCTGGGACATTTCCACGGCGCCTTGAAGAACTGGGTCAGGCTGCAGAACGAATATCCCTGCCTGTTTTTCGTCGCCGACTGGCATGCGCTGACGACGCATTACGACACGCCCGAGGTCATCGAGGAGAACGTGTGGGACATGGTCATCGACTGGCTCGCCGCCGGCATCGATCCTGCGCGCGCGACTCTGTTCATACAGTCGCGAGTGCCCGAACACGCCGAATTGCATACGCTGCTTTCCATGATCACGCCGCTGGGCTGGCTGGAGCGGGTGCCGACCTACAAGGACCAGCAGGAAAAGCTCGCCGACCGTGACCTGGCCACCTACGGCTTTCTCGGCTATCCGCTGCTGCAGAGCGCCGACATTCTGATGTACCGCGCCGCCTGGGTGCCGGTGGGGGAGGACCAGGTGCCGCACGTCGAACTCACGCGAGAAGTCGCGCGCCGCTTCAACCACCTGTTCGGTCGCGAGCCCGGATTCGAGGAAAAGGCCAGGGAGGCGGTAAAGAAGCTCGGCAGCAAGAAGGGAAAACTCTACAGCGAATTGCGCACCCGTTTTCAGGAACAGGGCGACGAAGAGGCCTTGAAGGCCGGGCGCGCGCTGTTGAACGAGCAGCAGAATCTGTCCATGGGCGACAAGGAGCGCCTGTTCGGCTTTCTGGAGGGCAGCGGACGCATGATACTGGCCGAGCCGCAGGCGCTGTTGACCGAATCGTCGAAACTGCCGGGCCTCGATGGGCAGAAAATGTCCAAGTCCTATAATAATGCCATCACTTTGCGCGAGGATGCGGCCGGGGTGACGAAGAAGATACGCACCATGCCGACCGACCCGGCGCGGGTGAAGCGCCACGATCCCGGCGATCCCGAAAAGTGTCCGGTGTGGCAATTCCACCTGGTGTACTCCGACGATACCACCAGGGAATGGGTGCGGGGCGGTTGCAAGAGCGCCGCAATAGGCTGCCTCGAGTGCAAGCAGCCGCTGATCCAGGCGGTGCTCGCGGAACAGGCGCCGATGCGCGAGCGTGCCCAGCGCTACCTGGACGATCCGACGCTGGTGAAGAGCATCATCGCGGACGGCTGCGAGAAGGCGCGCGAACTCGCGTCGGAGACCATGCGCGAAGTGCGCGAAGCCATGGGATTGAATTACTCGTGATCGAACCCGCCGCAGCCAACGACGCACCGCCGGGCCCGGTGCTGCCGCTCGTGCCGGCGCCCGCAGAGCACGGCGCGCACGTAGCCGGCGTGTCCGACGCGCGAGTGGCAACGGTGCGCGGCGAGGCTTTTCTCGAGATGCCGGCGGACTTGTACATTCCGCCGGACGCGCTGGAAGTGTTTCTCGATACCTTCGAGGGGCCGCTCGACCTGCTGCTCTATCTGATTCGCAAAGCCAACATCGATATTCTCGACATCCCCATGGCGCGGCTGACGCAGCAGTATCTGGAGTACGTTGAGTTGATGCGCCGGCGCAATCTGGAGCTTGCGGCCGAATATCTTCTGATGGCTGCGCTGCTGATGGAAATAAAGTCCAGAATGCTGCTGCCGCGCCCTCGCGCCATGAGGGAGGACGAAGAGGATCCGCGGGCCGAACTGGTGCGGCGGCTGATGGAATACGAAGCCATGAAGCTCGCCGCGCACAAGCTCGACGCGCTGCCGGTGCTGGGGCGGGATTTCCTCACGGTGGAAGTATGGATTGAACAGGTCGCGACGCAGCGCCTGCCGCAGGTGCGCACGCAGGACCTGATCGTCGCCTGGCAGTCGCTGCTGACGCAGGCGCGGATGACACAGCACCACAAGGTGACGCGCGAGGAACTGTCGGTGCGCGAATTCATGTCTTCAATGCTGCGCCGCCTGCAGGGCAGCCAGTTCATAGAATTCACCGCCCTGTTCGATGTCAGCAAGGGGGTGGCGGTGGTAGTGGTAAGCTTTCTTGCCATGCTCGAACTGGTGCGGGAGAGCCTGATCGAAGTGACACAATCCGAGCCTTACGCTCCCATTTACGTGAAGCTTGCACATGCTGAATCCGAATGAGGCCAAGACCGTCCTGGAAACTGCGCTGCTCGCGACGCAGGAACCGCTCACGCTCGTCGATCTGCGCCGTTTGTTCGAAGACGACATCGGCGCCGACACCCTGCGGCGCCTGCTCGACGAATTGCGCACCGATTGGCAGGGCAGGGGCGTGGAACTGATCAATCTGGCGAGCGGCTGGCGCTTTCAGACCCGCCCCGAGTACCAGCAATACCTGGAGCGCCTCACCCACGACAAGCCGCCGCGCTATTCGCGCGCGGTGATGGAGACGCTCGCCATCATCGCCTATCGCCAGCCGGTGACGCGCGGCGACATTGAAGACATCCGCGGCGTGACCGTATCCACCAATGTTATCAAGAGTCTGGAGGCGCCACCACCAAGACCTTCCTCGACGACCTGGGCCTGCGTTCTTTGCAGGAATTGCCACCGCTTGAACAAATAAGCAGCACTCTCGAACTTGCCCCGCATACCCCGCCCAGCGAAGAGCCGCCAGCAGACGAAGAAACTGCCGGACCGGTCGCCGCAGCCGAATAGCGCACCCGCGGCTTCGGAAAAGCTGCACAAGGTGCTCGCCGGCGCCGGGGTAGGCTCGCGCCGGGAAATGGAGCAGTGGATCGCCGCCGGCCGCGTCAGCGTCAATGGCGAACCGGCGACGGTCGGGACGCGCATAGTCGCTGGCGACCGGGTGATGGTGGACGGGCGGCCGGTCAGGCTGCATCGCGGCGAAGCGGTGCGGGTGCTGCTGTACCACAAGCCCGAGGGCGAAATCGTCAGCCGCGACGATCCCGAGGGCCGTCCCGCGGTATTCGAAAAGCTGCCGCGCCTGCGCGGCGCGAAATGGATTGCGGTAGGACGGCTCGATTTCAACACCAGCGGCCTGCTGGTCTTCACCACCTCGGGCGAACTCGCCAACCGCCTGATGCATCCGCGACACCATATAGAGCGCGAGTACGCGGTGCGCCTGCTGGGAGAGTTGAGCGAAGAGCAGATGCAGGCGTTGCGCACGGGCGTGCAACTGGAGGACGGCCCCGCGCACCTGGACAGCGTCGTCGACGCCGGCGGACAGGGCAGCAACCACTGGTACAACGTGGTCCTGAGCGAAGGGCGCAACCGCGAGGTGCGGCGCCTGTTCGAGGCGCTGCACCTGATGGTGAGCCGCCTGATGCGCGTGCGCTTCGGGCCCATCGATCTGCCGTCCCACCTGAAGCGCGGTCAGATGCGCGAACTGGACGAAGCGGAAATCGCGCGCCTGTATGCGGCGCTCGAGTTCCAGCCGCAGGCGGCCGTCGCTGCACCACCGGCACGGCGCCAGGCGCGGGCCGCTGCACCCCAGTCCCGCCGCCCGCGCCGGGTCCGCTGAATTTCTGTATAGGCAGTTGAAGCGCAAGAGGGGCGCCGATCGATGCGACGCCGTACCCGCCATCGGACTTGCGCGACCCCCGGGGTAGAACCCCGGGTCGGTCCGGAAGTCCAAGTTTCCCTGCTAAACATCGCATCGCAAAGGACAAATGGATTGTTCGTGGGATAATTTTCTGCTATAATTTCAAGTCTGTGGAATGTTGTCAGTTGGATGGGCGGTCAGCCCATTTTTTATTTGTGGCTATGAAATTGCAGGGTTTGCTGGAAACGACCGTCGTCGGGCTCGGTTACGAGCTCGTCAGCGTCGAATTGTCCAATCGCGGCAGGATGCTGCGGATTTTTATCGACAAGGCGGCTGAAGCGGCAGGGGCGGTTGCCGGCGGGATCACGGTCGACGACTGTGCCAGGGTCAGCAACCAGCTGGCACGGGTGCTGGAAGTCGAAGACGTCGATTACGACCGGCTGGAAGTGTCCTCGCCGGGTCTGGACCGGCCGTTGAAGAAAGAAGCTGATTTTGTGCGGTTTGCCGGAGAGCAGGTGCGTTTGAGCCTGCGGGTACCGGTCGGAGGCAGGCGCAATTTTATTGGCGTCATGCGCGCGGTGACCGACGGCAAGCTGGAACTGGGGATTGAAGGCGGCACCGTGAGCCTGGACCTTGCGAATATCGACAAGGCGCGCCTGGTGCCGAAAGTTGAATTTTGAAGTTGGAGGTGCTGTAAATGAGCCGTGAGATTTTGTTGCTGGTGGACGCCCTGGCGCGAGAGAAGAACGTCAATAAAGACGTGGTCTTCGTCGCGCTGGAGATGGCGCTCGCCTCGGCCACCAAGAAGCGCTTCAGCGACGACGCCGACGTGCGCGTGGCCGTCGACCGCGAAACCGGCGATTTCGAATCCTTCCGCCGCTGGCAGGTCGTGGCGGACGAGGCGGTCGAGAACCCGCCGCAGCAGATCCCCCTGTCGGAAGCGGTCAAGCAGCACGCCGATATCCAGCTGGAAGAATTCATCGAAGAACCGCTGGAGCCGATCGAATTCGGCCGCATCGGCGCGCAGGCGGCGAAGCAGGTGATTCTGCAGAAGATCCGCGACGCGGAGCGGGAGCAGATCCTGCAGGATTTCCTCGGCCGCGGCGAGAAGCTGGTGACCGGCACGGTGAAACGCATAGAACGCGGCAACGCGGTGATCGAATCGGGCCGCATCGAGGCCATCCTGCCGCGCGACCAGATGATCCCGAAAGAGAATTTGCGCGTGGGCGACCGCGTGCGCGCGCTTTTGTTGCGCATAGACCGCAACGTGCGCGGGCCGCAGCTGGTGCTGTCGCGCACCGCGCCGGAATTCATCATCGAGCTGTTCCGGCTGGAAGTGCCGGAAATCGAGGAAAACCTGCTGGAGATCAAGTCCGCCGCGCGCGATCCGGGCGTGCGCGCCAAGATCGCCGTGCACACCACCGACAAGCGCATCGACCCCATCGGCACCTGCGTCGGCATGCGCGGTTCGCGCGTGCAGGCGGTGACGGGCGAACTCGGCGGCGAGCGCGTCGACATCGTCCTGTGGTCGGCCGATCCGGCGCAATTCGTCATCGGTGCGCTGGCGCCGGCGGACGTCTCCAGCATCCTGGTGGACGAAGAGAAGCACAGCATGGACGTGGTCGTGGACGAAGCCAACCTCGCCATCGCCATCGGCCGCAGCGGCCAGAACGTGCGCCTCGCTTCGGAACTCACGGGCTGGACCATCAACCTGATGAACGAAGAAGAGTCGGAGAAGAAGCAGCAGGAAGAAAGCGCCGGCATCCGCTCCATATTCATCGAGAAACTGGACGTGGACGAGGAAGTGGCGGACATCCTGATCCAGGAGGGATTTTCCTCGCTGGAAGAAGTCGCCTACGTGCCCATCAATGAAATGATGGAAATCGAGTCTTTCGACGAAAACACCGTCAACGAACTCCGCAGCCGCGCGCGCAATGCCCTGCTGGTGCAGGAAATCGCGAGCGAGGAAAAGGTGGAAGGCGTGGATCCGGAACTGCTGCGGCTCGAAGGCATGGACAGCGCGCTTGCTGCCAAGCTGGTGGAGTCCGGTGTCCGGACGCGCGACGACCTGGCCGACCTGGCCACGGATGATCTCATCGAAATCTGCGCGATCGATGCCGAGCGCGCCAAAGCCTTGATCATGAAGGCACGCGAGCATTGGTTTGCGGAAGAGGAAGGAAAGTAGAGGACCGGTATGGCGCAAACTAGCGTTACACAATTTGCCGGGGAGCTCAAAGTCCAGCCTTCGGTGCTGCTCGAGCAACTCAAAGCGGCCGGCGTGCACAAGCAGCAGGCCGAGGACACCCTGAGCGAACAGGACAAGACCAGGTTGCTGGAGTACCTGCGCAAAGTCCATGGCGCCACCGAGGCCAAGAGCAAGATCACGCTGACCCGGAAGCAGACTTCCGAGATCAAGAAATCGGATTCGACCGGCAAGTCTCGCACCATTCAGGTCGAGGTGAAGAAAAAGCGCGTGTTCGTCAAGCGCGATGCCGCCGTTGAAGTTCCGCCCGAAGCGCCGCCGGCGGCACCGCCCGAGGCGCCGCCCGTCGTCGTCGCCCCGGAACCGGTTCCTGTTGCTGTACCGGTACCTGTCGTAGCCGAGGAAAAGCCCGCCGCGCCCGCCGCCCCCGCGCGACCCGCGGCGCCGGTATCCGTAATCGACGCACATCAACGCGAATTGCGCGAGCAGGAGCAAAAGCGCCAGGTGGCGCTGATGGCGCGCCAGTCAGAGGAACAGCGCGAAAAGCAGGAGCGCGAGAAGCGACTTGCCGATGCCCGTGAGACCGAGGAAAAGAGGCTGAAGGAAGCGCCTGCCGCCAAACCCGGCGAACCGCAGCCCGCGGCGACCGACGGTACGCTGCACAAGCCGAAGGTCGATGACGCGGCCAAGGGCGACAAGAAAAGCCCGAAAAAGAAGACCACCACCACCATCTGGAAAGACGAGACCGCCAAGCGGCGCACGATCAAGACGCGCGGCGACGTGGGCGGGGCATCCGGTTGGCATACGCCCAAAGGCGCGCGCCACAAACCCTCTTCCTCTGTGGAGTCGGCGCAGGTATTCGCTGCCCCGACCGAGCCGGTGGTGCGCGAAGTCATGGTCCCTGAAACCATCACCGTCGCCGATCTGGCGCACAAGATGTCGGTGAAAGCGGCGGCCGTGATCAAGACGCTGATGAAACTCGGCAGCATGGTCACCATCAACCAGGTGCTGGACCAGGAAACCGCCATGATCGTGGTGGAAGACATGGGGCACATCGCCAAGGCGGCACGCCTGGACGAGCCGGATACCTTCCTTACCGAAGAGCCGCAGGCGCACGAAACCACGCATGAACTGCTTCCGCGCGCACCGGTGGTAACGGTGATGGGCCACGTCGATCACGGCAAGACTTCCCTGCTCGATTACATCCGCCGCACGCGCGTCGCATCGGGGGAAGCCGGGGGCATTACGCAGCACATCGGCGCCTATCACGTGCAAACGCCGCGCGGGATGGTCACCTTCCTCGATACGCCGGGCCATGAAGCGTTTACCGCCATGCGAGCGCGCGGCGCCAAAGCGACCGACATCGTTATTCTGGTGGTGGCGGCGGACGACGGCGTGATGCCGCAGACCATAGAGGCGATCGCGCACGCCAAGGCCGCAAACGTGCCGCTGGTTGTGGCGATCAACAAGATCGACAAGCCGGACGCCAACCTCGACCGCGTCAAGCAGGAACTGGTGGCGCAAAGCGTAGTGCCGGAAGAATACGGCGGCGAATCGCCCTTCGTCCCGGTATCGGCCAAGACCGGCGCCGGCATAGACAATCTGCTCGAACAGGTGCTGCTGCAGGCCGAGGTGCTGGAACTCAAAGCGGCCGTGGACGCGCCCGCCAAAGGACTTGTGATCGAAGCGCGCCTGGACAAGGGCAAGGGGCCGGTCGCGACCGTGCTGGTGCAGTCTGGAACCTTGCACCGTGGCGATATTCTGCTGGCCGGATCGGTATTCGGCCGCGTACGCGCCATGCTTGACGAAACCGGGCAGCCGGTGGAGCAGGCCGGGCCGTCGATTCCGGTGGAAATTCAGGGCTTGTCCGACGTGCCGCTGGCGGGCGAGGAAGCGGTCGCGCTGGCCGACGAGCGCAAGGCGCGTGAAATCGCCTTGTTCCGCCAGGGCAAATTCCGCGACGTCAAACTGGCGAAGCAGCAGGCGGCCAAACTCGAGAACATGTTCGAGCAGATGGGCGAGGGCGGGGTGAAGACGCTGCCGCTGCTGATCAAGGCCGACGTGCAGGGCTCGCGGGAAGCGCTCGCGCACGCCCTGGCGCGGTTGTCCAACGAAGAGGTCAAGGTGAGCGTGGTGCACAGCGGGGTCGGCGCCATCACCGAATCCGACATCAACCTCGCGCTCGCCTCCAAGTCGGTGATCATCGGCTTCAACACCCGCGCCGACGTCGCCGCCAGAAGGCTGGCCGAGTCGCAGGGCATCGACATCCGCTACTACAACATCATCTACGACGCCGTGGACGAGATCAAAGCCGCGCTGTCGGGGATGCTCGCGCCGGAAAAGAAGGAAAGCGTCACCGGAATGGTGCAGATACGGCAGGTCTACAAGATCTCCAAGGTCGGCACCGTCGCCGGTTGCATGGTGCTCGAAGGCACGATCAAGCGCGGTTCGCGCGTGCGCCTGCTGCGCGACAACGTGGTGCTGCACGACGGCGAACTGGATTCCCTCAAGCGCTTCAAGGACGACGTGAAGGAAGTCAAGTCGGGGTTCGAGTGCGGCCTGTCGCTGAAGAACTACAACGACGTCAAGGAAGGCGACCAGCTCGAAGCCTACGAAGTGTTGGAAGTCGCAAGGACGCTGTAGCCGGGCATCAGAATTTCGCCCGGTGCAAAGCGCCGGGCGATTGCCGAATCACCAGTGCAAGAGGTTGTCCATGCCCAAAGGACCCGCCAGAAGTCTGCGCGTCGCCGATCAGATCCAGCGCGAACTGGCCGAAATCATACGCACCGAACTGAAGGATCCTCGCGTAGCCATGATCACGCTGACCGGTGTGGAAGTGACCGCCGATTACGCGCATGCCAAAGTGTTTTACACCCTGATGGGTAGCGCCGAGCAGCGTGCCGATACGGAAGTCGGCCTGAAGCAGGCCGGCGGATTCCTGCGCAGCCAGATTGCGCACCGGATCAAGCTGCACACCAGTCCGCAGCTGCATTTCATCTACGACGCCTCGGTCGAGCGCGGCTTTGAGCTGTCGAAGCTCATCGACGAGGCCGTGGCCAGCAGCAAGGAACCGCGGTCCTAACTCGGACTAGCCGGAAGCAAGCAGCGTGTCTCCGGCAGGGGAAAAGCTCTTATTTAACGGACAAGGGGGGCGCGCCCCCCTTGTCCCCCAAGGGGACTTCCTTCGGGGCGTAAATCCCCCGCGCATGCACTTTCGCCATTTATAAAGATCTTCGCAATTTCCGTCACCTCTTGGCTAATACGAAACCAATACAATCGCCCCGTGCAAAGCGTCCGCTGAACGGCGTGCTGATGCTGGACAAGGCCCCTGGCGCGAGTTCCAACGCTGCGCTGCAGCAGGCGAAGCGCCTGTATCAGGCGGCCAAGGCAGGGCACGCCGGAACGCTCGATCCGCTGGCCACGGGACTGCTGCCTGTACTCTTCGGCGAAGCCACCAAATTTTCCTCGGATCTGCTCGAAGCCGACAAGTCCTACGCGGCCGAGATCCGGCTCGGCGTGAGCACGGCGACGGCGGATGCAGAAGGCGAGGTGACCTCCACCCGCGCCGTGCACGTCACGCGCGAGCAGCTTGATGCCGCCCTGTCGACGTTCACCGGTGTCATCCTGCAGACGCCGCCGATTTATTCCGCGCTCAAGCGCGATGGAAAGCCCTTGTATGCCTATGCCCGCGCCGGCATCGAGATCGAACTCGAACAGCGACAGGTGACGATACACGCGCTGACCTTGCAGTGGTTCGAGGGCGAGCGTATGGCCGTGTCGGTCACCTGCAGCAAAGGCACGTATATCCGGTCCATCGCCCACGATCTTGGCGAGTTGCTCGGCTGCGGCGGCCACCTTGCCGCCTTGCGCCGCACCACGGTTGGGCGCTTCGGCCTGGATTCCGCCTATACCTTGGAGCAATTGCAGGCGATGTCGGCCGAAGAGCGCGACCGCTGTCTGTTGCCGGTGGATGCGCTGCTGCAGAGCCTGCCCGAAGTGCGCCTGGAGCCAGCGCAGGAGGCCAGATTCGTGCGCGGGCAGGCGGTGCCATGGGGCGGTGCGTCGCAGGCGCGTGTGCGCGTCTATGGCGCAGGAGGAGCCCTGTTGGGACTGGGTGAGGCGGCTGAGGGTGGGGTCCTCTCCCCCAAGCGCGTGATCGCGAACGCCTGACACACTCTGCAAGGCACGTGCTCGCCCCAAAAAATCGGCGAAAACCCTTGAAAATCCACCCGTTTTCGGTGTAGAATCCGCGCCTTCGCTGCAGCCTCTACGTGGCCCGGCGACGACCCAGAGACCAGGAGAGTATTAGCATGCCATTTACCACTGCGCACAAAGCGCAAATCATGAACGACTACCAGCGCGCCAAGGGCGACACAGGTTCCCCCGAGGTCCAGGTCGCGCTGCTGACGACGCGTATCAACGAGCTGACCGGCCATTTCAAAGCTCATGTCAAAGATCACCATTCCCGCCGTGGTTTGCTCAGGATGGTCAGCCAGCGGCGCAAGCTGCTGGACTAGACTGGGCCTGCGCAAGTAACCCCGAGACGCCCGTCTGTCACAAGACGGGCGTTTTGCATTTTCGCGGGCTGATCGAAATTCCAGATGCAGCCCAATTCCCTGATATGACCGACGGCGCTCAACGCGCCGCTCCGCAAAGGACCCTACCTTGAATCCGATCAAAAAGACTTTCACCTACGGCGCCCATCAAGTCACCCTGGAAACCGGCGAAATTGCGCGCCAGGCCGGTGGCGCGGTCATGGTCAGCATGGACGATACCGTGGTGCTGTGCTCTGTGGTTGGCTCGAAGCACGCCAAGTCCGGCCAGGACTTCTTCCCGCTCACTGTCGATTACATTGAAAAGACCTATGCCGCAGGCAAGATCCCCGGCGGCTTTTTCAAGCGCGAGGGCAGGCCTTCGGAGAAAGAGATTCTCACATCGCGACTGATCGACCGCCCCATCCGTCCCCTGTTCCCCGATGGCTTCTACAACGAAGTCCAGGTGGTGGCGACAGTCATGTCGGTCAATCCGGAAGTGGATCCCGACATCGCAGCGCTGATAGGCGTTTCGGCGGCACTGGTCCTCTCCGGCATTCCATTCAACGGCCCGACAGCCGCGGCGCGCGTGGGCTATGCCAACGGCCAGTACATTCTCAACCCGACGGCCACGCAGCTCAAGGATTCCAAGCTGAACCTGGTCGTGGCCGGCACAGAGCACGCCGTGCTGATGGTGGAATCGGAGGCGCAGGAACTGTCCGAGGAAGTCATGCTGGGCGCGGTGATGTTCGGCCACCAGCAGATGCAGGCGGCAATCACGGCGATCAACGAACTCGCCGACGTCGCGGCAAAGCCGATGTGGGACTGGAAGCCGCCGGTGAAGGACGAAACGCTCGCCGCGCGCATCACAGGCATGGCTGAAGCCGAGTTGCGCGCCGCGTTCCAGGTCAAGGAAAAGCAGGCGCGCTCGCAGGCCATCGACGGCCTGTGGAAGCGCGTTTTCACCGAAGTCGGCGTCGGCGCCGAAGGCGGGCCGGACGCGAATGCAGTCAAGGAAATCTGCTTTGCGCTGGAATCGAAAATCGTGCGCAACCAGATCCTAGACGGCGAACCGCGCATTGACGGCCGCGATACGCGCACCGTGCGCCCGATCACCATCCGCCTCGGCGTGCTGCCGCGCACCCACGGCTCGGCGCTGTTCACCCGTGGCGAGACCCAGGCCATCGTGGTCGCGACGCTGGGAACGGCGCGCGACTCGCAGATCATCGACGCGTTGATGGGCGAGTACAAAGACCGCTTCATGCTGCATTACCACGGACGCCTGGCCAAGCGCGCGCTGCTGGCGACGCTGCCCTCGGTGGAAGAATTCGGCTACAGCATGCGCGTGGTGTCGGAGATCACCGAATCCAACGGCTCGAGCTCGATGGCGTCGGTGTGCGGCGGCAGCCTGGCGCTGATGGATGCCGGCGTACCGATGAAAGCACACGTGGCCGGGATCGCCATGGGCCTGATCAAGGAAGGCAACCGATTCGCTGTTCTCACCGACATTCTCGGCGACGAAGATCACCTGGGCGATATGGATTTCAAGGTGGCGGGCACTGACAACGGCGTCACAGCGCTGCAGATGGACATCAAGATCGAAGGCATCACCAAGGAAATCATGCAAGTCGCGCTGTCGCAGGCGCGCGAAGGCCGCATGGTGATACTGGAGAAAATGACAGCCGTGTTGCCGTCGTCACGCTCCGACATTTCCACCTTCGCGCCGCGCATCATCAAGATCAAGATCAATCCGGACAAGATCCGCGACGTGATCGGCAAGGGCGGGGCGGTCATCCGTGCGCTCACCGAGGAGACCGGCACCACCATTGATATCGAGGACGACGGCACGGTCAGCATCGCCTGCATCAGCTCCGAGGGCGGGGAACTGGCGAGAAAGCGCATCGAGGCGATCACCGCCGACGTGGAAGTGGGCAAGATCTATGAAGGCACGGTGCTCAAGTTGCTCGATTTCGGCGCCATCGTGAGCGTGCTTCCGGGCAAGGACGGCCTGCTGCACATTTCGCAGATCAGCCAGCAGCGCGTGGCCAGCGTTGCCGACCATCTGAAAGAAGGGCAGATCGTCAAAGTCAAGGTGCTGGAAGCCGACGACAAGGGCCGCCTGCGCCTGTCGATGAAGGCGGTGGAGGCAGCGCCCGCCGAGGCGCCTGCACAACCCGGCTAGTGCGGATGCTGCAATGAAAAGAAGGACGCTTAGGCGTCCTTTTTTCGTTGTGCGCTCGCCTCCGGTGATCACCTTCTGGCATCGACCATAAAAAACGGCGGCATCGAGCCACCGTTTTTTGTTTTTAGTTCCGACGTAACCTGCCGCTATGCGGCAGGTTAGTCTTCACTGAAAGCAACTGGCGAAGTTTTACTTCGCCAGTTGCTTTTCTCTCAACTCGTCGAGGGTCTTGCAGTCTATGCACAGCGTCGCCGTGGGGCGCGCTTCCAGGCGCTTCAGGCCGATTTCGACGCCGCAGCTCTCGCAGTAGCCGTAATCCTGGCTTTCGATCTTGGCGATGGTTTCCTCGATCTTCTTGATCAGCTTGCGTTCGCGGTCGCGGTTGCGCAGTTCCAGCGCCATGTCCGATTCCTGGCTGGCGCGGTCGTTGGGGTCGGCAAATACCGTGGCCTCGTCCTGCATCGTGTGCACGGTGCGATCGATATCCTGACCCAATTCGACCTTGAGCGCTTCCAGGATATTGCGGAAATGCGCCAACTGTTTCTTGTTCATGTATTCCTCGCCTTTTTTTGCCACATAGGGAGGGAAGGTCTTATGGCGTAACAGTTGTTCTGCAGGCATGTGTCGAACCACTCTCAGTTGAAAAAACGAAGGCGCTTTAATATCAGATATTCAAGCGGGGGGCAAGTTTATTATCTTTTCCCCGGTTGCGCCACTGTCATCTGCGTTGACCGCAGGGTGGTGCCAGAGTATCATACGCGACCGCTCGGGGTGTAGCGTAGCCTGGTAGCGCGCCTGGTTTGGGACCAGGATGTCGGGAGTTCAAATCTCTCCACCCCGACCAATTTTTGCCCGCTGCTACGCCTGGTGCGGGTGTGTTGTGC
>JAPLRD010000063.1 GCA_026399375.1 Pseudomonadota bacterium
TGGCGGCATCGGTCATGAGCGCATGATCGAATGGATGCTGCGCAACGATCTTACCCAGGAGCGCGCCGCCGATGCCATCGGTATTTCGCGGCGCATGCTGAATTACTACCTGAGCGCCGAGAAGCCTATCCCCAAGACCGTGTGGCTGGCGTGCATTGGCTGGGAAAACAGTCAGAAGAAGCGTGGTCATACCGGGAAACGCTCAACGGTGATGGCGTGAACCGCCCGACGTCGGCAGGCACGCGGCGCAATGCGCGGTAGCTCGATAGATAGCACTCAGCAGAGGTATCGATCGATCATCGCTCTGAACCTTATCCCGTCATTATTCACCGGGATGTTTCTTCCTTAAGGAAAACGGCTCAGAAAGTCCTTGTACGCAGCTGCGATGCCTTCTTCGAACCGCGTGCGCGCCTTCCATCCCAATGCGTTGATCTTCCCCGAATCAAGAAACTTGCGCGGCGTGCCGTCGGGTTTGGAGGTGTCAAAGCGCAGCCGGCCGCCGAAGCCGATCACGCGCGCCACCGTGCGCGCGAGTTCGGCGATGCTCAGGTCTTCGCCAAAACCGATGTTCACCAGCGGCGGGTGACCGTCGCTGATCAGTTCCGCGAATTTTGCGTCCGGCAAGTCGAGAAGATAGACGCAGGCTTCGGCCATGTCCTCGCTGTACAGGAATTCGCGCTTGGGCGTGCCCGTACCCCAGATGACCGTTTCATCGAGCCCGCCTTTCTTCGCCTCGTGCATTTTCCGGATCAAGGCCGGCAGCACGTGGGAGTTGTTCAGGTCGTAACTGTCGCCCGGGCCGTAGAGATTGGTCGGCATGGCCGCGAGAAAGCGCGTGCCGTACTGCCGGTTGTAAGACCAGCACATCTCGATGCCGGCGATCTTGGCCACCGCATAGGGGCGGTTGGTCGCCTCCAGCGGGCCGGTGAGCAGGTATTCTTCCTTGATCGGCTGCGGGCAATCCCGCGGATAGATGCAGGACGAACCCAGAAACAGCAGGCGCTTGACGCCGGCCCTCCAGGATTCGTGCAGTACATTGGTCTGCACCGCAAGATTGCTGTGGACGAATTCGGCCGGATAGCTGCTGTTGGCGACGATGCCCCCGACCTTCGCGGCGGCGATAAACACGTAGTCGGGCCTCTCGTTCTGGAAGAAATCGCGCACCGCGGCCTGATCGCTGAGCTCCAGCTCGGCATGGGTGCGGAACACCAGATTGCGGTAGCCCTTTTGATTCAGTTGCCTGACGATCGCCGAGCCGGCAAGGCCGCGGTGACCGGCGACGTAGATCTTTGACAACTTATCCATCAATACAATCCTTCACAAACCCGCAATTGTCATTTCGAGCGTAGCGAGAAATCTGCTTTCCAATAGAGCAAGAAGCAGATTTCTCGGCCTGCGGCCTCGAAATGACAATTTTGTTGAATATCCCCTTCACTCGTGCCGATCGAAAGTCTTGTGTCCGTGGCTCTTGACGAGTTCGTCGCGCTCGGCCGAGCGCAGGTCCTCGCGCACCATCTCCGCCACGAGCTCCTCGAATTTTACTTTCGGCACCCAACCCAGTTTGGCTTTCGCTTTTGCCGGATCGCCCAGCAGCGATTCCACTTCGGTCGGGCGGAAGTAGCGCGGGTCGACGGCGACGATGCAGCGGCCGCCGTGGTCGTAGCCCTTTTCGTTCTTGCCTTTGCCTTTCCAGGTGATTTTCATCCCCAGCTCGGTCGCCGCGGCGTCGACGAATTCGCGCACGCTGTGCTGCTCGCCGGTGGCGATGACGAAATCCTCCGGTTGCGGCTGCTGCAGCATCAGCCACATCGCCTCGACGTAATCGCGCGCATGGCCCCAGTCGCGCAGGGCATTGAAGTTGCCGAGGTAGAGGCATTCCTGCAGACCCAGCTTGATGCGCGCCAGCGCGCGCGTGATCTTGCGCGTGACGAAAGTTTCGCCGCGCACCGGCGATTCGTGATTGAACAGTATGCCGTTGCAGGCATAGATGCCGTAGGCTTCGCGGTAGTTGACGGTGATCCAGTAGGCGTAGAGCTTGGCCACGCCGTAGGGACTGCGCGGATAGAAAGGCGTGGTTTCCTTCTGCGGCGTCTCCTGCACCAAACCGTAGAGTTCGGAAGTGGACGCCTGATAGAAACGTGCTTTCTTCTCCATTCCCAGGATGCGGATGGCTTCGAGCAGACGCAGCGCGCGGAGGGCGTCGGAATTCGCGGTGTACTCCGGCTCCTCGAACGATACCGCCACGTGGCTTTGCGCCGCGAGATTGTAAATTTCGTCGGGCTGCGTCTGCTGGATGATGCGCACCAGGTTGGAAGAATCGGTGAGATCGCCGTGGTGGAGAATGAAGCGGCGGTCCGATTCGTGCGGATCCTGATACAAATGATCGATGCGGTCGGTATTGATCAATGACGTGCGGCGCTTGATGCCGTGGACGATATAGCCCTTCTCCAGCAGCAATTCGGCCAGGTAGGAACCGTCCTGCCCGGTGATACCTGTTACCAGCGCGGTCTTTGCCATATTCTTCACACTCAAAATCAAACTGTACCGATTGGATTGTGGGAGCGAGCTTGCTCGCGAACACATAGTTTCGCGAGCAAGCTCGCTCCCACGCGCGACGCCGATCCTGCAACTAGATCAAGACCGGCCATAGTTGTCTTCCAGGCGCACGATATCGTCTTCGCCCAAGTAATCTCCGCTCTGCACTTCGATCATCACGCAATCGACTTTGCCCGGATTGGCTAGACGGTGGGCGGTGCCGGCGGGGATGTAGGACGACTGGTCTGCGCCGAGGATGATTTCGTGCTCGCCGTTCACTATCTTTGCGCTGCCTGAGACCACCACCCAGTGCTCGCTGCGCCGATGATGGTACTGCAGCGACAGCGAGGCACCGGACTTCACTACGATGCGCTTGATCTTGAAGCGCGGCCCTTCTTCCAGCACGGTGTAGGTGCCCCAGGGGCGGTGCACGGTGCGGTGCAGGCGCGCGCTTTCGTGGCCGCTCGCCTTGAGGCGCTGCACCACGGTCTTTACGTCCTGTGCACGGCTGCGATCGGCGATCAACAAGGCGTCCGGCGTATCCACCACCAGCAGGTTTTGCACGCCCACCGTCGCCACAAGGCGATCATCGCTTTGGACGAAGCAATCCTTGCTGTCGACGAGCACGGCGTCGCCCTGGACGCGGTTGCCCTCGGCGTCGGCGGGAACGAGTTCGCCCAGCGCCTGCCAGGAGCCGATATCGCTCCAATCAAACTTGCCCGGCACGACGGCGACGCGCTCGGCTTTTTCCATCACGGCGTAGTCGATGGAAATGTCGGCAATGCGGGCGAACGCAGCCGGATCGATGGCGACGGGCACCTGCTCGCGTGATGTTGCCTGCCAGGCCGCCAGGACCGCGTCCGAGACTTCGGGCGCGGAGCGCGCGAGTTCTGCCAGGAAATCGCCGACGCGAAAGCAGAACATGCCCGAGTTCCAGTAATAGCCCCCAGAAGCCAGATACTCCTCCGCTTTCTCGCGCGACGGTTTCTCGACGAAGCGGCGCACCGCCAGCCCTTCGGCACCGAGTTTGCGTGACTGATCGGCCTCGATATAGCCAAAACCCGTTTCCGGGCCCGTCGGCGCGATGCCGAAGGTGACCAGGTAGCCCTGTTCTGCGAGCCTGACCGCGGATTTCACCGCATCGGCGAAGGCCACCGAATCGCGGATCAGATGGTCCGAGGGCAGCACCAGCATGATCGCGTCCTCGCCGAACTGCTCGCGTATGCGCAAGGCTCCGACTGCGATGGCCGGCGCGGTGTTGCGGCCGACCGGCTCGAGCAGGTAGTCGAGCGCGATTCCCGGCGCCAGCGCCATTTCTGCATAGGCGTCGCGCGTGATGAAGAAATAATCCCGATTGGTAATGGTCAGAATCGTGTCCGGCCTCAACGCCGCCGCGCGCAGCAGCGTCTTCTGCATCAGGCTTTCCCCGTCGGGCAGGACGATGAAAGGCTTGGGATGCGCTTCGCGCGACACCGGCCACAAGCGGGTGCCGGCGCCGCCGGACAGGATGACTGGGATCAGCAAGTTGCAGACTCGAACAGGAACAGGATTCAGATTTGCAAGAATGCCGGATTTTAGCTCATACCAAGGGCCGCGCCTTGCTCAACTTGGGGAAGATTCCAAGAACTGTCATTTCGAGTCCCCCTCCGGGGATAAACTTCGCGAGAAATCTGCTTTTGCATGAACCCCGAAAACTGTCATTTCGAGCGCAGCGAGAAATCTGCTTTTCCATGAACCGCAAAAGCAGATTCCTCGGCCTACGGCCTCGGAATGACAATGACACGGTTCACCTTGGATACACAATCACGGGAGTTTCAACTGTAAGTCGGCCGCCCGGCGACGGGATAGCGCGGATCGTTGAACCCAGGCGTCGACGGGTGCCCGCTTTTCACCATGGTATCGACCAGCGCCTCGTCCTCGGCCGAGAAACCGTGCTTGAGCGCGCCCAGATACTCTTCCCACTGCTCTAAAGTGCGCGGCCCGGCCAGCACCGACGTGATAATGCGGTTGTTGAGCACCCAGTTGAGCGCGAATTGCCCCGCGCTCATGCCGCGCTTTTCCGCGTGCGCCTTGAGTTGTTGCGCCATGAGCATGGACTCTTCGCGGAATTCGGTTTCCATCATGCGCTTGTCCTTGCGGCCGGCGCGGCTGTCGGCCGCGGGCTCGGCGCCCGGGGCGTACTTGCCGGTGAGCACGCCGCGCGCGAGCGGGCTGTAGGGAACCACTCCCAGGCCGTAGCTCTGGCAGGCGGGCAGGACTTCGGTTTCCGGCATGCGGTTCATCGCGTTGTAGTAAGGCTGGCAGACCACAGGCGCCGGGACGTTCAGTCGCGCGCACAGTTCGGCGATCTGCGCGATGCGCCAGCCGCGAAAGTTGGACAGGCCGAAATAGCGCGCCTTGCCGGCGCGGATGATCTCGCCCATGGCGACCACGGTTTCTTCGGTCGGCGCTTCGGGATCGTCCCGGTGCAGGTAATAGATATCGACATAATCCATGCCCAGGCGCCGCAGGCTGCCGTCGATGGCACGCAGCATCCAGGCACGCGACAGGCCGGCGTCGTTGGGACCCTTGCCCATGGCGTTGCCGACCTTGGTCGCCACCACCCAGTTGTGCCGATCGGCGGCGAGCAGTTTGCCCACCATGCGCTCGGACTCGCCCTTGACGTAGACGTCGGCGGTGTCGATGAAATTGACACCGGCTGCGCGCGCCGAATCGACGATGCGGCCGGCTTCGGCGACGTCGGTGCGCTCGCCGAACATCATGGTGCCCAGGCAAATGGGCGAAACCTTGACGCCGCTGTTGCCGAGTTTGCGGTATTCCATGTTCATGCTCCCCTTTACAACAAAGCTGCTGTCACGACACTTTGATTCGAAACCAATTTGCACTTGGGGCGTAGGAGCGAGCTTGCTCGCGAATTCCAAGCTGCGCGAGCAAGCTCGCTCCTACACCGTGCTGCACCGGACGTCTTGGTACTCGCCACATTGTCTTGCATTCAAAGCGTCATCGTACGAGTCGGCCCCACAAATCATGCGCGTCGGCGCGCTCGATTTTGACCGCGGCCCAGTCGCCCGGTTTGAGTTTCTTGGCGTCGGCAATGGTCACGACACCGTCTATTTCCGGCGCGTCCGCCGCAGAGCGCGCTGTGGCGCCGTCCTTGCCGACCGCGTCGACGAGGACCTTTAGCGTTTTGCCGACCTTGCGCTTCAGGCGCCTGCGGCTGATTTTCTCCTGTGCCGCCATGAAGCGCGCGCGGCGTTCCTCGCGCACTTCTTCGGGCACCGGATCGGGCAGCGCGTTCGCTTTCGCTCCTTCGACCGGCGAATAGGCAAAGCAGCCGACGCGGTCGAGTTCGGCCTCCTCTAGAAAATCGAGCATCTGCCGGAATTCGGCTTCGGTTTCCCCCGGGAAACCGGCGATGAACGTGCTGCGGATGGTGATGTCCGGACAGATGGCGCGCCAGGCACGGATGCGCTCCAGGTTCACCTCGCCCGATGCCGGGCGCTTCATCAGCTTCAGGATGCGCGGGCTCGCGTGCTGAAACGGCACGTCGAGATAGGGCAGCAGTTTGCCTTCGGCCATCAGCGGGATGACCTCGTCCACGTGCGGATAGGGATAGACGTAGTGCAGCCGCACCCATAGATCGCCTGCACCGCCGCCGAGTTCGGACAGGGCACGGGTCAGTTCGGTCATGCGGGTTTTCAGCGGGCGACCCTGCCAGAAGCCGGTGCGGTACTTCACGTCGACGCCGTAGGCGCTGGTGTCCTGCGAAATGACCAGGATTTCCTTCACGCCGGCCTTGGCCAGGTTCTCCGCCTCCTGCATCACTTCACCTATCGGCCGGCTCACCAGGTCGCCGCGCATGGAGGGAATGATGCAGAAGGTGCAGCGATGATTGCAGCCTTCCGAAATCTTGAGGTAGGCATAATGCGCCGGCGTGAGCCGCACGCCCTGCGGCGGCACCAGATCGGTATAGGGATCGTGCGGCCGCGGCAGGTGTGCGTGCACCGCCTGCATGACTTCGTCGGCGGCGTGCGGACCGGTGACGGCCAGCACCTTGGGATGCGTCTTGCGCACGATGTCGCCCTTGGCACCCAGGCAGCCGGTGACGATCACCTTGCCGTTTTCCGCCAGCGCCTCGCCGATGGCTTCTAGCGATTCATCCACCGCGGAATCGATGAAGCCGCAGGTATTGACCACCACCAGGTCGGCCGCCTCGTAGGAAGGCGAAATGGCATAGCCCTCGGCGCGCAACTGCGACAGGATGCGCTCCGAATCGACCAGCGCCTTGGGGCAGCCGAGCGAAACGAATCCGACTTTGGGGGGGGTGGTCATCTATTGCAGCTGTAGGAGCGAGCTTGCTCGCGATCGAATTCGCGAGCAAGCTCGCTCCTACAAAACGACGCTCAGGACTTCTTGCCTTCGTCTTTTTCAGGCGCACCGGGCTGTCCGGGAAAGCCGGGGACGGGAAAGGGAAAGCCGGAGAAGATGTTCTTGGTCTGGTTCTGCAGTTGATCCTGCATTTTGATGAATACGTTCTTGCTCTGGTCCATGTACGCGGCCATCATGTTCTGCATCGCCGAGCCCTGAAAATTCATGAACTGCGCCCACAGGTCCTTGTTGATCTTGGTGTTGTCGCCGTACATGTTTTTCGACTGCTCCTGCAGCTGCTTTTGCACCTGGACGAAGGTCTGCATGTTTTTTTCCAGGTAATTGCCGACCATGCCCTGCATGGCGTTGCCGTAGAAGCGGATCAGCTGCGACAGCAGATCGGAGGTGAACATGGGCATGCCGCCCGCCTCCTCCTCGAGAATGATCTGCAGCAAAATGGAGCGTGTCAGGTCCTCGTTGTTCTTGGCGTCCACGACCTGAAACTGCTCGTGCTTGAGCACGAGTTCTTTCACGTCGGCCAAAGTGATATAGCTCGATGTGCGCGTGTCGTAAAGGCGGCGATTCGGGTATTTCTTGATCTTCCGCAACGTATCCGAAGCCGTGCCGGCCGTGCTATCGGTTTGATTCGAAGCAGCTTTATTCTTTTGTTGCATCGCAGCATCTCCCTTGACTTTCTCGATCAATCGAGTACAATGACCTAATGTTGCGATGCAGCATTAGGTCACAATCATAGCATTCCAACACGATTACATCCAATCTCTTTCACCGAGGAGCTCAAGATGGCAAACCCCAACGAACAACTGGCAGCGTGGCAGAAGGCCGCTCTCGAATCCACGCTTACCTACGCCCAGGCGAGCCTGTCCAGCGCCGAACAGCTGCTCAGACTCAACCTCGACGCCGCCCGCAATTCGCTTGAGCAGGCCGGAAAAAACACGCGCGACCTGCTCAGCATCAGCGACCCGCAGGAGCTCGCGCAACTGCAGACCAAGTTCGCCCAGGCGAACATGCAGCAAACCGCCAGCTACGCCCAGAACA
>JAPLRD010000406.1 GCA_026399375.1 Pseudomonadota bacterium
ACCTGCCTGCCCGCCACTTCGTAGCCGCCTGCGGAGCGTTTTGCCGACAAGCGTCCCTGCAGCGAGTTCATCTCCAGCAAGGGCAGATCGGCCGCAAGACGCGCGCCTATGTTCGCAAGCGAGACGTCGACGGCGGCGTCATCCAGATGCTTGTCGGCGATACTCAGCCACAACCTCAGACCGCCCTGGCCGCTCCTGATTTCCAGCGGGTAATCGACCCAGTTGCGCCAGACCGCAAGGTCTGCATGGGCAAGCTCTGCATACAACTTGCCGTTCCAGGCCTGCAGCTGCTCGATCGTCCTGCCCTCGAGGTCACCGCGCAGGTCGAGCGCGCTCGAAAACTCGCGCGGCGGCAGGGCGCGCAACGCGAATCGATGATGGCTGCCGCGGTTGCGCATGACAAAATCGAGGTTGGTGAGAGACAGCAGCGGCGCCTGGCGCAACTGATCCTCCCAGCTGACGAAGGCATCGCGAATGATCACTTCGCGCTGCGCCAGCACCCAGTTTGCGAACCCGCCTCCTCCGACCGCGGGGTCCAGCCGGATACCGGCCACGTGCAGCGTTCCGGCCTGGTCGCGCCGAATCGCGAGCTGCGGCTTGTCCAGGGACAGGGAATCGAAGCGCAGGGTGCCGAAGGCGATCGAGTCCCACGCCAGCGTGCAGGATACCGAGGGCAGGGACAGGGCGACCTTGCCGTCCGTGTCGTACAGGCGCACGTCGGTCAGCGCGAGATAGGGCCGCAGGCGCTGCCACCCTGAGTCCGCACTGCCGATGCTGATGCGCTGGCCGATATTGCGCGAGATGATTTCGGCGACTGCCTCCGGATGCTCCTCGATCTCGGGCAGGATCCAGAAGCGCAGCGCCAGTACCACGGCCGCGAAGCCGAAATAGAGAACCAGCGCGGCAATACCGAAAAAGCGCAGCAGCTTGCGTACGATGCTGCGCGGCTCCGGCGCGAGCCCCAGCTCCGCCAGCGGAGAAAAATCCTCCTCAGCCGTCGGCGCAGCGCTACTTTCGGTTTGGTCGGGCTGCACCATCCGGAGGCGTATTTCCCATGCAGGTTGAGCGCGTTTTGGTCAAAGTCCTACAATAAACGCGCGAAGTGAATAAAAAAGCGACAATGTCGGGCTACATTTTACCTGCAAAATATCCATAAATGCCTTCAGATCAGGGTTTACCGCCGGGCGTTCCCACAGGTGCACCGGCCGGATCGCGTTATGCCCAACGCCTGGCCCAGGCGCGGCCGGAGATGTTCCATGCCGCGTGCGCCGCGATCGAACATCCGTTTGACGCCGGCGCCATGCGCACGTTCCTGGAAGCGCAGCCGGTCGGCGACGAAGGGGCGCTGAAGCGCGCGTTGCGCCTGCTGCGCCAGAACGTGATGTTGCGCGTGCTATTGCGCGATTTGAGCGGCCGCGCGCCGCTGGCCGAAGTGGTCGCGAGCATGACCGATCTGGCCGAAGCGAGCCTCGCGTTTGCGCTAGGGCATCTGTGCGCATGGACAGAGGCGCAGCACGGCAGACCCGTGGCGCAGGGTAAAGCGCAGGAACTGATCGTCATCGGCATGGGCAAACTGGGCGGGCGCGAACTCAACGTCTCCTCCGACATCGACCTGATTTTCGTTTATCCGGAGGATGGCGAGACCGACGCAGTTAACGCAACTTCGCGGTCGATATCCACGCAGGCTGATCAACGCGCTTGCCGACGTGACCGAGGACGGCCAGGTGTTCCGCGTCGACATGCGCCTGCGACCGAACGGCGATTCGGGGCCGCTCGCCTGCAGCTACGATGCGCTGGAAAATTACTTTGTCGCCGAGGGGCGCGAATGGGAGCGCTACGCCTGGATCAAGGCGCGCGTCGTGGCCGTCGGCCGCAGTGCAGGCCCCGCCGACCGCGGCATGACCGCCGTCGCCGCGGAACAAAGCAAAATCCCGGGAGAGATCGCCGCCATCGCCCGGCCTTTCGTGTTCCGCAAGTACCTCGATTTCGGCGCGTTTGCGGCGATGCGCTCGCTGCACGCCCAGATCCGCGCCGAAGTCGCGCGGCGCGACCTGACCGGGCACGTCAAGCTGGGCCCGGGCGGGATACGCGAGATCGAGTTCATCGCCCAGGCATTCCAGCTGATTCGCGGCGGGCGCGATCAGGAACTGCAGACCCGCCCCACATTGGAAGTGCTGGCACTGCTGCAGAAGAAGGGACTGCTGCCGGCGGAAGCGGTGGCGGAGTTGTGCACCGCCTACGATTTCCTGCGCCGCGTGGAGCATCGACTGCAGTACCTTGACGATGCCCAGACCCACGATCTGCCGCAAGGCAGCGAAGATCAGGCCCGCATCGCTGCCGAGATGGGCTTTGACGATTACGCGCAGTTCATGAAAAAGCTGGACGCCCATCGCGAGCAGGTATCACGCCATTTCGACGGCGTGTTTGCCGGACCGGTGCAGGACCGGCACGCCTGCGCGCCCCTCTGGAGCGGAGAACTCGACACGGAAGCGGCGCACGACCGGCTCTCCGCCCTGGGCTTTACCGATACCGCCGCCGCCCGTTCCAGGCTCGATGGCGCGCGCGCCTCGCCGCGCTACCTGCAACTGCCGGACGCGAGCCGCGAGCGCTACGACGCCCTGCTGCCGCGCATCATCGAGCTTGCCGCCAAGGCGGGCGCGCCGCAGGCGGCGCTGGCACGCACGCTCGACCTGCTCGACGCGATCAGCCGGCGCAGCTCCTATCTGGCGCTGTTGTACGAATACCCCCAGGCGCTGGAGAAGGTGGTGCAGCTGCTGGCGGCATCGGGCTGGGCCGCAGCCTACGTCACGCGCCATCCGCTGCTGCTCGATGAACTGCTGGATGCGCGCACGCTTTACGCCGCTCCCGACTGGAAGGAGTTCGCCGCCGCGCTGCGCGCGCAGGCGGCGCG
>JAPLRD010000175.1 GCA_026399375.1 Pseudomonadota bacterium
CGCCAGAAGACCTGTTGCTGCCGATGGTGCTGCTCTCCACCGTGGCGACGGTGATCGCTTCGCAGGCGACGATTTCGGGCGCCTTCTCGGTGACGCAGCAAGCCACGCGCCTGGGTTACCTCCCGCGCATTCAAACCCGGCACACGTCCGAAACAGAGCGCGGCCAGATCTACATTCCGCAACTGAACTGGACCATGCTGGTGCTGGTCGTCCTGCTCGTGCTGGGTTTCAAGACCTCGAGCGCGATCGCATCGGCCTACGGCATCGCGGTATCGGGAACCATGGTGCTGACAACCGCGCTGGTCGCCGTCGTTGCGGTATCGCTGACAAAACGCCCGAACCCGCTGTTCTTTTTCGTGTTCGCGCTGATCGCAACCATGGAACTCGTGTTCTTCGCCGCGAACGCGACCAAAATCGCCGACGGCGGCTGGTTTCCGCTCCTGTGCGGGCTGGCGCTGTTCATCATGCTGACGACCTGGAAGCGCGCGGAGACCATCCTCGCTTCGCACGAAAAAGCCAAGCGCGTGCCGCTGGATTCGTTCACGGCCCTGTGCAGCGCCAGCATTCCGCGCGTCGCGGGCACCGCGGTGTACCTGTCGCCGGACGCGGATTCGGTTCCGACCGTGCTGATGCACAACCTCAAGCACAACAAGGTCCTGCACGACCGCATCGTATTTCTGACCATCGTCAACGCCGACGTGCCGCGCATCGACAACCGCGAACGCGTCGAACTGAGGGTGATCGAGCGCGGGCACGTCTACCAGGCGAACCTGCACTACGGATTCATGGAAGAACCCGACGTGCCCAAAGGGCTGAAGCTGCTCGAGCGCCACGGCTTGAAATTCGAGACGATGGAAACGACGATTTTCCTCGGCAAGGCCACGCTCGCGCGCGCCGCCAAGCCCGGGCTGTTCACCTGGCGCAGGGATCTGTTCCGCTGGATGCAGCGCAACAGTCCCGCAACCGCAGAGTATTTCAATCTGCTGCCGGAGCGCGTGATCGAACTCGGCACCCGGGTGACCCTGTAGATTGACGCAAGGCCGGCTCGATCGCCCGTAGAGCCTGTTTCAAAATGAGGGGATATCCCCTACGGGGACTTCGTTCGGGGCGCATCCCCTAATGCTCCCCTGATTCAGGCGTTGCAATACTACATTTTGCAAGGGGTTCTCACTGCGCCTTGATGCCGGCCTGCTTCACCACTTTGCCCCAGGTATCGTGTTCGCGCTCCATGTAGCGCGCCAGCTCTGCCGGCGAACCGGGGTTGGGTTCCAGCCCCTGCTGGTGCAGTAGAGCGGCCGCCTCCGGGTTGTTGAGCGCCTTCACCAGATCGCGGTTCAGCCGTTCGATGACGTCCTTCGGTGTTTTTGCAGGGGCCAGAAAGGCATACCAGTTCATCGCTTCGAAACCGGGATAGCCCGATTCGGCCACCGTGGGTACGTCGGGCAGTAGCGCCGCGCGCTTCGCCCCGGTGGTGGCAAGGGCGCGCAGCTTGCCCGCCTTGATGTGCGCGGCGACGGATACCGGGGTGGAAAATACCGACACGACCTGGCCTCCCAGAATGCCCTGCATCGCCGGCCCACCGCCCTTGTAGGGCACATGGACTATATCCGTACCGGCCCGAATGTTCAGCAGTTCCCCGGCCAGATGGCCGGCGCTGAGAATTCCGGCCGAGCCGTAGGTCAGGCTGCCCGGCGCGGCCTTCGCCAGCTTGACGAACTCGGCCATCGACTGCGCCGGCAGTGCCGGTTGCACCACGAGTACGTTGGAGAACACCACGCCCATGGTGATCGGCGCGAAATCGCGCAGCGGGTTGTAGGGCAGATTGGCGATGACATGGGGCGCCACCGCGAGCGAGCCCACGCTGCCGAGCAGAACGGTGTAGCCGTCCGGCGCCGCGCGGGCGACGAAATCAGTCGCGATATTGCCGCCTGCTCCCGCCTTGTTCTCCACCAGCACCTGCTGGCTCAGGCTCTCGCTCAGATTTCGGGCGACGATGCGCGCCACCGTGTCGGTTCCGCCACCGGGTGCGAAGCCGACCACAATGGTGACCGGGCGGTTCGGATAGGCGCTTTGCGCCTGGGCATTCGCACTAGCGAGCAGCGCGACGGCGGCGATCAGTGCGATCTTCATGCTTTCTCCTGCTCCATGATTCTAAAGTGATTCCTGTCCGCGGCATTGTCGCACCCGCGGCGGCCGCCGGCTAAAGAATACTTCTTCCTTGACTTCCGCCCGCAGGGCACCTATACCTAAACGGCAATAGTGAAGGAGGCACACCGACTGGTAGAGAAACTCTAAGCCCATCACCCAACGGGGCCTAGCCCCGCATCCGCCGTATCAACGGCAAAGGCACTTGAAACATTGGGTGCCGCAAACCCCGCTCAGGCGGGGTTTGGTTTTTTGGGACACGCGGTCTGCGGCCAAAGTCCCATGCGTCGTGGCCGGCCATGCCTGCGCTCGGAATTTCTTGCAAAACGGGAGGATACGTTCCCGCGTCTTGCAATAATCTCTCAGCCCGGCGCCGCGGCGTGCTCTCGCGTAGCGTGGAATTTCAATTCGGGCCAGCGCTCCTGCGTCAGTTGCAGATTGACGCTGTTGGGCGACAGATAGGCCAGGTTGCCCGAGGCGTCGTGGGCTACGTTGTGCGCCAGCGCCCTCTCGAATTCGGCCAGCATGCGCTTGTCCCCGCCGGTCACCCAGCGCGCGCAAGTGATGGTCGTGCCCTCGAACACGGCATCGACGCCGTATTCGTTTTCCAGGCGGCTGGCCACCACTTCGAACTGCAGCACCCCGACCGCGCCCAGGATCAGGTCGCCTCCCGACACCGGCTTGTAGACCTGCACCGCGCCCTCTTCGCCCAACTGCTGCAGCCCTTTGTACAGCTGCTTCACCTTGATCGGGTTGCGGATGCGCACCGAACGGAAGAAATCGGGTGCGAAATACGGAATGCCGGTGAACTGCAGCGCCTCGCCCTCGGAGAAGCTGTCGCCGATCTGCATCTGCCCGTGGTTGGGGAGGCCGATGATGTCGCCGGCAAAGGCTTCCTCGACCTGTTCCCGGCTGGACGCCATGAAAGTGACGACGTTGTTCACCTTGATTTCGCGGTTGATGCGCAGATGCCTGATCTTCATGCCGCGTTCGAAACGCCCCGAGCACACGCGCAGGAAGGCGATGCGGTCGCGGTGCGCAGGGTCCATGTTGGCCTGGATCTTGAATACGAAACCGGAGAACGGCGTCTCGCCCGGGGCGACGGTGCGCAGCATCGCGTCGCGCGTGCGCGGCGCCGGCGCCCAGTCGATCAGCGCGTTCAATATCTCGCGCACGCCGAAATTGTTGACGGCCGAGCCGAAGAATACCGGCGTCTGCGTACCGTCGAGAAAGGCTGCGAGGTCGAACGGTTGCAGCGCGCTTCGCACCAGTGCGACTTCGCTCTTCAGCTGCTCGATTTCGCGCGGAAACATCTCCGCCAGCCCGTCGATGCCTTTGACCGTTTCGAATTCCTGGTCGGCACGGTCCTCGCCCGCGGTGAACAGCAGGATCTCGTCGCGCAGCAGGTGGTACACGCCGCGAAACGACTTGCCCATGCCGATCGGCCAGGTCACCGGCGCGCACTGTATCCCGAGCACCGACTCCACCTCTTCCAGCAAGGCCACCGGATCGCGGGTCTCGCGGTCCATCTTGTTCATGAAAGTCAGGATGGGCGTATTGCGCATGCGGCAGACGTTCAACAGCTTGATCGTCTGCTCTTCCACGCCCTTGGCCGCGTCGATCACCATCAGCGCGGAATCGACCGCGGTGAGCACGCGGTAGGTGTCCTCGGAAAAATCCTGGTGCCCCGGAGTGTCGAGCAGGTTGACCACGCTGCCGCGGTAATCGAACTGCATGACCGAACTCGCCACAGAAATGCCGCGCTGCTTTTCGATTTCCATCCAGTCCGAGGTCGCATGCCGCCGGCTCTTGCGCGCCTTCACCGTGCCGGCGAGCTGGATCGCGCCGGAAAACAGCAATAGCTTTTCCGTCAGTGTGGTCTTGCCCGCGTCAGGGTGGGCGATGATGCCGAAGGTGCGCCGGCGCACCATCTCGCGCGCAATGCGCTCCGCATCCGCGCGACCGGCGTCTAATTCGGCGGTTTGAGACGTTGCGGGCTCGGCGGCGGCCATGGGAACGGGGGGAGGCGAAAAGGCGCGCAGTCTACCGGCTCCGGCCACAGAAGTCTATCGCCTTGCCGGGCGGCCCTCGAAAGGGTGAAGCCGATGCCCGGTTTCACGACTCGATCCAGGTCAAACATGAGTCATTCAGGCTGCCAGACAAAGCGGATTTTCAGCTATGCTTGATCGTATGGCACGTTCGATCCGAAACACCCTGCTCTCGATGCGCGACCTCGTCGCAACCGCCGGGCCGTTCGTGCTGATCGCGCTGCTTCTGCTTGCCGGCGCCTACGCCCTGCTAGATCCCGCCCCGCCCAAACGCGTCGTGCTCGCCACCGGTCCGGAGCAGAGCGATTACGCCGAGTTCGGCAAACGCTATGCGGCCGAACTCCGGCGCTACGGCATTGAAGTAGTGCAAAAACCGACCCGCGGTTCTTCGGAAAACCGGCGACTGCTACGCGACAGCGCGCAGACGGTGGACCTTGCCTTCGTGCGCGGCGGCTCCAGCGACACCGCGCGCGCCGCCGACGAAGAACAAGGCGGCGTGCCGCTGGTGTCGCTCGGCAGCCTGTATCTCGAGCCGGTGTGGTTGTTCTATCGCAGCGACGCCGCAAAACGCCTGAACCGCGACGCGACGCTGACTCAGCTGGCCGATCTCGTCGGCTGGCGCGTGAACGTGGGCGCGCGCGGCAGCGGCGTGACCGGCCTCGTTGCCAAGCTGCTGCACGCCAACGGCGTCGAGCGTGAGAGCCTGAAAGAGAGCCGGCTGGAACAAACGCCGGCGGTGATGGCGTTGCTCGCGGGCGAACTGGATGCGCTGGTGATGGCTGCAGCACCGGAATCGCTCATGGTGCAGATGCTGCTGCAGACTCCCGGAATCAAGATGTTCGAATTTGCGCAGGCCGAAGCCTACGCGCGGCGCCTGCCGTTCCTCACGCCGGCGGTGCTGCCGCGCGGCGTGATGGACCTCGCGCGCAACCTGCCCCCGCGCGACCTGACGCTCGTCGCCACCACGACCACCCTGGTGGCGCGCGAGGGCACGCATCCGGCGCTGCTGCAGCTGTTCGTGCAGGCGGCGCACAAGGTTCACGGCGGCGCCGTCTGGCTTGCCCGTACCGGGCAATTTCCTTCGGCGCAAAACACGGAGTACCCACTGGCGAAGGAGGCCGAGCGCTACTACCGCAACGGCCCGCCGCTGCTGCAGCGCTATCTGCCTTTCTGGCTCGCCAACCTGATCGACCGCATGTGGGTCGCGCTGATATCCATCATCGCCGTGCTGATCCCGCTGGCGCGCGTGCTGCCGCCGTTGTACGAATTCCGCGTCCGCTCGCGCGTTTTCCGCTGGTACCGGCAGCTGCGCGAGATCGAAGCCGCATTCAGAACGGGCAAAGTGCCGCCGTCCGAACTCCTGGCCGAGGTCAATGCGCTCGACGCCAAGGCGCAGCATATTTCGGTGCCGCTGTCCTACGCCGACGAACTCTACGCATTGCGCAGCCATATCCAGATGGTGCGCGAGCGGCTGTCCGCGGCCACCGCGCCCGGACCATAACGCACAATCCCATGGCGACCAGCGAATCCAGAGTGCCGCTGCGCACACCGTTGTTCCGCGGTGAACGCAGGCTGCGCATCGCCCTCGTCGGCATGCCGAACGCAGGCAAGAGCACGCTTTTCAAAGCGGTCTCGAGTACGGCGCCGCACACCGGGCGGCTCGCCGGCACGCAGCGCGACTACGGCGAATGCACGGTTCAGATCGGCTTCGACGAGGCGAGCCTGATCGAACTGCCGAGCATCGCCTCGCTGCATCACCTGGGCGAAGACGACCTGCCGGCGTTGAAGTTTCTCCTCTGGGGGGACGAGCGGCCGCCGATATCGGTGCACGAGCCCGGCGGCCCGCCGGCGCCGTTTGCGCCGCCCGACCTGATCGTGCAGGTCGTCGATGCGACGCAGCTCGAAAGCCACCTGGAACTCACGCTGGAACTGTCGCAACTGGGCCGGCCGATGATACTGGCGCTCAACATGATGGACGCCGCGTGGGACAAGGGCCTGCACATCAACGTCAAGGCACTGGAGAAGCTGCTCGGCATGCCGGTGGTGCCGACGGTGGCGCTGATGGGACAGGGCATCTCGGAGCTTTTCCGGACCGCGGTGGCTACGGTGCGCAATGCGGCCTGCCCCCTGCCGCAGCCGCTGAGCCGCCACATCGCAGACAGCCTGCAACCGCTCGGCCAGGCGCTGAACCGCCAGGAGATAAACGCGGCATTCCGCGTGCCGCCCCCCCTGTTGCTGATGCAGGTCGCGGCGGGCGATCCCTATTTTCTCGGTGAACTGGGCCAGCATTTTCCGCAACTGCTGCCGCAGCTGCAGAAAATGCGCAGCGAGGCCGCGGAAAATCTCCCGCGGCCGCTGGAGGAAGAACTGCATGCCGAGCGTCATCATCGCGCCGCCACGCTGTTCGAAGCCAGCACGCGCATGGGCGCTCCGCACGAGGGACGCGGCTGGCGCTATTGGCTGGACGAATTGTTCCTGCATCCGCAGTGGGGGCTGATCGGAAGCCTGGCGGTGTTCGCCGCCGTGCTGTTCGTGGTGTTCGAAGTCAGCGCCTGGCTCGATTCCATGACCTCGGCGCGCCTGGTCGAGGCGCTTGCCGACTGGCAGCCGGTTTCGACCTGGGGGGTCATCGGCCGGGCGGTCGCCGACGGCCTGATCGGACTGGTGGGCATCGTCGTGCCCTACATGCTGCCGCTGGTGCTGCTGCTGGTGGCGCTGGAGGAAGCCGGCGTGATGCAACGCATCGCCTTCGTCGTCGACCGCGGCTTTCACCAGATCGGGCTGCACGGCGGCGTCGCCGTGCCCTTCCTCACGGGCCTGGGCTGCAATGTCCCGGCGATCTCGGCCGCGGCGAAAGTCACCAGCGGCCGCGAGCGCATCATCGCCTCGGTGCTGATCACCTTCGTACCCTGTTCGGCGCGCTCGGCCATCATCCTCGCCCTGGCCGGCAAGTTCCTCGGCGCGAGCGGCGTGTTCGCCATTTTCGCGCTGACCCTGGTGGTGGTCGCGCTGATGGGCCGCCTGCTGGCGCGCAACCGGCGCGAATTCGGCCCGGGGCAGGTGCAGGAAATTCCGCCTTACGCGCTGCCGCGCGCGCGCGCGATGCTGTCCGAAACCTGGGCGCGGACCGAGGACATACTCACCATCGTCACGCCGCTGCTGGTCGGCGGCAGCGTCGTGCTGGCCCTGCTGCACCACGTCGGCGCGGATGCCGCGATCAACGCCCTGTTCACTCCGGTGACCGCCTGGTGGCTGGGACTGCCGGTGGTGCTGGGCGTGCCCATTTTGTTCGGCGTACTGCGCAAGGAATTGTCCTTGCTGATGATCTACCAGGCACTGGGGACGTTCGAAGTCGGCACGCAGCTCGACTGGGTGCAGGTCACGACCTTTCTCCTGTTCCTGACGTTCTACATCCCCTGCATCTCCACTTTCGCCGTGATGCTGAAGACCATAGGCCGCAAAGAGGCGCTGATTTCGGTTGCGCTGTCGGTGGGCGTGGCGCTGCTGGTCAGCGGGGCCGTGCGCCTGCTGCTCGAAGGCGTTCGCGTGTTCTTCGCCTGAAGTAGAAGCAGGGCCCGAATCCGCACCTCGCCCTCCTGCGGTTGCGTTTATACTCTGTCCGGCAAGTTACAAGTTCCCCGAATCTGTCTCCTACCCGTAAGCCGCCATGACGCCTCCCGATCCGAAACCGCAATTCTCCCTCGTAGGGCAGATGTTGCGCACGCCGGAAGAAATCGCGCGGGTGCTCAATTCCCTGGTCATGCGGGGCGAGCCCCTCATTTGCGACCTGGGCGGCGGCAAGCTCCTGTTCCGCTCGCGGCTGCGCTTCGTCGATCCGGGCAAGGCCTATATCATCGTCGAACCCAGCGCCGACGAAGCGGCCAACAAAACGCTGCTCGCCCGGCCGCGCGCCACGTTTCATGCCGAGCCCGGCGGCTGGCGGGTCGAGTTCGCCGCCGCCGATCCCAAACAGACTTCCCCGCACGAAGGCGCGCCCGGAATCAAGCTTCGCTTTCCCGAAGTGGTCGCCGGCCACAGGCGCCGCACGGACGAGCGGGCCGATGCACCGCCGCAAAAGGAACTGCGCTGCGTCATCGACGAAGCCGGGATCATGCCCTTTGACGGCACCATGGCGAACGTGAGCAAGGGCGGCATCGGCTTCCTGCAATACAACCCGGAGATCAGCCTGGAGCCGGGCACGGTGCTCAAAGGCTGCCGCATCTACAGCGCCGACGGCGATTCGATCGTCGTCGACATGGAAGTGCGCTATTCGCAGCTGGTCGATCTTCCCGACGGCAAGCAGGTGGAGAGTTCCGGCTGCTGCTTTCTCAATCTGTCGCCCGAAGAAACCGCCCGAATCGAGAAAATGTTCGAGCTCAAGTGACGAAGTGAAGTTAGGTAATCTCTGAAAAAACTCGGGCGACGACTTTTCGGCCGAGGTTTTTCACCGAAATGGGGGGATTGAAAAAGGGGGCCATGGGCCCCTTTTTCAGAGTTTCCCTAGCATAATCGCAATCCGCAACATCGGATAACAGGAGACTGACACATGGGTTCACACAACAAGGTTGCCATCGTCACCGGCGCCGGCACCGGCGTCGGCAAGAGCGCTGCGCTCGCACTGCTCAAGGACGGGTATCGCGTCGGCCTGGTGGGGCGGCGCAAGGAACTGCTCGAAAAAGCGGCGGCCGACTCGGGATCAGCGGCAAATACGCTGGTACTCCAGGCGGACGTGTGCAAGCCCGAATCGGTAAAAGCCCTGTTCGCCAAAGTGAAGGAAACATGGGGCCGGCTGGACGTGCTGTTCAACAACGCCGGCATGGGCGCGCCCGCGATCCCGATGGAGGACCTCTCCTTCGAGCAGTGGAAGGCGGTGGTGGACGTCAACCTGAGCGGCATGTTCCTGTGCTCGCAGGAGGCGATCCGGATGATGAAAGGCCAGGATCCGAAGGGGGGACGCATCATCAACAACGGCTCGATATCGGCGCACGCCCCGCGGCCGTTCTCGGCGCCCTATACCGCGACCAAGCATGCCGTCACCGGGCTCACCAAATGCATTTCGCTGGACAACCGCAAGCACGACATCGCCTGCGGCCAGATCGACATCGGCAACGCGGCGACGGAAATGACCGAGCGCATGAAGAACGGCGTGCCGCAGGCCAACGGGTCGATCGAGGTCGAGCCGCGCATGGACGTGGCCCATGTCGGCAGCGCCGTGCTTTACATGGCGAACCTGCCGCTGGATGCAAACGTTCAATTCATGACCGTCATGGCGACGAAAATGCCGTTCGTGGGCCGCGGCTAGCGGAGGCGATCGCGACGCGCCGCGGAAAGGTGCTGGACAACTGCCAAATTTGGTAACGGTTTCTGTTGCAATTCGAGGAATGACGCCGGTGTTAAAAAATGGATTTACAAGAATTCTGCTGACGATCCTGGTTGCGTGTTGCGCCGTCCTCGCCGTCGCGTTTCCGGCCGGCGCGCAGACCTTTCCGTCCAAACCGATCCGCTTCATCGTTCCCTTCCCGCCCGGCGGGCCGGTGGACGCCGTCGCCCGCATCGTAGGACAGCGCGTTTCGCAAAGCACCGGACAAGCGGTCACGGTGGAAAACCGCGCCGGCGCGGGAGGCATAGTCGGCGCCGAGATCGCGTCCAAGGCGCCGGCCGACGGCTACACCGTGTTCGTCTGCGCCATCCATCACAGCGTGCTGCCCAGCATCAACGCCAAACTGCCCTACGACTTCTGGCGCGACTTCGTGTCGGTGGGCATGGGCGCGACATTTCCGATCGTGGTGGTGGCGAACCCTTCGGTGCCGGTCAATACGCTGAAGGAACTCATCGCCTACGCCAAGGCCAACCCGGGAAAACTTTCCTACGGCTCCTCCGGCAACGGCGGCGGCACCCACCTCGCGGGTGAACTGTTCAAGACTCTCGCCGGGGTCGACATCCTGCATGTGCCCTACAAAGGCAGCGCGCCCGCGATGACCGACGTGCTAGGCGGCCAGGTGCAGCTCATGTTCGCCGACGGACCGACTGCCGTGCCGCAGGTGAAAGGCGGCAAAGTCAGGGCGCTCGCCGTGGCGCAATCGAAGCGTTCCGCGCTGGTCCCCGAGGTTCCGAGCGCGACCGAGGCGGGATTGCCAGGTTACGACGCCTATTCCTGGGCTGCGTTCGTCGCACCGGCGGGCACACCACAGGATATCGTGCAGCGCCTGAACGCCGAAATCGTGAAGGCGCTGTCCGCGCCCGACATGCGCGAAGCCATGCTCGCGCGCGGCGCCGAACCGCAACCTGGAACGCCGGAACAGTTCACCGCGTTCATGCGCGGCGAAATGGCGAAATGGGCGAAGGTGGTGCGCGAGTCCAACATCAAGGCCGACTGAGGAACTGACCATGCACCCCCCCTGGAAAGTTTGCCGACCAGCCGGGCTATACGCCGGAACCGGTCCGGCTCATGCAATGCCTCAGCGCCGCAGACACCAAGGATCCGAGCGCGCTGCTGGGCGGTATGAGCAGCCCCGGCGCAAGCGGCTGCACCTATTCGAACAAGACGTACTCGGGCAACACCTTTCGCTTCAGCATGCAGTGCAGCGGCAGTTTTGCCATCCAATCGCAGGGCGCAGTCTCGTTCACCGCCGACAGCATGAACGGAACCATTACAGCCACTGCCGATGTCGGCGGCCGGAAAACCGAACTCAGCAACAAAGTCTCGGCCCGGCGAATCGGCGGCTGCTGAAAAGGATTTGTGATTACTTGAGCGGCTTGTCTGAACGAATAAGGGGGCGACGCCCCCTTATAGATCCCCCAAGTCAGCTTGGTGCTGGTTACTTCAACGGCTTGTAACGTATCCGCTTCGGCTTGGCGCCTTCTTCGCCCAGGCGCTTCACTTTGTCCGCTTCGTATTCCTGATAATTGCCGTTGAAGAAGCTCACCTTCGAATCGCCCTCGAAGGCGATGATGTGGGTGGCGATGCGGTCGAGGAACCAGCGGTCATGCGATATGACCAGTACGCTGCCGGCGAATTCGAGCAGCGCGTCTTCCAGCGCGCGCAGCGTTTCCACGTCGAGGTCGTTCGAGGGTTCGTCCAGCAGCAGCACATTGCCGCCGGCGATCAGGGTCTTCGCCAGATGCAGCCGCCCGCGCTCGCCGCCGGATAGATTGCCGACTTTCTTTCCCTGATCCGTGCCCTTGAAATTGAAGCGGCCGAGATAGGCGCGCGAGGGCATCTCGAACTTGCCTACATTGAGCACGTCCGCGCTGCCGGCAACGTATTCGAACACGGTCTTGTCGCCCTCCAGATCGTCGCGCGCCTGGTCCACGTGGGCCATCTTCACCGTGGGCCCGATGACCACTTCGCCTTTGCCCGGCTTTTCCTTGCCCGCGATCATGCGGAACAGCGTCGACTTGCCCGCGCCGTTGGGGCCGATGATGCCGACGATGGCGCCGGCGGGAACCTGAAACGAAAGATCGTCGATCAAGAGGCGATCGCCGTAACCTTTGCTCACCCCCTTGAACTCGATCACGGCATCGCCCAGGCGCTCGGCCACGGGGATGAAAATTTCCTGCGTCTCGTTGCGCTTCTGATAATCGTAGGAGCTCATTTCATTGAAGCGCGCGATACGGGCTTTGCTCTTCGCCTGCCGCGCCTTGGGATTCTGGCGCACCCACTCGAGTTCGTGCTTGATCGTCTTCTGCCGCGCCGACTCGGTCGACTCCTCCTGTGCGAGGCGCGCTTCCTTCTGCGCCAGCCAGGAGCTGTAGTTGCCTTCCCAGGGGATGCCGTAGCCGCGGTCCAGCTCCAGAATCCACTGGGCCGCGTTGTCCAGGAAATAACGATCGTGGGTCACCGCCACCACGGTGCCGGGAAATTTCTGCAGGAATTGCTCCAACCATTCGACGCTCTCGGCATCGAGGTGGTTGGTGGGTTCGTCCAGCAGCAGCAGGTCCGGCTTGGACAGCAGCAGCCGGCACAGCGACACACGGCGCTTCTCGCCGCCGGAGAGCGGGCCGATCTTCGCGTCCCAGGGCGGCAGGCGCAGCGCGTCGGCGGCGATCTCCAGTTGGTGCTCGACGTTATCGCCCGCGGATGCGGCGATGACCGCCTCCAGTTCCGCCTGCTCGGCCGCGAGCTTGTCGAAATCGGCGTCCGGCTCGGCGTAGGCGGCATAGACTTCGTCCAGGCGCTTCTTCGCGCCGAATACCTCGCCCAGCCCCTCTTCCACCGCCTCGCGCACGGTCTGTTCCGCGTCCAGCTGCGGCTCCTGCGGCAGATAGCCGATGCGCATATTGGGCTTGGCGATCACCTCGCCGTCGTAGTCCTTGTCCTCGGCCGCCATGATCCGCAGCAAGGTCGACTTGCCCGAACCGTTCAGGCCGAGCACGCCGATCTTTGCGCCCGCGAAAAAATTGAGCGAAATGTTTTTCAGGATGAAGCGCTTGGGCGGCACGACTTTGCCGACCCGGCGCATGGTGTAGACGTATTGGGCCATGGGTGCTTTCGATGCAAAATGTGGAGCGATAATGTGGAAGCGGCGCTCCGAGTCCAGTATTCTACGTGCTTCACTCCTTCGCGTGCATCCCGATATGGCGTCCAACCGTAACAATACGAGGGGATATCCCCTGCGGGGACTTCCTTTGGGGCGCATCCCCTCGTTCTCCCCTAATTTGGTCGCAACAAAATGACTTTTGTTGCGGGTTTCTAATGCTAATGGCAAAGCGCAGCCTGTTCGCCGTCCTCTCGCGCTCGCCGTGGTGGCTCTCCGTGCTCCTCGCCGCCGGCGTGTTCATGCTGGTGCGGCAGTTCATGCCCGACTACGCGGCGTTCGCCTCGACCCTCCCTTTCCTGGGCATCGCCGGCTACGCCGGATGGCGCCAGTCGCGCGTACCCGATCCCGAGCGCGTCGCCGAGGCGCTGACGGCGCTGCGCGCGATGTCCTGGCAGGATTTTTCGGAAAAAATGGAAACCGCGTTCCGCAGCGATGGCTATGCGGTCGCCGTGCTCAAGCGCGGCGCCGCCGATTTCGAACTGAAGAAGGGCGGCCGCGTTGCGCTGGCGTGCTGCAAACGCTGGAAGGTGGCGCAGACCGGGATCGAACCGCTGCGCGAATTGTTGCTGGCAAAGGAAGCGGCTGAGGCGCAGGACTGCATATACGTGGCCGCGGGCGACCTGAGCCAGAACGCGCGGCAGTTCGCCGCGGAAAAGAAAATACAACTGCTGGGCGAATCCGAGCTGGTGCAGCTGCTGGCGCGCTCTGGGGCAGGCGCCGGCAAGTTCGCCGACGCACCCCGGCGCTGAGCAGCCGGGCCGGGTGCCTGGAATTGCTCCGCCCGCCTTGCGGGTAGAATGCCCGCTTTGCAGCGCCAAGCGTCCGCTTCGTGCAGCCATTTTTCCAACAGGAGGAGTTATGCCAAATCCAGCGCATTTCGCGCGCGTCGCGCTCGCAATCGCGGCTTTCTTTTTTGCAGGCGCAGCGGCGGGGCAGGCCTACCCCTCGAAACCCATACGCATCATCATTCCGTTCGCCGCAGGCGGAACCTCCGACATCCTCGCGCGCTTCATCGCGCCTAAGCTGACCGAGGCCTGGGGCCAGCCGGTGATCGTGGAAAACAAGACCGGCGCCAACGGCAACGTCGCGGCCGAGTACGTCTCGAGATCGGCGCCCGACGGCTACACCGTGATGCTGGGCGACATCGGCGCGCTTTCCATCGCGCCCAGCGTGTACCCGACGCTGCCTTTCGACCCGGTGAAGGATTTCAGCCCGGTGATCATGGTGTCCTATTCGCCGCACATATTGGCAGTGCATCCATCGGTGCCCGTGTCCAACGTGAAGGAATTGATCGCCTACGCCACGGCACGGCCGGGCCAGCTCAATTTCGCCGTCTCCGGCACCGGCGGCGCGCCGCACCTCGCCGGCATCGAGTTCCAGCAACGCACCGGGGTGCAATGGTCCTACATTCCCTACAAGGGCGGCTCGGCGGCCGTGCTGGACGTGGTGGCCGGGCAGGCGAACATCCTGTTCAACGGCATGCTCGCCACCTACGGACAGGTGAAGAACGGCAAGCTGAAAGCGCTCGGCGTATCGAGCGCAAAACGGGTCGCCGCCGCCCCCGATCTGCCGACGGTCGCCGAACAGGGCCTGCCGGGTTTCGAAACCGGCTCGTGGCAGGGCGTGGTCGCCGCGCCCGGAACGCCGCGCGACATCGTCGCAAAGCTCAACGCCGAACTCGCGCGCATCCTGAACACGCAGGACATGAAGGACAAGCTCGCTGCGCAAGGAACCGAGGTGCGCACCGACACGCCAGAATCGTTCGCCGCGTTCATCCGAGACGAGAAGGCGCGCTGGGCGAAAGTGGTGAAAGAGTCGGGCGCGAAGTTCGACTGAGCCGGCGCTTGTTTCCAGCCGCAGCAAAGGTCGTCCCTGCTGCGGTCAGACTTAGGGGAGCACGAGGGGAGATGTCCCCTCGTGTCATTATGGACGTTTAGACGAACTGGAACGAGATCGTGCCCAGCGTGCCGAAATCGGCGCGCAGGGTGTCCCCTTTGGCCGCCCACACCGGTCGGGTGAACGAACCGGCGAGCACCACGTGCCCCGGCTCCAGGGTCGTGCCGAACGGCCCCACCTTGTTGGCGAGCCAGGCAATGCCCATCGCCGGATGGCCCAGCACCCCAGCCGCCACGCCGGTTTCCTCGATCTCGGAGTTCCTGCACAGGAGGCCGCTGACCCAGCGCAGGTCGATGTCCATCGGCCCCACCGGACGCCCGCCCATGATGATGCCGGCGGCGGCGCCGTTGTCGGAGACAGTGTCGAAAATCTTGCGCGGATTCTGCACCCGCGCGTCGATGATCTCGATCGCCGGAACCACGTACTCGGTCGCGCGCAATACGTCCACCAGTTCGACCCCCGGCCCCTTGAGCGGCTTGCCCAGCACGAATGCGAGCTCGATCTCGACGCGCGGCACGATGAAGCGCTCGAACGGAATTTTGGCGCCATCGGCGATGAACATGTAATCCATCAGATGGCCGTAATCGGGCTCGTCGATCTGCGATGACTGCTGCATCGCCTTCGAGGTGAGGCCAACCTTGTGCCCGCGCACGCGGTGGCCATCGGCGACCTTGCGCCTGGTCACCTCGCTCTGGATCGCATACGCGTCCTCGATAGTGATGCCGGGGTAGGTCTTGGACAGTTGCAGCGCGGGCTTGCGCTCTTTTTCGGCGTTGAGCAGGATTTGGGCGGCTTTGCTGCGATCGGCTTTGGAAAGCATGGTTTGCGGTTCTCCGGGTTGGTTGGTCGAGAGATTGTCGGCGTGCAACAAGGTGTGCGAAACGGATTTTGATCAGTCTTGCCGGATTCCGGCGGACGAAATGACACCGCTCCAGCGCTTCGTTTCCGCATCCACGCGCCGGCGGGTATCTTCCGGATTGAGCGCTGTCACTTCCAGGCCCATGTTTCTCAGCGCGTTGCGGACTTCATCCTCCTGCAATACCCGCGCCACCTCGCTGTACAAAGCATTTACCACATGGTCCGGCGTTCGCGCCGGCATAGCCAACAAGATGCCGAACTCGGCCGAAAAATCCGGATAGCCGGATTCGGCGATCGTGGGCACGTCCGGCACCAGCGCGGATCGCTTCAGTCCGGACACCGCCAGCGCCTTCATTTTTCCCGCCTTCATCAGAGGCAGCACCGCGGTAGTCGCCAGTACCCCGATGGGCACTTCGCCGGCGACCACCGCCGTGACCGCCGGCGCGTTGCCTTTGTACGGCACGTGCATCATCCTCACCCCCGCCCGCTGCAGCAACGCTTCAGTCGTCAGATGCGCGGCGCTGCCGCCGCCGCCCGAGGCGTAGGCATATGAAGATTGCCGGGCGAGCGCGAACAATTCCTGGATGCTCCTGGCGCCTACGCCGGTATGCGCTACCACGATCTGTTCGAAGGTGACGAGCAGCGACACGAGCTTCAGGTCCTTCTTTGGATCGTAGCCGACTTCGGGGAACAGGCTCGGGTTAGCCGTCAGCGTGGTATCGACCGTGAGCAGGATCGTGTGGCCGTCGGGCTCGGCCTTGGCAACGGCGGCATTGCCGATATTTCCGCTGGCGCCGGGCCGATTCTCGACGACAAAACCCTGTTTCAGGTTGGCGGCAAGCCGCCCCGAGATCAGGCGCGCGGCGACGTCGGTCGGGCCGCCAGGAGGATACGGAACGACCAGCTTCACCGCTTTCGAAGGGTAGGTTTGCGCCGATGCGACCAGGGTCAACCCGGCCAGCAAGATGAAGACGAACATACGCCCCAAGACCCTTTCCGCATTCATTTTCAATTGCCGCCCCGCCTTCTATGCTCTCAGTGCTGCAAAGCTAACAGAGCGCGCTTGCACTGAAAAATTCCTAATCCGATTCCGGACATTCCGGTCAGGAATACCCGGGCTACCGTCGTTCGCGGCGCGGCGCAGGAGGAATTTTCAGCCGCGCTGCGATCGCA
>JAPLRD010000114.1 GCA_026399375.1 Pseudomonadota bacterium
AAAAGCAGATTCCTCAGCCTGCGGCTTCGGCATGACAGGCCATATCGAAATAGCCACTCAAAACAGTTCAGCTTCGAGATCAAGCAGATTCGCCGCGCCCGAGCGCGCCTGGCGGATCAGCATGGCGGTTTCGGGCAGCAGCCGTGCATAGTAAAAGCGCGCCGTCGCCAGCTTGGCCTTGTAGAACCCGTCGCCCGAATTAACCTTCGCCAGCGCGATCTTCGCCATGCGCGCGAAAAAGTACGCATAGACCAGGTGGCCGACCACGCGCAGGTAGGGCACGGCGGCGGCGCCGACTTCATCGCGATCCTTGAACGCCTTCATGCCGATTTCCATGGTCAGCTTGGTCAGCTTGCCGCCGAGCTCGCCCAGCGGGGTGACGAATTCGTTCATCGCCTCGTCGGTGCCGTTCTCCTCGACGAAGGACTGGACCATGGCGCCGAATTTCTTCAGCTTCGCGCCGTTGTCCATCAGCACCTTGCGGCCCAACAAATCGAGCGACTGTATGGTGTTGGTGCCTTCGTAGATCATGTTGATGCGGGAATCGCGCACGTACTGCTCCATGCCCCACTCCGAAATGTAGCCGTGGCCGCCGTAGACCTGCATCGCCTCCGAGGTGGCAACCCAGGCATTGTCGGTGATGAACGCCTTGATCACGGGCGTCAGCAGCGTCACCAGGTCGGCCGCGTCCTTGCGCACGCTCTCATCCGGGTGATGCAGTTCGCGGTCGATCTGGAGCGCGATAAACGAAGTGAACGCGCGCCCTCCCTCGGCGTAGGCTTTCGCCGTCAAGAGCATGCGCCGCACATCCGGATGCACGATGATGGGATCGGCCGGCAGCTTCGGCGCCTTGACACCGGAGAGGCCGCGCATCTGCACGCGGTCCTTGGCATAAACGAGGGCGTTCTGGAACGCGACCTCGGTCTGCCCCAGCCCCTGCATGCCCACGCCGAGGCGCGCTGCATTCATCATCACGAACATGGCGTTCAGGCCCTTGCTCGGCTCGCCCACGATCCAGCCCGTGGCCTCGTCCAGGTTCATCTGGCAGGTCGAATTGCCGTGTATGCCCATCTTCTCCTCAATGGCGCCGCAATTGATGGGGTTGCGCGCACCGGGGGCGCCCTCCTTAGTCGGGATGAACTTCGGCACCACAAACAGGGAGATACCCTTGGTGCCGGCGGGTGCGTCGGGCAGGCGCGCCAGCACCAGATGGAGAATGTTCGCCGCCATATCGTGCTCGCCGGCCGAGATGAAGATCTTGCTGCCGGTAATTTTGTATGAACCGTCCGCCTGCGGGTCGGCCTTGGAACGCAGCAGGCCCAGATCCGTGCCGCAGTGAGCCTCGGTCAGGCACATGGTGCCGGTCCATTCGCCCGAAACCAGTTTGGGCAGGTAGAGCTTTTTCTGTACGGGCGTGCCGTGTTCGTGCAGGCATTCATAGGCCCCGTGGGACAGCCCCGGATACATATACCAGGCCTGGTTGCAGGCGTTCAGCATCTCCGAGAACGGGTTGTAGAGCACCACCGGCAACCCCTGGCCGCCGTACTCCGGATCGCAGGTAAGAGAAGGCCAGCCCGCCTCGACGAACTGCTGGTAGGCTTCCTTGAATCCCTTGGGCGTGGTCACGGCGTGCGTGGCCGGATCGAGGTGGCAGCCTTCGTGATCGCCCGAGTGGTTCAGCGGAAACAGAACCTTCGAGGTGAATTTCGCCCCCTCCTCCAGCACCTGGTTGATGGTATCGGCGTCGACTTCCGCGTACCGGGGTATCTGCTTCAACTCATCCTCGACCTGCAGCAGTTCGTGCAGCACGAATTGCATGTCACGTATCGGGGCGACGTATTGACTCATATGTTCCTCCTCAGAAATGACTTGGGCGAATGTCCATCACCGGCCGGACTTCTTTGACTGCTTCAGCATTAAGAATCGAATCTGTTTCATGCCGCTTTCCGGATGCGCGCCGGCTTGGTGGTTCTTCCCGGAATGATCGGCAAGGGCGCGCGCAGGCCGCCCAGCATGAAACTCATCAGGCGCGCATACAGCGCCTCGGTGTCGCCATCGTCGAGCGCGTCCTCGGACAGGATGTGCAGCGTGTCCGCTCCGGATATCGCGTAAGACATGGCGCCGAGCATGAAATGAAAACGCCACAGGATTTCCTCTTCGGGCACGCCCGGCAGCGCCTTGATCAACGCCGATTTGAAACGAGCGACTACGGCCGCATATTCCTCTCCCAGGAAGCCGCGCACGAACTCTGACGGTTTGGTGTAGGTGCGCCCCAGCAGGCGCATGAAGGTGCGCCCGCCGCCATCCTTGTCCGCCGCCATCTTCAGCGCCACGCCGAAAAACACTTCGAGAATGCGGCTCGGTTTCACCGGCGCATCGCCCGCCTCGGCCTCGAGGCGCTCCAGTTCCTGCAGCCGCTGCTGGTTGAGCCAGATCAGGCGGCGGCGAAACACCTCTCTGATCAGCGATTCCTTCGAGCCGAAATGGTAATTGACCGCAGCCAGGTTGACTTCGGCGGCGCCGGTGATTTGGCGCAGGGTGGTCGCTTCGAATCCCTGCTCGGTAAGCATCAACTCCGCCGCATCCAGAATGCGCACCCTGGTATCGATTTCTGCCATAGAAATGTATACGCCCGTTTCAAACAGTTGTTTGAATCATACAGCAACTTCGGCACGAATTGCAAGCAGACCTGCAGCGCCCGCCCAGGACCGGTGAGCGAACCTCCTGCGAGGCGGCTACGAAACGAATTGGCAGACGGGCGCACTCAGGCGCTTACGCCGCGGCAACGACGGATTCACGCCCCCCTAATCGAACAATTTCGCCATGCGCGTGCGTTCGAACTTCCGGGAAAGCGATAAAATCTACCCGTGACAAGTTTCGCGCGCTTCCTCGACCTGCATCCAGCCTACGCCGGCACGAAACTGCTCGACCAAGGTCACGCGTACCTCGACTACACCGGGGCTGCACTCCACGCCGACTCGCAAATCAGAGAGCACGCCGATCTGCTCGGAGGACACGTTTTCGGCAACCCGCACTCGGCCAACCCGAGTTCGACGGCGATGACGCATGCGGTAGAGCGGGCACGCGCGGCGGTGCTCGCCTACTTCAACGGTGACGGCGATTACACGGCGGTCTTCACGCTGAACGCGTCCGGCGCACTGAAGCTGGTCGCGGAGTCCTACCCCTTCGGTCCGGGCGGACGGTTTCTCCTGCTGGCGGACAATCACAATTCCGTAAACGGGATCCGAGAATTCGCGCAAGCGAAGGGCGCCCACGTGGACTACGCCCCCCTGACCGTGCCCGAATTGCGCGCCGACCGGCCGGCGCTGACCGAACTCCTCGACAACGCCGATCGCACGCGCGCCAACCTGTTTGCTTTCCCCGCGCAGTCGAACTTCTCCGGCGTGAAGCATCCGCTTTCGCTCATCGAGGCGGCCCGCGAGCGCGGCTGGCAGGTGCTCCTCGACGCCGCGGCGTTCGTGCCGACGAATCGCCTTGACCTGCGAATCGTGACGCCGGACTTTGTGGCGGTCTCCTTCTACAAGATGTTCGGCTATCCCACCGGTGTCGGCTGTCTGCTGATCCGCAACGCGGCGCTGCCAGGCCTGCGTCGTCCGTGGTTTGCGGGTGGCACTGTAAATTTCGCCACCATGCAGGGCCGGCTGCACGTACTGGCGCCGGGCGAAGCCGGCTTCGAGGACGGCACACTGAATTTCCAGAGCATTCCTGCGGTGGAGATCGGCATCCGTCATCTGGACCGCATTGGTATGGAGACGATTCGGACGCGCGTCGAATGCCTCACGGATTGGCTAATTGCCGAACTTCTCGCGCTGCGCCACAGCAACGAACGCCCCATGGTGCGTATCTACGGACCGGGGACCACGACCATGCGCGGTGGCACCGTGACAATTAATTTCTACGACCCGAACGGCCATCTGCTCGACTATCGGCGCATCGAAGAACTTGCGGGACTGGAGCGGATTTCGCTCAGAACCGGGTGCTTCTGCAATCCAGGCGCGGGCGAGACGGCCGAGGGGCTGACAGAAGAGGACATGCGCGCCGGAATGGCGCAGGGCAAGGACATCACGCTCCCGCGATTTCTTCAGGTGATGCAGCAGCGCGGCGGCAAGAGCGCCGGCGCGATCCGCGTGTCGCTAGGCCTGGTCAGCAATTTCGCCGATGTCGAGCGCTTCGTGCAATTTGCGGCCGGGTTTCGTGATCAGACGACGCTTACCATCGGCGCCGTCAGCTTCGACATCGAGTCGTGCCGCGTGATTCGTGACGGCAGCTAGACTTGCCCGGAGCGCAATCCCGCGCGTGTTCCGCTTCGGCGCCTATTCGCCTACCTGCCCCAGCGCAGCGCCACCGGGTCCAGTTCGCGCGCAAGCTCGAGCAGCCCGGCGCGCGTCGCCGGATGCAGGCGCTCCAGCGGATGGCGCACCGCCTCGCTCCTGATCACGCCGCCCTCGGCCATCACCGCCTTGGTCGCGCGCAGACCGCATTGCCGGTTTTCGAAATTGACCAGCGGCAGGATACGGGCGTAGGCCGCCGCAGCCTGCGCGCGTCTTCCGGCGCGATGATGCTCGAGCACGGGCTTGATCAGGTCGGGAAGCAGAGCACTCGGCATTGTGCCGGTCGCGCCGGCATCAAGGTCGGCCATGAGCGTGATCGACTCCTCGCCGTCGAACGGACCGGCGATCGTCTTGCCACCCGCCTCGATCAGGCCGCGCAATTTTGCCGCCGCCCCCGGCACTTCCACCTTGAAATAGCACACCTGCGGCACTTCGCGCGCGAGCCGCGCCAGGAACGGCACCGTCAACGTGACGCCGGAGAGCGGCGCATCCTGCACCATGATGGGAATCGACGCCGCCTCGGCGACACGCGCGTAGTGTTCGAGGATGCCGCGCTCGTCAGCGCGCAGCGACGCTCCATGGTAGGGCGGCATCAGCATCAGCATGCGCGCCCCCGCCGCTGCAGCCCTCTGCGCGCGCTCAGCGGCGATGCGGGTGCTGAAATGACTGCAGGTGACGATCACCGGCACCCGGCCCGCGACGTGGCTCATGCACAGGTCGAGCAGCAGGTCCCGCTCCGCGTCCGCGAGCAGGAACTGTTCGGAATAATTGGCGAGTATGCAGATGCCGTCCACGCCCTGATCCACCATGCAGTCGAGCACCCGCCGCATACCGTCGAGGTCAAGATCGCCCGCGTCCGAAAACGGCGTCGGCGCAATGGGGAAAACTCCGGTGTAAGCTTCTATCGCTGCTGCTGTCATGGCGCGTGGCTCCTGAATGATCGATTGCTGAATTCCGCATCTGCGCGGAATTCCCGCCACGGGATTATGCACCTCAACAAACACCGCCGCGTCGGCCTACTGCAAGTTTCAGACCGGCGCCGCACCAGCTCCCGCCATCGGTGAAACACCGGCGCGATTGACATGGGCGGCCGCGCTGCAGATACTTCGGCATTGAACACGAACAATCGATCCGGCGAGCGCGGTCGGCAAACGGAGCCATTGCATTGAGCCTCATCCCTGTTGACAAAAGCGAACTGACGCTGGGCGCCCCCCTTCCCTGGACGCTATACGATCAGAATCACAAGCTGCTGAAGGCGCAGGGAGAGCCCATCGATTCAGAGGGGCAACTGCGCTCCCTGCTGGAAGCCGGCCCATTGCGCGAACTGGTCTGGGAATCCGCCTCCGAACCATCGCCGGAAGCCATGGACGAGCCACCGGAAATCGACCTCTCCGATACCCCGTCGGGCCGCTTCACGTTTTACGACATGAATCTGAAGGTGGGGGACCGCGTTCAGCTCCAGCCCCCGGCCCAACTCGGCGCCGACAGGCATATCGTGAAGCTGATCGGTTACGTCGATCCGGTCAGCGTGCTGGTGACCGCACCCAAGGTGAACGGCATGCGCCTGCCGCTGCTCGAAGACGAAAGCGTGGTCGTGCGCGTGTTCTCGGGGCAAAACGCCTTCGGTTTCCATTGCAGCATCAAGCGTGTGTGCAAAGTACCTTTCGACTACCTCCATCTTTCGTTTCCCGACGAAATCCAGGGCGCCGTGATCCGCAAATCGCCGCGGATCAGGCTCAAGATCATCGCCTCCATCGTCGATCCGGACAACGAGGGGAGCGCGCCCCTGTCGGGCATGATCGTGAACATCAGCTCGAGCGGCGCACGTGTGGACGCGCGCAACCCCCTGGGAAAGGCCGGGCAAACATTGCGGCTGTCCTTCCGGGTCAATCTGCACAACATGGACCTCTATCTGACGGCGAACGCGGTGATCCGCACCGTTCTGCGCGACGATGATGCGAACACGGCCGCGCAGCCGCCCGTGGTGCATCACGGCATCGAGTTCCATGACCTTCAGCCCAACGACAGCATGATCCTGCAAAGCCTGATCTACCAGAAGATGATCGAACAACCGCACACCGTGGTCTGACCTGGCCGGTCATGGCGGATACCTTCGGTCTGGGAGCAAGCATGAACAGCGTTTTCGGCAAGTACGAACTGAAAGACCTTCTGGGCAAGGGGAGTTCGGGCGCGGTCTATCGCGCCATCGACACTTTTTCAGGCGACGAAGTGGCGGTGAAAATCATCGATCCCGCCGTGTTCCAGGATCCCGAACTCGGCGCCGTACTGCGCAAGCAGTTTCTGAAAGAGGCGTCCCTTGCCGGAAAGCTGACCCATCCCCACATCGCCTCCATCCTCGACGCCGTCGTCACCGACGAGGCCGGTTACATCGTGATGGAATACGTGCCCGGAGCCAATCTGTCCAGTCACACAAGCCCCGGCAATCTGCTGCCGCCCGAAGACGCGGTCCAGATCGGCTTCAAGTGCTGCGGCGCGCTGGATTTCGCATTCCGCCAGGGCGTCATCCACCGTGATATCAAGCCGGCCAATATCATGATCGTCGAGGGCAGCGACGTAAAGATCACCGATCTCGGCGCCGCCTTCCTGCAGAATCGCGATGTGACCCAGCCGGTCAATATCGGCTCCCCCGCTTATATGTCGCCGGAACAGGTCAGCAACCAACCGCTGACCCACGCCACCGACATGTACTGCCTGGGCGTGGTGCTGTACGAGCTGCTGACCGGAAAGCGGCCGTTTGTGGCCGACAACATCACCGAACTGATCCGAAAGATCATCAGCCAGGATCCGCTGCCGCCAAGCCAGCACAATCCCGCGCTCGCGAGCGGCGTGGACCGCATCGTGCTCAAGATGCTGATGAAGCAGCCGGAAGAGCGTTATTCAAGCTGGGCCGATCTCGCACTGGAACTGGCCGAGATCGGCCGCTTGAGCGGGCAGCATGACGATGCCGAGCAGACCCATCGCGACCGTGGGGAGTCCCATGCCGGCAATGCCTTTGACGAAGCCGGCAAGCAGAAATATCGCGCTGATCGCGAGTACGAGAGTAAGCGTCAAGTTC
>JAPLRD010000154.1 GCA_026399375.1 Pseudomonadota bacterium
CCGCGCGCTCCCCCGCACCCAGCCGCGGAATCTTCATGATCATCGGCAGCGGACCGTCGGGCCCGGCGACGCGGTAGATCGAGGCCATGCTGCCGGTGTGGATCAACTCGCCCAGGCGGTAACCGTCGATCTCGCTGCCCTCGTGCGGAGTGACCGCCGCCGTCGCTGCGCGTTCCATGTCAGGCTCCGCGCTCCAGGCGCAAGGCGAGTCGCGGAGGAAGCCCGGCGGCGCGAATTTTCTGCGCAGCCAGTCCGTGCGCATAAGGAACGCGAAAGAACGTCAATCGCTGGCGCTCACTGTCGAACATGGCGTAGCAGGCCGCGTTGTTGCCGTCGCGGGGCTGTCCGGCGGAGCCGGCAATTGCCAGCCATTGCCGGTGTGCGCCGGTAGGGATGGGTACCCCGGCTACCGGCACGAAAGGCATGGGCCGTCCGCCGGAACCCATGTAATACAGCATCGGCTGGTGCACGTGACCGCAAAATATGTAGTTCGCGTCACCGGCGGCCAGGCTTTGCTCCGCGTCGGCGGCGTCGGTCACGTAGGTCCAGCGTTCGGGGGTCGAGGCGCTTGCGTGCACGAACAATATCTTGTCCCGCCTGACTGTCAGGGGCAGGGATGCAAGGAAGGCGCGCTGGCTTTCGCCCAGTTGCGTCCGGGTCCAGGCGATCGCCGCGTGCGCGTTGGCGTTCATTTGTCCCGCCGAGTGGCCGAGTGCGGCCGCATCGTGGTTGCCCAGCACCGCCACGGCGCCGTCGGCGACATGGCGTTCGACCAGATCGAGCACGGCGACCGGGTCGGCGCCGTAGCCGACCATGTCGCCGAGAAATGCGTGACTGTCCGCTCCCAGCGATTGCGCATGTCCAAGGCAGGCGGTGAACGCCTCCAGGTTGCTGTGAATGTCCGCGAACAGGGCCAGCTTCATCGCGATGGCCGGTTCAAGGGGGAGACCTGTGGCGCAGGCCGCCCGGGTGATCCGCACATTTCACCAGGGCGTGCGCGCGGGAAATTGGCAATCAGCCTCCCTGAATCTTTTCGAGGCAGTAGCCGAGGCCGCGCACGGTAACGATGTTCACCTCGCTGCCCTCGAGCTTCTTGCGCAGACGGTGCATATAGACTTCAATGGCATTGGTGCTGACTTCTTCGCCCCATTCGCACATGTGCTCCACCAGCCGGGCCTTGCTGACGACCCTGCCTGCGCGCCGCAGCAAAATCCGCCACCCGGTTGACCTGGTCGTATGTCAGGTCGCCATGTTGCAGTACGGTGGACGCCCCGGACGGTCCGCGGCGGGTAAGCGCGCGCACCCGCGCCTCCAACTCGGTCAACGCAAATGGCTTGGCCAGGTAATCGTCGGCGCCCAGGTCGAGGCCGCGCACCCGGTCGCTCACCGCGTCCAGCGCGGTCAGAATCAATACCGGCACTTTCGAACTGCGGCCGCGCAGGCGCTTCAGCACCTCGAAACCGTTCATCTTCGGCAGTCCGAGATCGAGTATGACGAGGTCGTACTGGCCGGCGGCCAGCGCCGCATCGGCTTCCGATCCCGTTCGCGCGCAGTCGACCGCATAGCCGGAATGACGCAATGACTGAGTCAGGCCATCGGCGATAGTCGCGTCGTCTTCGGCGATCAGAATGCGCATCGGCAATCTCCCTTCGCAGCCAGTCGGATCACAGTCATGCAACCGGACGGACATCGAACATTCAGTGTATCAAGCCTCTCGCCATCTCGCAGTCCGCCAGGTCCCGTTGCAACATGGATCTTGCAACGGCCCGCTACCTTAAGGACGAGGGGGTGCACCCCATTTATCCTTGCAACAAATTCTAGGGCCGCCCTCCCTCCGCTGCCGCTCCCGGCGACGCGTCTGCGGTTTCGGTTTCGTCCGGCTCTCCGGGCACGCGCACCACATGCACACTGCAATGCGCGTGCGCAGTCACGGTCGAGGCCACCGAGCGCCACCACGCCAGCGCGTGTTGCGACGGGCGGGGTGCGCCGAGCAGAATCAAGTCAACGTGATTCTGCCGTGAAAATTCGAGCAGCGCGTCGGCAGGGCTGGCCGCCACGACCACGTGCAGCGCGAGCCGGTGCGGCGGCAGATTCAGCGGCGCCACCCAATGCCGAAGGCGGACTAGATGTTCGCGGTGGATGCCCGAGGCGGTCGCAGCGTCGCCCTTTCCCTCCACCATCGGCCCGGCGCCGATCACCGAAACGCAGGCCAGCCGGAACTCGGCGGACAGCGACAGCACCTGCCCGGTCACCCGCTGCAGCGCCGGCAGGCGCTCGTCATGCGGGTGCGTGGTGTCCACCGCCACCATGATGACCGGCGCCGTACTGACCTGCACGTTGGGCAGGCGGCGCGGCGGGCTGCGGTCGCCGCGGGCAAGCCACCAGCGCCGGACTTGCGAGAAGAAACCGGCTTGCGCCGACTTGGTGGAGCGCTCGGTAAGCGCGACCTGGTGCGGGTGGCGCAGGTCGAACGCGATGTGGGCAGCCGATTGGTAGCGTGCGGCGGCGTTCGGCTCCAGGCAGCGCAGGATGATCTCCTGCAGCCAGGGCGTGGTTTCGATCGAGTGCGCGCTGGGCGGGACGGGGTCCATCCACAGGCGATCGCGCATGCCTGCCATGGATCGCGGAATTACGAAAGGAAGCTCGCCGGTGACAAGTTCGTAGAGCACGACGCCAAGGGAAAATATGTCGCTGCGCGGATCGGAGCGCGTACCCAGCATCTGCTCGGGCGATATGTAAGGCGCCGAGCCGGCGGCGAAGCGCTGCTCCTGCGCCAGCAGATCGGGGTAGCGTGCATGATGCGCAAGCCCGAAATCGATCAGCACGGCTTTGCCATTGGGCTTGATGATGACGTTGTCAGGCTTGATGTCCAGATGGATGGCATTCTGCCGGTGCAGGCTGTGCAGCGCATCGGCGAGCGCCGCTCCGACGCTCTGGATCTGATCGGCGCGCAGCGAGCCGCGTTTCAGCACCGCTTCGAGGCTCTCGCCTTCGACCCATTCGGTGACCAGATAGGGCGTGGTTTCCAGGGTGCCGGCGGCGATGAAACGGGGCACGTGCGCTCCGGAGAGCGCCGGCAGGATGTTTGCCTCGGTTTCAAAGCTGATGAGGTTTTCTGCCGACTCGCCGTGCCCGAAGCGCGGCACCTTCATGATCATCGGCAGGGGCCTGTCCGGCCGGGTGACCTGGAAGATGAGGCCTTGGGCGCCGGAGTGTATGCACTCACCGAGCCGGAAGCCGTCGATTTCCGCGCCGGGGGTCAATCGCTCCTGCATGGCTTCGCTCAGATGCCCATTTCGACGCGATAGGCGATCGAGCCGGGCAGCCCCGCCTTGCGGATCTTGCCCGCAGCCGCCAGGTGGTCGTAGGGGACGCGATGGAAGGTCATCTGCTCGCGCTCGCTGTCGAACAGCGCATACGCCGCGGACGGATTGCGGTCGCGCGGCTGGCCCACGGATCCGACCAGCGCGTGCCAGCTGCGGTTGTTGTGCATGGAGATCGGGCTTCCCTGCAGCGGGCTGTACGCGCCCACTTTTCCGACCGAACTCTGGAAATAAAGCATCTGCTCGTGCACATGCCCGGAAAAGGTGTAGGGCACCTGCGCCGCATCGATGCTCTTCAGCGCCGCGGTGATGCTGTCGACGTAGTCCCAGCGCTCGGGTGATGCGGCCGAAGCGTGCACGAAACACATCGTTCCCTCGACGACACTAAGCGGGAGCTGCGCCAGAAAGGCCTTGGCGTCCGCGGACAGCACCTCGCGCGTCCATTCGATCACCTCGGTGCCGGTGTCGTTCATGTAGCCGGCGCGCTTTTCCACCGCCGCGTCGTGGTTGCCTTTCACCACGATCGCACCTTCGGCCGCGTAGCGCGCGATCAATTCGATAACCGCGCCGGGATCTGCGCCGTAGCCGACCAGATCGCCGAGAAAGGCGTAGCGGCCGGCGCCGGAGTCTCGCGCGTGCGCGAGGCAGGCTTCTAGCGCTTCCAGATTGCTGTGAACGTCGGCAAGCAGTGCGATGACCAACGCGTCCCCCTCATTCTGACCATTCTTCGGGCCAATGACCTGATAATAACAGGACAGGACCGGCCAGCGCAGGTCCCCGGGTCGGGCAGGTATAATGCCGGCTGCAATGCGGTTTCCATCCGGCTTGTGCCGCCAGCGCCGGCCATCAATTTCGGCAGGCAACTTCCAAGGGAACGGGGTTCATAATTGAAGATTTCCGCTCAGCTGACCATCGTAATTTGTGCATTCTTCGCGATCATCTGCTATGGCGTCGCGATTACGGGGTTTAGTTCCATTGGAGAGATGGCAGATCCTGCCCAGGTCTCCGACGCCAAGGGGTTTGCCTGGTTTTGGGCGTTCCTGGGCACCGTCTCCGTGGCGTTCGGCGCGGTAGCGCTATGGATCGTACGGACCCAGAATGACGGCGAAGAAGCGTAGCGCCCGCGGGCGCGGGCGGGTGACAAGCGTCGCGCCGCCTGTCGTCGCGCCGCCTGTCGTTGCGCCGCCTGTCATCGCGCCGCTATGGTATCGCGACCATGGTTAAGTGTCCGCACTGCGGGCGCGCGGCCATGTCCCTTTTGCGCAAGTCAGCGCTCGGTCCCGGACGTGCGGTGAATTGCCGATCCTGCGGGAAAAAGGTGGCTGCGCACTGGACGGGCGTCTTTGCGGCAATTCCGGCCTTCCTGGGCGGCTTCATCCTGATGAAATCCGGATCGCTGCCGCTTGGAATTGCGGCCGTCATGGGCGGCATCCTTCTCATGGCGGCCATCCACACCTACCTTGTGCCGCTTGTGCGATTTGACGCCTGACCGAGCGTCGCAGCGGGTGGTTCCGGGTTGAGGTGGCCCGGGTGGGCGGCAGGGGTTCGCCGCCCACTCGACAAGCAGAGACTCGTTACACCATGGCCTTGCGCATCACGCGCTTGAGGTGATGAATCTGGTCCAGCGCCACCTTCAGCGCCTTGCGGTCGCTCGCGGCCAGCGCCTCGTCGCGTTTCTTTTTCCAATCCTTGATCCTTGCCTTGGTCGCCGCCTTGTCTATGCCTTTTACTTCCTTGTGCGCGTGCATGTCTATGCCGAGCGCCTTGCACAGGGCCACCAGCAGGTGGTCCTTGTTCAACTGCGTGTAGCCCTGCACCGCCTCGTGCGTGATGTCCTTGGCGATCTCGCGCAGTTCGGCCAGGGGCTTGTGCTTCAGTTCTTCGTAGGTGTGTGCCATGAATTCTCCTTCGGTGGATGTCAGAGATTGCGTGAATTTACTTCCAGTTGAGATTCAACTTGCGCTGTGAGGCAGCACAGTCGCGCAGATACAGATTGATGAGACTCTGGTAGGGGATTCCAACCTGCTCGGAAACAGACTTGAAATAGTTGATTGACTCCTCGTCCAGGCGAATGGTGATCTGCTTTTTCAACTGTGAGGCATAGGGATTCTTGCGAGCAGCGGAAAAGTCATATTCTTTGCGCATGGGGCACCTTCATGGATAGGACTTCATTTCCGTGGCAGTTGCCTTGCGGGCCGAGATGATCCGGATGACGCCCGCATCGGTCCGATAGCAATGGCAGACAGCCAATACCTTCAAGACAGAGCTCAACCCGAGCAGAATGAAACGATCTTCGTCTTTCGAATGGTCCGGATCGTCGATCAACCTGGCCCGCTCATCGTAGAAGACGGATTTCGCCTCCTCGAAGCTGACACCGTGCTTCTTCAGGTTCGCGGCGGCCTTACGCTCGTCCCATTCAAAGTGCACAGTGCTCATTTGCCTAGTGTAGTTACATTGTAGTGCATTGGCAAGCATGCGTTGATGTGTCAGTGCTAGAATGCTTCCGAGTTCGCTTCTGCAGGTGGTGAGCACGCAGTGTGTTTGCGATGGGCGGATTCAGCGCAAAGGGGCGGGAGTCGAATTCGGAGGTTTCCGGCTGGGGGAGCAAAGCGTTGAAGAAGACCGCCTTCACCACACCGCAGGAAGCAGAAGCGGCGTTTTACGAGGCGCTGGAGCGCGCCGATCTCGAGGCGATGATGGAAGTCTGGTCCGAGGATGAGGAGGTGAGCTGCATCCATCCCGGCGGGCCACGCCTCGCCGGATTTGCGCAGGTGCGCGAAAACTGGGCGCAGATCTTCAAGTCCGGCCAGCGCCTGAAGGTGGGACTGAGCGACCAGGTCATCTTTTCGGGCATGACGTACTCTGTCCACAGCCTGCACGAAAACATCCTGGTGCGAAGCGGCCGGGGTGAGGGCGCGCACAGCATTGTGATCGCCACCAATATCTACCAGCGCTCGGGCAACGGCTGGCGCATGCTGCTGCACCACGGCTCGCATTCGCCGGCGCCCGTGGTCCGGCGCGAGCTTCCCCTGGAAGCGCCAAAAGTACTGCATTGAGCCCGCCGACCGAGGCATACCGCGCCCCGCGCTGGTTGCGCGGCGGCCATGCGCAGACCATCTATCCCGCCTTGTTCCTGCGCGGCGCAAGGCCGCGCTTGCGGCGCGAGCGTTGGGATACCCCCGACGGCGATTTCATCGATCTGGATTTCCTCGACGGCGAAGATGCCGCGGCACCCTGCGTCGCCTTGTTCCACGGGCTGGAGGGCGGCTCCTCCAGCCACTACGCGCGCGCGCTGATGCGCGCCCTTGCACGCTTGCGCTGGATGGGCGTGGTGGTGCACTTTCGCGGCTGCAGCGGCGAAGCGAACCGCCTGCCTCGCGCCTACCACTCAGGCGACGCGGCGGAGATCGGCTGGGTCCTCGCACGCCTCGCGCGGACGCGCCGGCCGCTCTACGCCGCGGGCGTGTCCCTGGGAGGCAACGCGCTGCTAAAATGGTTGGCCGAAACAGGCAGCGAGGCGGAAGGGCTTCTGTCAGCCGCGGCGGCGGTGTCGGCGCCGCTCGACCTGATGGCCTCGGGCAAGGCGCTGGGGCAGGGATGGAACCTGATCTATACGCGCATGTTTCTCGCCACGCTGCGCAAGAAGAGCCTGGACAAGCTCGCGCGCTTTCCCGGCCTGTTCGATCGCAATCTGGTCCTTCGCGCGCGCAGCCTGCGCGACTTCGACAACGTGGTCACCGCACCGCTGCACGGTTTTCGCGACACCGACGATTACTGGACGCGCGCCAGCAGCAAGCCCGGCCTGGTTTCGGTGCGCCTGCCGACGCTGGTGCTGAACGCAAGGAACGACCCGTTTCTTCCCTCAGCGCACCTGCCCGGGCCGGCGGATGTCTCGGCCGCGGTGCGACTGGAACAGCCGGCGGAGGGCGGCCACGTCGGCTTTGCCGACGGCGCGTTTCCGGGCGACATCGACTGGCTGCCGCGGCGCCTGCTCGCGTTTTTCGGGGAACATCGGGCTCCGCCGCGGTAGTAAAATGATGGTTTTCCCTCCCTAAAGACTGAAGCCATCATGAGTTCCGTTCCCGCCGAGATTTTCAAGGCCTATGACATCCGCGGCATCGTCGGCCGCACCCTCACGCCCGAGATCGTCACCGCCATCGGCCAGGCGATCGGCTCGGAAGCGCGCGCGCGCAAGCAGACGGCCGTGGCCGTCGGCCGCGACGGCAGGCTCTCCGGACCGGAACTGTGCGCGGCGCTGGCTACGGGATTGCGCGCCGCCGGCGTCGACGTCATCGACATCGGCATGGCGGCCACGCCCATGGGCTATTTCGCCGCGCACGAGCTGGGCTGCAACAGCGTGGTCATGGTCACGGGCAGCCACAACCCGCCCGACTACAACGGCCTGAAAATGGTGCTCGGCGGGGTCACGCTCTCGGGCGATGACA
>JAPLRD010000081.1 GCA_026399375.1 Pseudomonadota bacterium
CACCGTGTCCTCGTCCAGGCCGAGACGCCTGGCGTAGCACTGGATGATGCTGACGAGCGTGTTCGAAGTATGCAGCACCCCCTTGGGCTCGCCCGTCGTGCCCGAGGTGTAGAGCAGTTGCACGATATCGTCGGGCGAAGACTGCCGGCCGGCAAGCAACTTTTCCGCCCCCGGTTCGTCTTCCAGGCGCGGCTGCAACAGTTCCGCTTCGAACGTATCGTGTTGCGTATCGCCCACCGCCAGCACGCGCGCAAGGCACGGCAGGTCGCCGCGCAACTCGTCCACCATGGCCGGATAATCGAAGCCGCGATAGCGCCGAGGTATCACCAGGACCTTCGATTCGGCGAAACCGAGCATGTAGCGCAGTTCGCGGTGACGGAAGATCGGCATCAGCGGATTGGTGACCGCCCCGATGCGGATGCAGGCCAGGTGCAGCGCGGCGAATTGCCACCAGTTGGGCAGTTGGCACGACACCACTTCGCCCGTCCCCACTCCAAGCCGGATGAGGCCGAGCGCCATCCGTTTGACCAGGCGATGCATCTGCCGGTAGGAAAGCGTGGTGATCGCGCCGGATGAGGAATTCAGCCCGGTGACGGCCACCTTGTCCGGCGTTCGCGCGACGGCGTCGTCGAAAAAATCGGCCAGTGTTCGCCCCGGCCACAGCCCCGGCCGGGAGTGCTGCTCGATGCGCTCGGCGCTCAACAGGGCTTTCATCGCGGCCCCTGCGCTTGCAGCGCCTGCGCCCGCTGGCGCAGGGCGAATTTCTGAATCTTGCCGGTTGCCGTATGCGGCAATTCGTCGACGATGCACAGGTACTCTGGGATGTACTGCCGCGTGATCCGGTGCCCGGCCAGAAATGCGCTCATTTCGTCGAAACTCAGGCTGCATCCCGGACGCAGGGCAATGAAGGCGCAGGCGCGCTCGCCCAGCCGCGCGTCCGGCTTGGCCACCACCGCGACTTCGCTCACCGCCGGATGGCGGTAAAGGAGTTGTTCCACCTCGATCACCGGAATGTTCTCGCCGCCGCGAATGATGATGTCCTTGCTGCGCCCGCAGATGCGGATGAAACCGGATTCGTCCATGCGCGCGATGTCGCCGGTCTCGAACCAGCCCTCCGCGTCCACTTCGTAGAACTGCGGCCGCTTCAAATAACCGACGAAGTTGCCGGGGCCGCGCGCCTGCAGGCGGCCTTCGGCATTTGCGGGGAGAGGCTCGCCCGCGGTTCCAACCACGCGGACTTCCATGTTCTCGAATGCGCGCCCGTCGGTGCGGGACACCTTGTCCTCCGGATCGTCCAGACCGGTCACCGTCGCCAGGCCGTTCTCGGTCATGCCCCAGCCGGACATGATGCGCGCGCCCAGGGCCGTCTCGGCACGGCTGACCAGCACCTGCGGTATCGGCGCGCCGGCGGCGATGAACACCCGCAGCGAACCCAGGTCATGTGCTTGTGTCCCGGCCGCGTTGCTGAGGTCGGACAGAAACGGCGTGGAGGCCATGGTAAAGCTGACGCCTTCGTCCGCGATCAGCTTTGCCGCCTGCTCCGCGTTCCAGATGTCCTGCAGCACCAGCTTCGCACCGAGGTGGAACGCCAGCATCATGCCGTAGATGAACCCGGTCTGATGCGCCAGGGGCGAAGCCATCAGGACCACGTCGTCCGCACTCAGGCACATGCGCCTGCGGCAGGGCGCGAGGCTGCTGAGCAGCGTGTTCGAGGTGTGCATCACGCCCTTGGGCTCGCCCGTGGTGCCCGAGGTATAGAGGATCTCCACCGGCTCGTTGGCGTTCAACCTGCGCGCGGCGAACAGCGCCGCGACCGAGGCTGCGTCTTGTTCCGGCGCTTGCAGCAAGGCCTGCTCGAAGGAATCGTCACCGTCGCCGTCGATCACCAGCACGCGGCGCAGGTCGGGAAGATCGGGCCGCAGCCCGGCGATCATGCCCGGGTAGTCGAAGTCACGAAACGACCTCGGCACGATCAGGACCTTGCTCTGCGCCAGTTTCAGCATGAAAGCAAGTTCGCGTTGCCTGAGGATGTGCATCAGCGGATTGGTGACCGCGCCGATGCGAAGGCACGCCAGGTGAACCAGCGGAAACTCGCACCAGTTGGGGATGATCGCCGAGACCACATCGCCTTTTGCCACGCCCATGCGTGCCAGCCCGGCCGCCGCTTTTCGCGACAGGCGGTCCAGCTGGCGATACGACAGCGTCACGGTGCGGCCGCGGCTGCTGTTGTAGCCGGTGACCGCGACCTTGTCGGGCGCAGCGCGGCACGCGGCGTCGAAATGGTCGAGCAGGGTCCTGTCGCCCCAAAGCCCGGCCTTGGTCGCCGCCGCGATGCGCGCGGCGGCGAGGATGATTTCTACAGCCATCGAAGCCTAACGCCGCATCTTGCAGTCCTTGGACGGTGCAGGCGTCGCTGTGGCAGCATCCACCGTCTGTTCGACCACCAGCTTCAACTCACCGTTCACCTTCGCCACCCGCCCCATGAAGTTGGGCAGGCGCAGCTGGTGATCCTCGGCGCGCATGGCCACGTTGCCGTAGAACGGTATGTCGACCGACGCCGTTTCCAGCGCCTTGGCGACGGCGCCGGGTTCGCTGCTGCCGGCTTTCGCTATTGCCGCGAACAGGAGCTTCATGGCGACGTAGGTTTCCGCCTCGAAGTTGGCCGGTTCCTTGCCGTTGTTGGCTTTCATCCAGTCGGCGACGAAGGCCTTGTTGCCCGGGGTGTCGATGGTCGCGGTGTAATTGACGATGCCCCAGACGCCGTTGGCCGCCTCGCCGATGCCGCTGATGGTCGACGGAACGGCGAAACTCTGGCCCACCGTGAACACCGACTTCAGCAGCCCGAACTGCCCCGCCTGCACGCCGAAATTCACCGCGTCGCGGCCGGCGATCGCCACCCACATTCCATCGGGTTTCAGGTCCTTTATCTGCTGGATATAGGGCGCGTAGTCCTTGGTCCCTAGCGGCGCGAAGAACTTGCCTTTGACGGTCTTGCCGGCCGCGGCGGCCGCGGCGGCGAACTCGTCGGCCGAATCGCGGCCCCAGGCATAGTCGGCCGCGATGATCACCCATTCCTTTTCCTTGCGCCCCTTCAGCCACGGCCCGACGACCGCCATGTCCATCGCATCGGAATGATTGGCGCGGAACATGCGCGGATTGCAGGCGTCGGTGGTGAGGCGGTTGCTCTTGTTGACCGAGGAGATATAAAGCGCATCCCAGCGCTCGACCTGCGCGCCGACCGCCAGCCCGACCGCCGACGAGATGGTTCCGATCAGGAGTTTGCTGCCGCCGAGCACCAGTTTTTCCGCGGCGCGGCGACCGACGTCGGGGTTGCCTTCGGTATCGGCAAACACGGCTTCCACCTTGCGTCCGGCGATGCCGCCTGCGGCGTTGACTTCGTTGACTGCAAAGTTGACACCGCGCTTCACCTCCTCGCCCAGCGCCACATACGGGCCCGTAAGCGAAGTGGGAACGCCGATGCGGATCGGATCGGCGGCCTGCGCGTGGGGCGCCGCAAGGGCGAATGCAAGAAAAAGTCCGGCTGTGATTCTGTTACGGTTCATGGCTGCTCCTCCTTTGTGGTGACACTCTTGCAATGATACTGATAGTTCAGATGGCAATGTGTTTGTGCAGCGCCTCGCGCGTGGTTTCGGCCATGGAGCCGCGGTCCACGACGCTGCCCTTCGAGAGTACATTGAATTCCTGCGCGACGCGCTCGACCAGGGCGAGGTTCTGCTCGATCAGCAGGATCGCCGTGCCGTCCGCCAGCAGCCCGCGGAGCACGCCGGCGAGTTCATCGATGATCACCGGCGCGAGGCCTTCGCTCGGTTCGTCCAGTATCAGCAGGTCCGGATTGGCCATCAGCGCGCGGCCGATGGCGAGCATCTGCTGCTCGCCGCCGCTCAACGCCGTTCCCGGCGTGCCGGCGCGCTCCTTCAGGATCGGAAAAAGTTGGAACACCTTTTCCAGCTTCCACGGCCCCGGGCGGCGAGTGGCCGCTCCCAGAAGCAGGTTCTCGCTCACGCTGAGATTGGGCAGGATGCCGCGTCCCTGAATCACCACTGCGACACCCGCGCGCGCCGCCGTGTATGGGCGGGGACGATTGACCGCCTGGTCCCGTATGCTGATTTTTCCGCCGGTCAGTCGGGCCGTTCCCAGAAGCGCATTCACCAGCGTCGTCTTGCCCACGCCGTTGCGGCCGAGGACGGCGACGGCACAGCCCTTGTCCACCCGGAGGCTGACGCCATGCAGGATCCGGGCGCTGCCGTAGCCGGCATCCACGGCATCGTAGCGCAGCAGGCAACTCATCCCGCGCTACCCAGATAGGCTTCGATCACGGCCGGATTGGCGCGCACGGTCTGCGGCTCGCCTTCGGCCAGCACCGTCCCGACCTGCAGCACCGTGATGCTGTCCGCGATCGAGAACACCACGTCCATGTCGTGCTCCACCAGCACGACCGTGACGCCGCGGCGCGTCGCCATCGCGCGCAGGTGCTGCGCGAGTTTTTTCGATTCCTCGAAGGAAAGCCCCGCCGCCGGCTCGTCCAGCAGCAGCACTTTCGGCTGGCCGGTCATCGCCAGGGCGAGATCGAGACGCCGCTGGTCGCCGTAACCGATATCGGCCGCGATGCTGTCGGCAAACGGCAGCAATCCGAACTCGTCCATGATGTCGTTCGTGTCGGTGCTGCCGACCGCGCGTGCGGCGAGCTCGATCTGGCGCCGGACCGTCAGGCTGGGAAAGATGCTGGTCCTCTGGAACGAGCGCGACAAACCCAGAGCGCGGCGCTGCGCCGGGGTCAGGGCGGTGATGTCGCGTCCGAACAGTTCGACCCTTCCGCTATGCTTGCCGTCACGCCCGGACAATGCGTCGATCAGCGTCGATTTCCCCGCGCCGTTCGGGCCGATCAGGCCGCGAATCTCGCCTTGCTTTACGTTCAGCTGAACGTTGGAAAGGGCGTTGAAACCGCCATAGCGCTTCGAGATTCCGGAAGCGGCCAGCGCGATCATGCTGGCGCCCCGCGGCGTGCCGGTTTGAACCAGCGCTCCACCAGCCCGGCCAATCCGGTCGGAAACGCGACCGAGACCAGGATCAGGGCGACGCCGATGATGCTGAGCCAGTGCGTCGTATACTCCCCGGCCGCATGCTTCAGCAGGAAATAGGCGAATGCGCCCAGCGCCGGCCCCCAGGTGCTGCCCGCCCCGCCGAGTATGGCCATGATCAGCGCCGAGCCCGATGCGGTCCAATGCACGGCGTCGGGCGAGATAAACGTGTTGTAGACGACGAACAGCACGCCGCCGATGGCGGCGATGACGGTCGATGCGGCGAACACCAGCGCCCGCGGCAGCAGGGTCGAGTACCCGAGAAAACGGATCCGCTCCTCGTTGTCGCGTATGCCCTCGGTGAGCCGCCCCCAGTGGCTTCTCGAAAAGAGCCAGATCGAGACCAGGATCGCCATCAGCACCAGCCATGAGACGATGAGCATCCCCTGCGGCTGCTGCAGCAGCTTGAGCGGCAGACCGAACAATTCCTGCGGCAATCGAAGGTTCATGCCGTCGTGGCCCCCGGTGACGCCGCGCACCCGCGTGACCGCCACATAAAGACCCTGGCCTATGGCCAGCGTCAGCATGCCGAACGCGATTCCATGGACGCGCACGATGACCAGGCCGATGGCGAACCCGAGGATGCCGGTCAATGCCACGGCGCCGATGATCAGCACTTCCGCTGGCATCATCGCCCCGGGCAGCAGCAGGCCCATCATGTAACCGGGAAGGCCGAAGAAGGCGGCATGGCCGAAGCTGACCATGCCGTTTTGCCGGATCAGGAACCCCACGCCCAGCGCAAATATCGCGGCGAACGTGGCCTGCGCCAGCAGCGACAGCATCAACTGCGAGGTGATCAAGACCGCCAATAGCGGGCCGACGCCGCAGAGGGCGAGCATGGACGCCGCGATGCGCAGGTTCCTCACAGGCGGTTTCCTGCCAGCCCGGTCGGCTTCCAGATCAGCACCCCGACCATCAGGATGAACGGGAGCAGCGCCGTCAGTTCCGGCATGAAGACGATGCCCAGAATATTGATCTGACCCAGAATCAAGGCCGCGACGAAAGCCCCGGCCAGGCTGCCCAGCCCGCCGACCACCACCACGATGAAGGAATCGACAAGAATGTCGGCGGCCATCGAGGGCGCGAGCGACAGCAGCGGTGCCGCGACCACGCCGCTAGCGCCCGCCAGGGCCGCGCCCACCGCGACCACCAGGGCACTGACGCGGTCCGTATCGACACCCTGGATGGCGGCGACGGTCGGATTGAAGCTTGCGGCGCGAACGAACAGGCCGACCTGCGTCAATCGCAGCCACGCAGCCAGGCCGCAGCCGACCATGGCGCCGAACACGATGATGACCAGGCGATAGATCGGGAAAGTGGTCCCGTAAAACTGGATCGTGCCGGTGAATATGGCAGGTTCGGCGAGCGAGAGCGTGTCGTTGCCCCAGATCGACTGCACCACGTCCTCGGCGATCAGCGCCAGTCCGAACGTCACCAGCAGGGTGATGAGCGGGTCCTTGTCCTGCAGGGGACGGAACACCAGGAAATCAAGCGCCACACCCAGCACGCCCAGGACAATCGCGGCGACCGCCAGACCGGTCCAGAATCCCGCGTGCGCGCCGACCGAATAGCCGACATACGCGCCCAGCATGTAGAGCGAACCGTGGGCGAAATTGACGATGCGCCGCAGGCCGAACATCAGCGCCAGGCCCGACGCCAGCGCAAACAGCAGGGCGCCGTAGACCAGGCCATTCAGTACCTGTATGAGCATGCGAACGTCCGGCCGAATCGGCTCGAAAAAAGTGAATTGAATGATCATTCATTCACTCGACCCTGTCAAGTAGACCCCGGCCCCGCCGCTCCTAGTCCGCGTACCAGTAACGCCTTCTCAGCCCGCGATACGGCTGCACGCTTATCCCCCCGCCTTCGAGCCGCACCAGCACCGCACCCGCGTTGTCGGTGCGCAGCAATTGCGTCGCGCTGGCGCGATAGCGCTGCACCACGTCCTCCTTCGGGTGGCCGAAGCGGTTGCGGTAGCCGACCGGCAGCACGGACCAGCGCGGCTGCACCGCGGCGATGAAGTCCTCCGTGGACGAGGTGCGGCTGCTGTGGTGCGGCACCACCAGCACCTCCGCGCGAAGTTTATCCGGCGCGCGCGCCAGCAATTCCATCTCCGAGCGCGCCTCGATGTCGCCGGTGAGCAGCACCGAACCGTGGGCAGTGCCCAGTTTCAGCACGCAGCTGCGATCGTTGGTCTTGACGTCTGCGTCGTCATAGCTGGCGGCCGTCGGATGCAGCATGTCGAAGCGCACGCCGTCCCAGTCCCAGCCCTGCCCCGCCGCGCACGGCAGGCTGTATGGGGGTGCGACCTGCAAAGCCGGGTGGCCTGTGGACAG
>JAPLRD010000099.1 GCA_026399375.1 Pseudomonadota bacterium
CATGGTTTGGGCTTCAGGTTCAATCCGAGCAGCACCTTGTCCCGGTTCGACAGGTCGCCGATGATCCGGCGCAGCGGCAGCGGCAGTTTCTTCACCAGCGTGGGCACGGCGATGATCTGCTCGTCTTTGGCCAACTGCGGCTGCTGGTAGACATCGATCACGCTCAGGTCGTACTGTCCCTGCAGGTGCGTCTCGCAAATCTCTTTGGCGTTGGCGATGGCGCGGGCGGAGCGCGGCGTCATGCCCGTGACGTACAACTGCAGCACATAGGCCTGCTTCTGCGGCGTGGCCAGGGATTGCTCGAACGCCGCGGTCGCATTCTTGGACTTCTTGGCCTTCTTCGCTTTCTTCGCTTTCACCGTGACCTCTCGAGCAATAAGTCGCTCATGCGCCGGACCTGGGCGCGGCGATCAGGTTCAGCCCCACCAGGACGCGCTCGGTGTTGGAGAGGTCGCCGATGATCTTGCGCACCGGCTCCGGCAGTTTGCGCACCAGCGTCGGGATCGCCAGGATCTGGTCGTCCTTCGCCAGTTGCGGCGTCTCTATCAGGTCGATCACCTCGATCCGGTATTGCCCTTCCAGGTGCTGCTCGCAGATGCGCTTGAGGTTGGCGAACGCCAGCAGCGACTTCGGCGTATGTCCCGCCACGTAGAGCCGCAACCTCCATGTTTCCACCGGCGCCGCCTTGTCGGCGGCGATCTTGCGCCTGGCGTTCATCGCGCACCTCCCTGCCTTTGTTTGGGTGTTTTCCCCGCGCGACCGCCCGCAGCCTCGCGCCGGCGCGCCATGTCGGTGCGATTGCCGGCCAGGAGCGTGTTGCGCATCCGGTCCTGCTCCATGAGTTTCGCCGCCCCGGCGCGCTCGACTTCGTACTCCGCGCGCAGCACCGCGATCTGCGCCTCCATCGCTTCGCGCTTGCGCTCGAGCTCGCGCTCTTTGCCCGCGCTTTCCTGCTCGCGCACCAGCGCCTGCGCCTTCTCCTCCAGCTCCAGCGTCACCCGCGCGGTGCCGGTAAGCAAGGCCCCCGAGGGCCCGACATACACGTCCTGCAATTCCACCCCGCGATCGGTCAGCAGGAACTCGCGCACCTGGTTCGAGTGGGCCATGCCGCGCGACTTGAGCAGATACAGGGCGCGGTTGCGTTCGGCGCCGATTTGCAGGTCGCGCAGCAGGAGCCAGGTGTCGGTCAGCGACGATACGGCGTTATCGGGGGACTCGGCTGAGTCGCCGCCGCTGTTGAGGCTGATGAACACGGCGGTGATCTGCTGCATCTTGAAGTAGTCGATCAGGCGCGTCAGCATCGCCTTCACGTCCTCCTCGCTGCCGATGGCGGAGAAGTTGGTGATCGGGTCGATGATCACGATCCGCGGCTTGAACTGGCGCACCAGCTTGTGGATGGTGACGAGGTGCATCTCCAGGCCGCAGATCGTCGGCCGCACCGCGTGAAATGCGAGCATGCCGCGGCGCACCGCCGGTTCCAGGTCGATGCCGACGGAGCGCATGTTGCGCATGATCTGGCTCGAAGATTCCTCGAACGCGAACCACAGGCAGCGCTCGCCGCGCGCGGCCGCCGCGTGGGCGAATTGCGCCGCGACGCTGGTCTTGCCCGAGCCGGCCGTGCCCGATATCAGCACGGTGCTGCCCCGATAGTAGCCTTTGCTCCCCATCATCGCGTCCAGGCGCGCGATGCCGGAGGACACGCGCTCGGTGCTCGCTTCGTGCTTGAGCGCAATCGAGGTGATCGGCAGGATGGAGATGCCGCCCGCGTCGATCAGGAAGGGATACTCGTTGGTGCCGTGGGTCGAGCCGCGGTACTTGACGATGCGCAGCCGCCGCGTGGACATCTGCCCCTCGATGCGGTTGTCGAGCAGGATCACGCAGTCGGCCACGTATTCTTCCAGGCCGTAGCGGGTCAGGCTCTGTTCGCCGCGCTCGCCGGTGATGATGGCGGTGACGCCCCTGTCCTTCAGCCAGCGGAACAGGCGGCGCAACTCGGCGCGCAGGATGATGGTGTTGGACAGGCCCGAGAACAGCGTCTCGACGGTGTCGAGCACCACCCGCTTGGCGCCGATGGCGTCGATCGCCTGCCCGAGGCGGATGAACAGGCCTTCGAGGTCGTACTCGCCGGTCTCTTCGATTTCGCTGCGTTCGACGTGGATGGATTCGAGCGACAGCTGTTTCTTCGCGACCAGCGCCTTGAGATCGTGCCCGAGCGAGGCGAAGTTCTTCTCCAGGTCGGCGATGCCTTCCTCGAAGGCCACGAACACGCCGGGCTCGCCGTGTTCCACCGCGCCGCGCACCAGAAATTCCATCGCCAGCAGCGTCTTGCCGCAGCCTGCGGCGCCGCACAGCAGGGTCGGCCGCCCCTTGGGCAGGCCGCCGACGGTGAGATCGTCCAGGCCCTGGATGCCGGTAGGCACTTTCGCCAGGGCGGGCAGTGGTTTTTCGTTTGGCTTTTTCAAGGTTGCTGCTCCTTCCGAAGATAGGGGCTATGGACCAGCCAGGAACGCGCCGGCATCACGCCGGCGGCGCTGCGGGCTTGACGGAACATGAGGGGAGGGGGGGCAACAGGCGATGGGAGACGCGCGCCCGCAATGCGATTGCGGGAGGGGTTGATTGCAGGAGGTCACTCAGCTGCATGGCTACGTCCTTCCCGGGAACGGCTCACCTCTGGATAAAGCGTATTCCCTTTCGGCCGGCCAAGCTTGATTTTCGTCAAGTGCGGCGCGGCAATGTCGGGAATGGTCGGCATTGATGATTCGACGCATGGGCTATTGGCGAGCGTCTTGTGTGCGCCGCTCTTTCTTTGCAGGAGGCGCATCGACCAAAACCAAACAATAAGAGCGTGCTGGGGTGGTAATCATTTGCGTGCGGCAGGCATTATTCTTGGATGATTACACACGGACTCCACGGTGTATGTGCGCTACCGCACATAGGATAATGAGCCAATGACGGGTCACTGGCTGCGGTGCACGGCACCTGGCTGCCCGCTTCAGCCGGCCAGTTCCGGCATGTTGCGGAACAGCTGCAGCACCTCGGGGTTGGCGAGCGCGTCGGTATGCGCCACCGGCATGCCGTGCACCATCGCCTTTACCGCGAGTTCCACCACTTTGCCGTTCTTGGTGCGCGGTATGTCGGGCACCTGCACGATGCGCGCCGGAACGTGGCGCGGCGTGGTGTGCTCGCGGATCTGGCGGCGGATGCGTTCTTCGAGCGCCGCGTCGAGCGTGAGGCCCGGGCGCAGCTTGACGAACAGCACCACGCGCGTGTCGCTGGGCTGCTCCGGCGGCCAGAGTTGGCCGATCGCCACCGCCTCCTCGATTTCGTCGATCTTCTCCACCTGGCCGTAGATTTCGGCCGTGCCGATGCGAACGCCGCCGGGATTCAGCGTCGCATCGGAGCGGCCGTAGACGATCATGGTCCCGCGCGCGGTGAGTTCGCAGTAATCGCCGTGGCACCAGACGTTGGGATAGCGCGCGAAATAGGCGTCGTGATAGCGCCTGCCGCCGGGGTCGTTCCAGAAGCCGACCGGCATCGACGGGAACGCCCGGGTGCAGACGAGTTCACCCTTCTCGCCCACCAGCGGCCGGCCCGCGTCGTCCCACACCTCGACCTTCATGCCCAGGCTGCGGCATTGCAGCTCGCCGCGCCACACCGGCAGGATGGGATTGGCGTCGGCGAACGCGGCCATGATGTCCGTGCCGCCGGAGATCGAGGACAGGCGCACGTCGCCCTTGATTTCGCGATAGACGTAATCGTAGCTCTCCGGCACCAGCGGCGAACCGGTGGAAATGATGCTGCGAAGCCGCGCCAGGCGGTGGGTCTTTCCCGGTTTCAGGCCGCGTTTGGCAATCGCGTCGATGAATTTGGCCGAAGTGCCGAACTGGGTGAAGCGCTCGGCGTCGCAGTAATCGAACAGGATCAGGCCATCGCGCATGAACGGCGAGCCGTCGTAGAGCATCACGCTGGCCTCTGCCAGCAGGCCCTGGAACAGCAGGTTCCACATGACCCAGTTGCAGGTGGTGTAGTAGAAGAAACGGTCGCCGGGCCGGACGTCGAACTGCAGCTTGTACATCTTGAGGCCGGAGAGCAGCGTCCCGCCCGCGCCGTGCACGATGCATTTGGGCTTGCCCGTGGTGCCCGAGGTAAACAGGATGTAGAGCGGATGGTCGAAGGGCAGCTGCGCGTAGTCGATCCGGCCCGGCGCATGCGGCGCGAGCCAGTCGTCGTAGCGCATTGCGTTGGCGATGCCCGACACATCCGGCTGCGCGGCCATGTGCGGCACCACCACCACGCGGCGCACGCCGGGCAGTTGCGCGGCGATTTCGCGCACGCGCGCGAGCGAATCGTGCGCCTTGCCGTTATAGAGATAGCCGTCGGCGCAGAACAGCAGCTTGGGTCCGGTCTGGCCGAAGCGGTCAAGCACGCCGTCGGTGCCGAAATCGGGCGAGCAGGACGACCACACCGCGCCGATCGAGATCGCCGCCAGCGCGAGCACCGCGGTCTCCGGCATGTTGGGAACGAAGGCGGCGACGCGATCGCCCGCGGTCAGGCCCTCGGCGCGCATGGCCTGTGCCGCGCGCGAGACCGCGGCCTGCAATTGCGCATGGCTGATGCGGCGGCGAAACCCGGTCTCGTCCCAGAAAACGAAGGCATCCGCGGTGTCGTGCCGGCGCAGCAGGTTTTCGGCGAAATTCAGCCGGGCGTCGGGAAACCATTTCGCGCCCGGCATGCGCCCGCCGTCTACCAGAATGCGCTTCCCCTTCTCCGAGGCGACCACGCCGCAATAATCCCACACCGATTCCCAGAATTGCTCCGGATGGTCCGCGCTCCAGGCGTAGAAATCGGGATAAGTGTTGAGCGCAAGCTTCCATCGCTTGATGGCCTGGCGCGCGAATGCGGTCAGTCGGGCCTGTTCTATCTGCGACTGCCCCGGTTCCCACATCGGTTGTACGGACATCGCCTGCACCGTCATGTCGTCTGTCGTGCTGATATAGTAACCGCCCGCAAGACTTCGTGGAATGGGCGCCGAAATCCGAACATGAGCGCTGTGCGTACATGGGGCAAAGCCGCGCTGCTGGGAACCTGCATGCTCGCGGCCGGTACGGGCGCGCAGACGCTCCCCGCGCGCTGCGCCGGCCCGCCTTCGGCGCCGGCCGCGCCCTCCATGGCGCGCGAGCCGACGGTGCAGGACTACGAGCAGATACTGCAGCGGCAGCCGGTCAGTGCGCGCGACTATTTCGATCACGGCGTACTGCACGAACGCATGGGCCGGCACGCCGAGGCGATCCGGGATTACAGCAACGCCATCGCGCGCGACCCCTGCCTGGCGCAGGCGTTCGAGCGCCGCGGAGCCGCGCAGGCGAGCCTGGGGCAGTTCGAGCCTGCGGCGAAGGACCTGGACGAAGCGATCCGGATCGCGCCCGACTCTCCCTCGGCCCATGTCAATCGCGGTGCGATCTTCGAGGCGGCGGGAGAGCATCCCCGCGCCCTGGCGGAGTTCAGCCGGGCGGTCGCGCTGGATCCGCGGTTCGCCAACGCGTATGTGCGGCGCGGGGGCAGCTACGAAATCACCGGTGATCTGGAGCGCGCGCTGCAGGAATATACCGAGGCGATCCGCATCAATCCGGGGGAAGCGCAGGCATTCTTCTTTCGCGGCAGGACCCTGATCCGGCAGCGGCAGTTCGAACGCGCGCTCGTCGATTTGAATCAGGCGATTGTCCTGGATCCGCGCGACGCCAAGGCATTCCAGAGCCGCGCGGCGGTGTTTGCGGCCATGGGCGACAACCCGCATGCCATCCAGGATTACAGCGCGGCGATCCGCCTCGATTCGCAATATGCGCTCGCCTTTCAGGGTCGGGGCGACGCCCATGCACGCAGCGGGCAGAGCGACAGCGCCATCCAGGATTACACGGAGGCCATACGCATCAACCCGAAGAACGCCTACGCCCGCCACAGCCGGGCAATGGCGCGGGCGGGAAAGGGGGACCATCCGCGGGCGGTCGAGGACCTGACCGAGGCGATCCGGCTGAGGCCGGATTTCGGCGCGGCCTTTCGCGCCCGCGGCATGAACCAGCAGAGGCTAGGCCAGTTCGAGCGTGCGCTGGCTGATTTCGAGGCGGCGGTGCGCCTGGACGCGCGCGACACCATGGCGCTGAACGAACTCGCCTGGCTGCTGGCGACATCCAAAGAGCCGCAGATTCGCGACGGCAAGCGGGCCGTGGAAGCGGCGCGCGCGGCCTGCAACATCACCGGCTGGAAAGCTCCGGCGCTGTTCGATACCTACGCCGCCGCGCTGGCCGAAGCAGGGCGGTTCGAAGACGCCGTCAAATGGCAGGAGGCGGCGCTCGAATCGCCCGATTTCGCGCGCTCACAAGGCGCCGGCGCGCGCGAGCGGCTGCGTCTCTACCGCGAAGGCAAGCCCTACCGCGAGCCGTAGCGGCGGCCGTGAATCCTGAGGGTTACTTCGCCCCCGATTTCTGTTTGAACTCGGCGACCGCTTTCTTCAGATCGGTGTATTCCTCGCAGCCGAAGGTGCACAGCCGGTCGAGCACGCCGAGGTGTTCTTCGGCCTTGGCCAGGTTGCCCGCCATCAGATAGGCCTCGCCTATGTACTCGTGCGCGCCGCGGTGTTTGGGCTCCAGCCGCAGCGCCTCGTTGTAATGCTTGAAGGCCAACTCCAGATTGCCCGACTTGCGGTAGGAGTAGGCAAGAAAGTTCTGCGCGTTGGCGTTGCCCGGTTCTTTCTCCACCGCTTTGCCGAAAGCCGCCACCGCGGCCTTCCAGTCCTTGGCCTCCAGCGCCTGTTTGCCGGCGGCGTAGTCCGGATCGACCGGGGCCGGCGCAAACCGGGGCGACTCGGTCTCGCTCGGGGCGGCGAGGGCGAGCGGCACGCAGAGCGCCGCGGAAATTGCGAAGAAGGCGGCCCACAGGATGGATTTCAGCATGGTCGTGCTCCTTGTATCTGATTGAATCGCGCCAATCCGCCCGCAGGAAACCTTGTCTGCAGGCACGCCGGGCGGCGGGCCAAAGCGCGCACGGGGAATAAACAGCGCCCGCCCGATTTTTATTCCCGCGGCGCGGGCGGCGGAATCTGCGACGGCGGGGGTGCGCTTCTTGGACAAGTTCCGACCTAATGCGTAGAATGGGCCGCGCAATCAGCCCTGAACCGTCCCCGCCAGGCTGAGCCCCAAATCGAGATGAGGAGCATTCCATGAAACGCCACACCCAAGTCACTATTGCGCTGCTGCTGTCGGCGGCCCTGATTGCGCCGGCTATGGCGCAGGAACTCACCGGCACGTTGAAGAAGGTCAAGGAAACCGGCACCTTTACCGTAGGCCACCGCGAGTCCTCGATTCCCTTCTCCTACCTCGACGACAAGCAGCAGCCCATCGGCTACGCCATGGACCTGTGCATGCGGGTGGTCGACGCGGTCAAGGCCGAGTTGAAACTGCCGAACCTGAAGGTCAATCTGCAGCCGGTCACTTCGAGCAACCGCATCCCGCTGCTGCAAAACGGCACCATCGACATGGAATGCGGCTCGACCACCAACTCGGTCGCGCGCCAGCAGCAGGTGTCTTTCGGCCCCACCTACTTCGTCATCAACGTGACCGCGGCGGTGAAGAAAAGCGCCAATATCGGCGCCATCGCCGACCTGAACGGCAAGACCGTATCCACGACTTCCGGCACGACCTCGGTGCCGTTGATCAAGGGCTACGAGAAAGCCAAGCATATCGACGTCAAGGAAATCTACGGCAAAGACCACGCCGAATCCTTCCTGCTGCTCGCCGACGACCGCGCCGTCGCTTTCATCATGGACGATATTCTGCTCGCAGGACAGATCGCCAATTCCAAGAGCCCGGCGGACTTCAGGATTCTGGCCGAGTCGCTGCGGCAGGAGCCCTACAGCATGATGCTGCGCAAGGACGACGCACAGTTCAAGGCGCTGGTGGACAAGACCGTGGGGGGGATCATGAAGTCGGGCGAGATCGAAAAGATCTACGCCAAATGGTTCACCAGCCCGGTTCCGCCCAAGGGTCTGAACATGAACTTTCCCATGACGCCTCCGATACGCGAAGCGTTCAAGAATCCGAACGACAAGGGCGTCTAGCCCGGGTGCAGGACAGGGACCAGAAAGCCGGAGGGCGCGAGCGCCGATCCGGCTTTTTTTTGCCGCATGCAGGGAGGTTTGAAGAATGAACCTGGGAATTTTCTTCGATCAGGTGCCCGACGGTGACGGAACCTGGTGGCAGATGCTGGCATCGGGCCTGGGCTGGACCTTGGGTGCGGCGTTTTTCGCCTGGATCATTGCGTTCATACTGGGTTCGGTCGTCGGCGTGGTGCGCACGACGAACAAACCCTGGCTGGTGCACATCGGCAATGCCTATGTCGAGCTGTTCCGCAACATCCCGCTGATCGTACAGTTTTTCGTCTGGTATTTCGTCGTGCCCGGGCTGATCCCGGCGGTGAAGGTCTGGGTGGTGACGCTGGATCCGACCGAGCACCAGTTTGTCACCTCCGTCGTCTGCCTGGGCTTTTTCACCTCCGCGCGCATTGCCGAGCAGGTACGCTCGGGCATCCAGTCGCTTTCGCACGGCCAGCGCAACGCCGGCTACGCCATCGGTCTGACCCAGGCGCAGACTTATCGCTATGTGCTCCTGCCCATGGCATACCGCATCATCCTGCCGCCGCTCACCTCCGAGGTGATGAACCTGATCAAGAATACCGCGGTCGCATATTCCATCGGTCTGACCGAATTATTTTTTCGCACGCGCGAAATGGGCGAGATGACTTTCCGCTACTTCGAGGCGTTCGCCGCCGCGACGTTGGTCTATGTAGTCATCGCGATGAGCGCCAACCGCGTCATGGCCCTGATCGAGCGGCGGGTGGCCGTCCCCGGCTACATCACAGGCGGCAAGTAATGGGCGATCTCGACTTCGATGTCATCGGCCGTACCCTGCCCTATCTGTTGCAGGGACTGCAGTACACGGTGCAACTCACCCTGGCGGCGGCGCTGGGCGGCACCATCTTCGGCACGCTGCTGGCGATGGCCCGGCTGTCCTCGTTCAAACCGCTGGCCCTTGCCGCCGCGGGCTACGTGAACCTGATGCGCTCGCTGCCGCTGCTGCTGGTGATCTTCTGGTTCTATTTCCTGGTGCCGGTGCTGGCGCAGGCGGCCATGGGCTGGGAGCGGCCGCCGCAGATCGGCGCGGAGCGCTCCGCCTACGTCACGTTCATCATGTTCCAGGCGGCGTACTACTGCGAAATCATGCGCGCCGGCATCCAGAGCATCTCCCGCGGCCAGATCGGCGCGGCGTACGCCGTCGGCCTCACCTACTGGCAGTCGATGAAACTGATCATCCTGCCGCAGGCTTTCCGCAACATGCTGCCGGTGCTGCTGACCCAAACCATCGTCCTGTTCCAGGACGTATCGCTGGTGTCGCTCCTGAACGTGACCGATTTCGTCGGCGCCGCCGTCAAGATCGCGCAGCGCGACAGCCGCATCGTCGAAATGTACCTGTTCGTGGCCGTCGTCTATTTCATCCTGTGTTATGCGATGTCGTACATGGCGAAGCGCCTGCAGCAGAAGATCGCCATCGTGCATTGAACGCCAAGCTGAGAGAATCCGAACATGATCGAAATCAAAGACGTGAGCAAGTGGTACGGCAGCTTCCAGGTCCTCACCCATTGCACCACCCACGTCAGGAAAGGCGAAGTGGTGGTGGTGTGCGGGCCGTCGGGATCGGGCAAATCGACGCTGATCAAGACGGTGAACGCACTCGAGCCGTTCCAGAAGGGCGAGATCAATGTCGACGGCATCTCGGTCGGCGACTCCAAGACCGACCTGCCCAAGCTGCGCGCGAAAATCGGCATGGTGTTCCAGAACTTCGAACTGTTTCCGCACATGAAAATCACCGAAAACCTGACCATAGGCCAGATCAAGGTGCTCGGGCGCAGCCCGGACGAGGCGCGTGAACGCGGCCTGAAGATGCTCGATCGCGTGGGACTCATTGCGCAGAAGGACAAATTTCCCGGCCAGCTCTCAGGCGGCCAGCAGCAGCGCGTCGCCATCGCGCGCGCTCTCTCCATGGACCCGATCGCCATGCTGTTCGACGAACCGACCTCGGCGCTGGACCCGGAGATGATCAACGAGGTGCTGGACGTAATGGTACAACTCGCGCAGGAAGGCATGACCATGATGTGCGTCACCCACGAGATGGGCTTCGCGCGGAGGGTAGCGCATCGCGTCATCTTCATGGACCAGGGCGCCATCGTCGAGGACGCGACCAAGGACGATTTCTTCGGCAAGCCGCGCTCTGAGCGGGCGCAGCTTTTCCTGTCGAAAATCCTGCATCACTGATGCAGGGCGGCGGTCACTTTTTCAGCTTCTCGATCGCACCGACGTAGAGGCGGTTCAAGGTCGGCGAGATGACGAGTTCGTTCACGCAGGCCCGCGGCGGCAGGCTTGCCAGAAAAAGCAGCGTCTGCCCCAGGTCTTCGGCCTGCAGCATTTTCTCCCGATCTTCCCTGGAGGGCGGCGCCGGACGCTTGTCCAGTATGGGTGTGGCGACCTCGCCCGGCAGCACCGAAGTCGCGCGTATGCCGTTGACGCATTCTTCGATGTTGATCGACTCGGTCAGCGCGATAACGGCGCGTTTGGTCGCGTTATAGGCCGGCCCGGTCAGCATGCTGGGATAGCGCCCGGCCCAGGAGGAAACGTTGATCACCAATCCGTCCTTTTGCTTGCGCATCGCCGGCAGCACCGCCTGGCAGCAGTAGAACAGGCCGTTGAGGTTGATCGCGACGACTTCGTCCCAACCCTCCACCGATACGTTGCTGAAGCTGCGCTTGGGGAGGTTGGTGCCGGCACTGTTGATCAGGATGTCGATGCGACCATGCCGGCGCAGGATATCCTCTCCCGCCTTGGCCACGGCCTTCTTGTCCGAGACTTCGAGTTGCAGCACTTCCGCGCTGCCCAGCGCCTGCACCTGTTTCAGCGCCGAGGCGTTGGTCGCTGCGGTGCGGCCTGAAATCACCACGTGCGCGCCGGCGCGTGCCAGTTCCAGCGCCCCTGCTAGGCCGATGCCGCTGCCGCCGCCCGTGATCCACGCCACTTTGCCTTTCAAGCTCATGCTGTCTCCTTCTGTATTTCTATGGGAATTTCCAAGAATTGTCATTTCGAGGGCGAAGCCCGAGAAATCTGCTGCTTGCACGCTTTGAAAAGCAGATTCCTCGCCGCGCTCGGAATGACAGGATCGGGATGCTCTGCGATGCCGATTATCTCTTTTGATACTGCGTCGCGCCGAACAGCATTTCCTTTGCCTTGTCGTCCATCAGCGGTTTGCGCAGGTCGGCCAACACCTTCAGGCCGCGCTGCACCGCGGGACGCGCGGCGATGCCGTCGAACCATTTCTTCAGGTGCGGATAGTCGTCCATGTTCACCCCCTGCCTTTCCGGGTAGCGCAGCCAGGGCATGATGGCCATGTCGGCGATGGTGTATTCGTCGCAGGCGATGAACCGGCTCTCGGTGAGGCGCCGGTCCATCACGCCGTAGAGCCGGTTCGCCTCCTTGGCGTAGCGCTGCATGGCGTAGGGGATTTTCTCCGGCGCGTAGCCGAGAAAGTGGTGCGCCTGGCCCAGCATCGGCCCCACGCCGCCCATCTGGAACATCAGCCACTGCAGCGTGGACCAGCGCTCGCGCAGGTCATCAGGGAGAAACTTGCCCGACTTGGAAGCCAGATAGAGCAGCATCGCACCCGATTCGAACATCGACATCGGCTTGCCCGTTTTTTCGTCGCGGGGGCCGTCCGAATCGATCATCGCCGGCATTTTGTTGTTCGGGCTGATCTTCAGGAACTCGGGCTTGAACTGATCGCCCGCGCCGATATCGACCGGATGCACGCGATAGGGGAGTCCGGTTTCTTCCAGCATGATGTGAATCTTGTGGCCGTTCGGCGTGGCCCAGGAATACAGGTCGATCATCGCTACGCTCCTTGTTAGAGTTTAACAATACGAGGGGATACCTCCCCTCGTGCTCCCCTAAATCAGTCGTAACAAAACGACTTTTGTTACGAATTCTTTGTACGCTTGCGGATGAGATATTTGTGCGTTCCGTCGAGCACCAGTTCGCCGCGCTGGTTGTGCACTGTGGCGCGCATCACCACTACGCCGGTGGTGCGCTGCGCCACGAGCTCGATGATTTCCAGCGCGGAATACAGGGTGTCGCCGGCGTACACGCCCTTGAGGAAACGGCTGGACTGCTCGATGAAACCCATGAGCGAATCCTCGACCTGGTGCGGAAACATGCCGGCGCCGGCGACAGTCTGGATCGCCACCTGGAAGCCGTGCGCCAGCAGGTCGGGCATGCCGTGCGCGCGGCAGTATTCGCGGTCGTAATGCACCGGGTGGTTGTCGCCGCTCGCCGCCTGGAAGGCGAGGAAATGCGCGTCGGTCATGGTGCGGCTGGGCAGGCGGAAGACTTCGCCGACGCGGAAATCGTCGAACCAGCGCTGCTCGGCTAGTTGGTGGGAACGCGGATCGAATGCCGGCATTTTCGAGTCTCAAAAACTGTCATTCCGAGGCCACTGGCCGAGGAATCTGCTGTTTTGGTGAACTGCAAAAGCAGATTCCTCGCGAAGTTTATCCCCGGAGGGGGACTCGGAATGACAGAATCGGGATTGTTGTAGACGACCACAATACCCCAGTTCAATTTGCGCCTATACCAGCTTCACCAGTTGCTTGCCGAAATTCTGGCCCTTGAGCAAGCCGATGAAGGCCTTGGGCGCGTTCTCCAATCCCTGCGCCACCGACTCGCGGTATTTCAGCTGGCCCGAGGCGACCCAGCCGGCGAGGTCCTTCAGCGCCGGCGGCCACAGGTTCAGCCGGTCGCTGACGATGAAGCCCTGCACCTTGATGCGGTTGGTCAGGATCGCGCGGAAGGTCTGCACGCCGTAGGCCTCGGTCGCGTTGTATTGCGAGATCAGGCCGCACACGGCGATGCGCGAGAACGGGTTGGTGCGCTTCAACACCGCATCCAGTATTTCACCGCCGACGTTTTCAAAATAGCAATCGATGCCGTCGGGCACGGCCGCTTTCAGGTCTTCGTTCAGCTTGCCCGCTTTGTAATCGACGCAGGCATCGAAGCCGAGCTCTTTCACCACGTACTCGCACTTTTCCCTGCCGCCGGCAATGCCCACGGCACGGCAGCCCTTGAGCTTGGCGATCTGGCCCACGGCGCTGCCCACGGCGCCGGACGCCGCGGAGACCACCACGGTCTCGCCGGGCTTGGGCTGGCAGATGTCCAGCAGACCGACCCAGGCGGTGACGCCGGGCATGCCGATCACGCCCAGGTAGGCCGACATGGGTACGCGGCTCGCATCGACCTTGTTCACGCCGGTGCCGTCGGAGCAGCCGTACTGTTGCCAGCCGTAGGGGCCGGTGACGATGTCGCCGACCTTGAATTTGGGATTGTTCGATTCGATCACCTCGCCCACCGTGCCACCGACCATGACCTGGCCGATTTCCGCCTTGGCGGCGTAGGACTTGCTGTCGTCCATGCGACCGCGCATATAGGGGTCGAGCGAAAGAAAGTGGTTGCGCACGAGGATCTGTCCCTCGCCCGGTTTGGCGACGGGCGTGCTGACGATCTTGAAATTCGCTTCGGTGACCCAGCCCGTGGGGCGGCTGGCGAGCAGGACTTGCGTGTTGGTAGTCATGAAAGAACCTCGACAAATGGTGATGGGGTTGCGGGCCAACCCCGGGCCGGTCGACTGTGGGAGCGAGCCTGCTCGCGAATGATCGAATCGCGAGCAAGCTCGCTCCCACGAAAGTGCAACTGCAGTGCGCTACGCCGCGCTGGCGAATCGGTCTGAGTGGTGGTCCACGTCGCCCAGCGTGGCGTTGATCATGGCAAGGCGCTTGGCGTAATGGCCGGCGGCGAGTTCGTTGCTCACGCCCATGCCGCCATGCAGTTGTATCGCCTCCTGGCTGATGCTGCGGCCGGAGCGCCCGATCTGGATCTTGGCGGCGGAGACGGTGCGACTGCGCTCGCCGGCGTCCTGCGACTGCACTTTCACCGAGGCGAGATAGGCCATCGAGCGCGACTGCTCGCAATGGATGAACATGTCCACCGCCCGGTGTTGCAGGGCCTGGAAACTGCCGATGGCGCGGCCGAACTGCTGCCGCGTTTTCAGATATTCGAAGGTGGCGGCGTTCAGCGCTTCCATGGCGCCGACCGCTTCCGCGCACAGCGCCGACACGGCGAAATCCGCGGCACGCTCGAGCAGCGGCAACGCCCCGTCGACCGGCCCCAGCACGCTGTCCGCACCGGCTTTTACGTTTGCAAACTTGATCTCGGCGGCGCGCATGCCGTCTATGGTGCGATAGCCCTGCACCTGCACGCCCGCGGTCTTGGCATCGAGCAGGAACAGGCTGATGCCCTTGGCGTCGCGCTCGCCGCCGGCGGTTCGCGCCGATACGACGAGCTGGTTCGCGCTCTCGCCGTGCAGCACCACCGCCTTGTGGCCGTTGAGCACGTAGCCTGCGCCGTCGCGCCTGGCCGTGGTCGCTACGCAATTCAAGTCATGGCGTGAATCCGGTTCGCCCAGCGCTGCGGCAAGCAGCAGCTTGCCTTCCACGATTTTGGGCAGCACCGCCTGCTTCTGCGCTTCGCTGCCGGCGAGATCGACCAGACCGCCGCCCAGGACGACCGTGGAAAAATACGGTTCGATCACGATACCGCGGCCGAGTTCGGTCATGATCAGCATGGTGTCGACCGCCGTGCCGCCGAAGCCGCCGTGCGCTTCGGCAAAGGCCGCGCCGAGCAGGCCCATGTCGGCGAATTGCGCCCACACCTTGTCCGAATAGCCCTGCTTCGAGGCCATGATCGCCTTGCGCGCCTCGAAGCCGTATTCCTTGCTGATGTATTTCTGCAGGCTGTCGCGCAGCTGCTGCTGTTCTTCGCTGAAGATGAAATCCATGTTTAAAGCCCCAAAACCATTTGCGAGATGATGTTCCGCTGAATTTCGTTCGAGCCGCCGTAGATCGAGGTCTTGCGGTAATTGAAATACACCGCGGCGGCGGAATGTCCATGATCCGGCCCCACCGGCTCGCCGTGCCAGTCGGCGGCGCGCGTCTCCGGGCGGAAGGGCAGGGCATAGGGCCCCATCGCGTCCATGGTGAGTTCGGTCAGCGCCTGCTGGATGTCCGTTCCCTTGATCTTGAGTATGGAGGCCTCGGGCCCGGGCTTGGAGCGTGATGAGAGCACGCGCAGCAGCGTGATTTCCAGCGCCATGAGTTCGACTTCGACCATGGTGATGCGGTCGCGAAAGCGCGGATCTTCGATCAGCGGCCTGCCGTTGCGCAGTTGCTTTGCGGCGATGCTCTTCAGTTGCTCCAGTTCGCGCTTGGATTCACCGAGGCGGGCGATGCCGGTGCGTTCGTGCCCGAGCAGGAATTTGGCGTAGGTCCAGCCCTTGCCCTCTTCGCCCACCAGGTTCTGCGCCGGGACCTTGACGTTGTCGAAGAAGGTCTCGTTGACCTCGTGCTCCTCGTCCAGCGTGATGATGGGGCGCACGGTGATGCCGGGGGAATGCATGTCGATCAGCAGAAACGAAATGCCTTCCTGCTTTTTCACGGTGGAGTCGGTGCGCACCAGGCAAAAGATCATGTCGGCGTATTGTCCGAGCGTGGTCCAGGTCTTCTGCCCGTTGACGATGTAATGATCGCCTTCGCGCACTGCTTTGCATTTGAGCGAGGCCAGGTCCGAGCCCGAGCCGGGCTCGGAATAACCCTGCGCCCACCAGTCTTCGGAGGACAGGATGCGCGGCAAGAAGTATTCCTTCTGCCATTTGCTGCCGAAATTCTGGATCACCGGCGCCACCATCACCAGGCCGAAGGGCATGACGCGCGGCGCGCCGGCATAGCCGCATTCGTCTTCGAAAATGTGCTGCTGGATCGGCGTCCAGGCGCAGCCGCCGTATTCCTTGGGCCAGTTGGGCGCGACCCAGCCCTGCTTGTACAGGATCTTCTGCCAGCGCGCCCAGTCGTCCTTGACCAGGCGTTTGTGATGCAGCACCTTTTCCGAGATGTCCTCGGGCAGGCTGTTGCGGATGAAGGTGCGCACTTCGTCGCGAAATGCCTGTTCATCCTTGGTGTAATTGAGGTCCATGGGAGGGTCCTTGGGATGGCGCGATAGACGGCTTTTAGTATATCACCCCACCTCCGGCGGTTCCGGCGTCCGGCCGTTTTCAGCGGATAGAAACGCTTGCGTCCGGCACCGGCAACCGGGCCCGAGTCTTTTTGCCAGACCCGACATTGATCTGCTATGTTCAGGCCGGATCTTCAGTGAAAAGGCGAAATACAATGACGGCAAGACTGGATGTGCAAACACGCGACGGCTTGATGCTGCTCACCATCGACAACCTGCCGCAAAGAAACGCCCTGATACCGGACATCAGCCGCGCCGCCACGGCGGCCTTGCGTCTCGCGGCGACGGACCCCGCCGTGCGCGCGGCCGTCCTCAGCGGCGCCGGCGAACATTTCTGCAGCGGCGGCAATCTTGCCAGTCTGCGCGAATTCCAGGACAAGCCGCGTGCGGCCGTGGTCGAGCGCATCGGCGTGCTGAACGAACTGGTGCGCAGCATGCGCCAGTTTCCGAAGCCCCTCATCGCCGCGGTGGAAGGCGCGGCGGCCGGCGCCGGCTTTTCGCTCGCGCTTGCCTGCGACCTGATCGTGGCGGCGCGCGATGCGCGCTTCTCCATGGCCTACGTCAAGATCGGCGTATCGCCGGACGGTGCGCCGACGCTGCTGCTGCCGCGTGCATTGCCGCTGCAGCTGGCGAGCGAACTGTTGATGGAAGGCGCGCCGATAGGCGCGGAGCGGCTGTACCAGTTGGGGGTGGTCAACCGCATTGTGGAGCCGGGACAGGCGCTGGCCGAAGCGCAGGCATGGGCGCAGAAGCTGGCGCAGGGCGCGACCGGCGCCATCGGCAACATCAAGCGCCTGATCAACCAGTCGGCCTGCCCGGAACTCGCCAGTCACCTGGAGCTGGAGCGCGATTCCTTCTCGGATCTGCTGCACGCACCCGAGGCGCGCGAAGGCTTCGCCGCCTTTCTGGAAAAGCGGCCGGCGAATTTTCCCAAATAGAGGGCGACGGGGCGAAGTGCATGAGCGGGTCTCCGGGAGGGTAATGGCATGAAGGATTTCAAGGACAGGGTCGCGGTGATCACCGGCGGCGCCAGCGGCATTGGCCTGGCACTGGCGAGGCGCGCCGCCGATGCCGGCATGAGACTGGTGCTGGCCGACGTCGAGGAGGCGGCGCTTGCGGCAGCAGCGGCTGAACTCGGGGCCGGGGGCGCGCAGGTGCACACCGTGCGCTGCGACGTCAGCCAGGCCGAAGACGTGGAGCGGCTGGCGGAACAGACGCTGAAGGCCTACGGCGGGGTGCACCTCCTGTGCAACAACGCCGGCGTCGGCGGTGTGCGGGTCAGGGCGTGGCAGGCGAGCACCAAGGACTGGCAGTGGGTGCTGGGGGTGAACGTCTGGGGCGTGATCCACGGCGTGCGCGTGTTCACGCCTATCATGCTCGGCCAGGGTGGGGAGGGGCACATCGTCAACACCGCTTCGGCGGCGGGCTTCGTCTCCATGGCTTCGACCGCACCCTATGCCGTGTCCAAGCACGCGGTGGTGACGCTGTCCGAGGTTCTCTACCACGACTTGCAGGACGAGAAAGCAAGCGTCGGCGTGTCGGTGCTATGCCCCGCCTGGGTCGGTACCAATATCTGGAATTCGCAGCGCAACCGGCCGGAAGATCTCAGAGACCACGCCGATACCGAAGCGGAGCGGGCGAAACGCGAACAGCTGCGGGCGCTGCTGGAAAAAGGCAGGGTCACGGCGGCCGACGTCGCCGCGATGACTTTCGACGCCATCGCCGAGGACAGGTTCTATGTCTTTCCGCATCCGAAAATCCGCAAGGACATCCAGACGCGGATGGAAGACATCCTGGAGTTGCGCAATCCGACGCGGACCGCGTGACCTTCGGGGTTCAGCCTTAGAGGCTGTTGAAATATGAGGGGAAACATCCCCTCATACCCCCCTAAATTGGCCGTTGCAAAATTCATTTTGCAACGGGTTCTCAGTTTGCGCGGCGGTCCGTCAGGGCCCGCTTCAACGCTTCCTTCCAAATGTCCTGCTTGTGCGTGCGCGACATCGAGGCGTTTGCCGGACTGGTCGACGGCAGTCGCCGGCAAATCGGCGGTGCCTGTATTAGCAATGGCAGTGCGTGCCTGCGGTAACACGCCTCCGCTTTGGCGCCGTTGAAAAAGACATGGGTGATCCGCCTGTGCGCGCGGTAGAAGGAGGCAAAGTCGTTGACGCTGATCGAGGCGTCGTCGATCGACGAATCCAGGCTGCCTTCGCGCGCGCAGGATTCGAGCACGTCCCACAGGGCGATGCCGCCGGATTTCAGCGCCCTGACCCGGGCCGCGTAGGGCAGGTCGGAACCGGCGCCGGTGATTTCACCGAGGATGCGCCAGAACAGGTTCTGCGGATGCGCATAGTATTGCCCGGCCGCGAGCGACGCCGTACCGGGCATGCTGCCCAGGATCAGAACGCGCGCCCCGGCGTTTGCTATCGGAGCAAAGCTCTGGACGCGTGGCATCTTGTCATTGTTTCGGCTGCAGCGCGCCCGGCACTTTCATCGGCGGTTCTCTCCGCGAGTCACTGCCGCCGAACAGCAGCCCCCAGACGAACCAGGCGCCGACGACAGCCAGCACCGCGCACAGTGCGAGAACCTTGCGCAAACTGCGGCGCTCGCGGGTCTCGGCCTCCTTGATTCCGTCGAGCGCCTTGCGCACATCGACTTCGGCGGTGTAGACGCTTCCCTGCATGTCGATGGCGATGTTGTGCACCCAGTGGAAGTCGCCGGCGTTGCGCCCCGGCCGCCCGAAGGAGCCGATGCGCTCGCCGCTTTCGCGCACCAGGATGTGCACTTCGTTGTTGCTGCCGTCGGCGACCAGCAGGTAGCGCTGGCCCGGATCCTCGGTGGGAATCAGGTCCCAGGTGGAACCCGATCCCAGCGTCTTCGGCTCGAGCACGAACTGGCGCACGAAATCGCCCGACTTGCGGAACACCTGGATGCGGTTGTTGCCGCGATCGCAGACATAGAGCAGGTTGTCGCGGGTCTGGCGCACGCAGTGCACCGGATTGCCGAACTGCGGCGCCTCCGGGTTGTACAGAGGCGCTTTGGCGTCGTCCGGGCGCTTGCCGTATGCGCCCCAGTGGCGCTTGTAGGCGCCGGTGTTGGCGTCGAATACGATCACGCGCTTGTTCTGGTAGCCGTCGGCGACATAGAGCTCGTTCGCGGCGGCATCGACTTCCATGTGCGCTGGCCGGCCGAGTTGCGTGGTCGAGTTGCTGCCTTCGCTTGCGCCGGCATGGCCGATCTGCAGCAGGAACTTGCCGTCGTTGGTGAACTTGAGCAGCTGGTGGTCGGTGGCGTCGTTGCCTCCGACCCATACGTTGCCGGCCGGATCGACGTAGATGCCGTGCTCGTTCTTCGGCCACTGGTAACCCTGGCCCGCGCCGCCCCAGGCCTGCAGCACATTGCCCTCGCGGTCGAATTCGATCACGCTCGGCGCGGGTGTGCAGCACTTGGAGCGCGGCGGATTGAGCGTCGAACCACGCTCGTCCTCGGTGACGGAGCGCGGCCGGTGATAGACCCAGATGTGGTCCTTGCTGTCGGTGGCGATCCCGGCGACCTGTCCCAGGATCCAGTTGTTGGGCAGGGGTTTGGGCCAATAGGGATCTACGGCGTAGCGCGGCCCGGGCGCGGCGGCGCCTTCGATGCGCTGCGGCGCCTGCGCGCAGGCGGCGAGCAACGCCGCGGCGAGAACCAGCGAAAGCGTTGCGGTGATTCTGCGGTAGCTATTCATATCCCCTCCCGGATTGGAATGCGCACTTTACACCGAGCGCGGCTTTTCGCGCAGCGAGGCATCGCGGCACGCGCGCACGCCGCCGCACTTAATTGGTGCCTGATTGCGCCGAACTTGCACCCCTAACGTGCAAATGGCTGCGTGCGCGCCGCCATCGATGCCCTTTGACCCATGGTATGCATCTTGCGTAGCACTGGGTCTTCGAACGCAGATTTGCCGCCTTTTCCTGGAACAAGACCCGTGCCCGACCTCGCCCAGATGAGCCTCGACTTCGTCAGCCTGCAAGCGGCCTACGCCGGCGGCACGACGCCTGCAGAAGTCGCCGAGGAGATCTGCCGCCGCATTGACGCGCACCGGGACAACCCGATCTGGATCTCGCGTGTTCCGCGTGAAGAGCTGCTGCAGCGCGCGCATGCGCTCGCGCAGGACGCAAAGGCGGGAAAAATCCTGCCGCTGTACGGCGTGCCCTTCGCCGTGAAAGACAATATAGACGCCGCCGGGCTGCCGACAACGGCCGCCTGCCCGGCTTTTTCGTACTCGCCGGGGAAGAGCGCGACCGCGGTGCAGCGCCTGCTGGCAGCGGGTGCGATGCTGGTCGGCAAGACCAATCTCGATCAGTTCGCCACCGGCCTGGTGGGCGTGCGCTCGCCCTATGGCGCGGTTCGCAATGCATTCAATCCTGCGTATATCTCCGGCGGGTCCTCCAGCGGCTCGGCAGTAGCGGTCGCATTGGGAATGGCGAGTTTCGCGCTCGGAACCGATACCGCGGGTTCGGGGAGGGTGCCGGCCGGATTCAACAATCTCGTCGGCCTGAAACCGTCCCGCGGCCTCGTGTCGACCGCAGGCGTGGTGCCCGCCTGCCGTTCGCTGGACTGTGTCTCGGTCTTCGCGCTGACTTGCGAAGATGCCGAAGACGTCTGCGCGGCGGCGGCGGCTCCCGATGCCGCGGATCCATTTTCGCGCCCGCAGCCTCCCGGCCCGCAGGATTTTCCCACGGCCTTGCGCTTCGGCGTGCCGCGCCCGGAAGACCTGGAGTATTTCGGCGACGCCGAATCGCCCGCCCTCTATGCGCAGGCGGTAGCGCGGCTCGCGGGGCTGGGTGCGACACCCGTGGAAGTGGACCTGAAGCCGTTTCTTGCGGCAGCCGAATTGCTCTACAACGGCCCCTGGATTGCCGAACGCACCTGCGCCCTGGGTGAGTTCATGGATGCGCAGCCGGACAGCGTGCTGCCGGTGACGCGCTCGATCATCGACGCGGGCCGGCGCTTCAGCGCTGCAGACGCGTTTCGCGCGAGTTACCGCCTCGCCCAGTTGCGGCGCGACACCGAAAGCGTCTGGAGCGGCATCGATGTGCTGCTGCTGCCCACGGCAGCGACGATCTACACCATAGCCGACGTCGAGCGCGATCCGATCAAACTGAACAGCAACCTCGGCCGGTATACGAACTTCGTCAACCTGCTCGATCTGGCCGCGCTCGCCGTCCCCTCCGGGTTCCGCCGCGACGGCCTGCCCTTCGGCGTGACGCTCGTCGCTCCGGCCGGGAGCGATCAGGCGCTATGCGGCCTGGGGTCGCGGCTGCAGCGCGAGGCGGGGCTGCAGCTGGGGGCAACGCCGCACGCCTTGCCGAAAGTGCGCACCGCGACGGCACCGCTCGCGAGCCAGACCGTGCGCATCGCCGTAGTCGGCGCCCATCTCGCCGGCGAGCCGCTCAACCATCAACTGACCGAACGCGGGGCGCGGTTGCTGCGCGCATGCCGCACCGCGCCCCGCTACCGGCTCTACGCGCTCCCCGGTTCGTCGCCGGCAAAACCGGGACTGGTCCGCGCCGAGAGCGGCACCGCGATCGAGCTGGAAGTCTGGGAGATGCCCGAGCGCCACTTCGGCTCGTTTGTCGCCGCCATCCCCGCGCCGCTGGGCATAGGCACGCTGGAACTCGAGGACGGCAGCGAGGCCAAGGGATTCCTCTGCGAAACCTATGCGACCGCGATGGCCGAGGACATTTCCGCCTACGGCGGCTGGCGCAATTATCTGGCCAGCCATTAGACAACCGAAGACAACTGAAGACAGCCGAATTTTCATCCACCGCTGCAACACGACAGGAGATCAAAATGAAACGCCGCATATTTCTCAAATCGATGGCCGGCCTCGCCGGTTCGGGCCTGCTGCCGCTGGAGGCGTTCGCGCAAGCCGACCGGCGCAAGGAAATTCTGATCGTCGCCAACGAAACCGGCCCGAACTCGCTCGACATCCACACCGTGGGCGCGAACCGGCCGAGCTACGGCGTGTCCTGGCTCTGCTACGACCGCTTGATGACCTTCGGTTCGAAGAAATTGCCGAACGGCCTCGTCACCTACGATTTCGCCAAGCTCGAACCGGAGCTCGCCGAATCCTGGCAGATCGCCAAGGACGGCATGTCGGTGGTATTCAAATTGAGGAAGGGCGCCAAGTTCCATGACGGCACGCCGGTCACGGCGAAGGACGTGAAATGGTCGCTGGACCGCGCGGTCACGGTGGGCGGCTTCCCCACGTTCCAGATGAAGGCGGGCTCGCTGGAGAAGCCCGAGCAGTTCGAGGCCATCGACGATCACACGTTCAAGGTCAGCTTCCTGCGCAAGGACAAGCTCGCGATGATGGACCTGGCGGTGCCGGTGCCCTGCATCTTCAATTCCGAGCTGGTGAAAAAGCACGTCACCGAAAAAGATCCCTGGGGCCTGGAATGGACCAAGAACAACACGGCCGGCGGCGGCGCCTACAAGCTGGAGTCGTACAAGCCCGGCCAGGAAGTGATCTACGTGCGCAACGACGACTGGAAGTCCGGCGCGCTGCCGAAGATGCGCCGCGTGATCCAGCGCGAAGTGCCCTCGGCCGGCAACCGGCGCGCGCTGCTTGAAAAAGGCGACATCGACATGACCTACGAAATGCCGCCCAAGGATTTTGCCGAAATGAGCCAGGAAAAGGGCAATGTGCGCGTGGTCAGCGCGCCGATCGAGAACGCCCTGTGGTACCTGGGCATGAACGTGAACAAGCCGCCGTTCGACAATCCCAAGGTGCGCCAGGCGGTCGCCTATGCCATTCCCTACGACAAGATCATGGACAACGCCATGTACCAGCGCGCAACGAAGATGTGGGGCGCCAAGTCGAACAAGGCGGGCGGCACGGCATGGCCGCAAGCCACCGGCTACGCCACCGACATCGCCAAAGCGAAGGCGCTGATGAAGGAAGCCGGCGCAGAAGCCGGGTTCGAGACCACGCTGTCCTTCGACCTCGGCGGCGCCACGGTATCGGAACCGGCCTGCATCCTGATCCAGGAATCGCTGGCGCAGATCGGCATCAAGTGCCAGATCAACAAGATCCCCGGCGCCAACTGGCGCGCCGCGCTGCTGAAGAAAGACATGCCGCTGATCCTCAACCGCTTCGGCGGCTGGCTCAACTATCCCGAGTACTTCTTCTTCTGGTGCTATCACGGCCAGGACGCGGTGTTCAACACCATGTCCTACAAGAACCCGGAGATGGACAAGCTGATCGAAGCGGCGCGTTTCGAGGCCGACAAGAAGAAGTACGAGGCCAGCGTGAAGGGCTTCATCGACCTGGCTTTCGCCGAGGTGCCGCGCATACCGCTGGCGCAGCCGAACATGGACGTCGCGATGCAGAAGAACATCCAGGGCTACCGCTACTGGTTTCACCTGCAGCCCGACTATCGCAACCTGTCGAAAACCTGAGCGAACGGACCGCCCCGGATGAGCCGAATGATTTTCAGGCGCCTGCTCGGCGCCATTCCGAACATCATCGGCGTGGTGGTGGTCACGTTCCTGCTCACGCGCGCGCTGCCGGGGGATCCGGCGGCGTTCTACGCCGGGCAGGCCGCGACCAAGGAGGCGGTCGAGGAAATCCGCAAGTCGCTGGGTCTGGACAAGACCATGCTGCAGCAGTTCGGCTATTACGTGCGCGATCTGGCGCAGGGCGAACTCGGCAACTCGCTCTCCACCGGGCAGCCGGTCATCCGGGAACTGGCGACGCGCCTGCCGGCGTCGCTGGAACTCACGCTGTCGGGACTCCTCTTCGCCGCAGTGGTGGCGCTGCCGCTGGGCATCGCGGCGGCGACGCGCCCCGGATCGTGGATAGACCATGCCTGCCGCATCTCGACCACGGCCGGCGTGTCGTTGCCGACGTTTTTCACGGGACTGCTGCTCGCCTACATTTTCTATTTCAGACTCGGCTGGGCGCCCTCGCCCATAGGCCGGCTGGACCCGGTGTTTTCTTCGCCGGCGCAGGTCACCGGCTTCTATCTGGTCGACAGCCTCCTTGCGCGCGACGGCGAACTGTTCGTGGCGGCGCTGAAGCAGTTGATGCTGCCCGCCATCACCATGGGTCTCTTCGTCATGGCGCCGCTCGCGCGCATGACCCGCGCGGCCATGCTGGGCGTGTTGTCGTCGGAATTCATCCGCACCGCGCGAGCGAGCGGGTTGTCCTACTTCACCGTGCTCTACACCTATGCGTTTCGCAACGCGCTCCTGCCGGTGATCACCACCATGGGCATGGTGTTCTCCTTCCTGCTCGGCTCCAACGTGCTGGTGGAGAAAGTGTTCGCCTGGCCCGGCATCGGCAGTTACGCCATCGAGGCGCTGGTGTCCTCCGATTACGCGCCGGTGCAGGGCTTCGTGCTCGCGATGGCCCTGCTCTACGTCGTGCTCAACCTTTGCATCGACATTCTCTACGGCCTGCTCGACCCGCGCATCGGCGTGGACGGCTGAAGACGCGCATGAACCAGACCTTGAAACATGTGCGTTACGTGATGAGCGAAAATCTCATCACCTTCGGTGCCTTCCTCCTGTTCCTCGGCTTCGTGCTGCTGGCCTTCATCGGGCCGTCGGTGGCGCCCTACGACCCGCTCGCCAGCGACACCGCCATCGCCATGCAGGCACCGTCGCTGGCGCACTGGTTCGGCACCGACCAGCTCGGGCGCGACATCCTGTCGCGCATCATTTTCGCCACGCGCCTGGATTTCGGCATCGCGGTGGCCGCGGTGGCGGTCTCCTTCGTCCTCGGCAGCGTGTTCGGCTGCATCGCCGGCTATTTCGGCGGCTGGATCGACCGCCTGGTGGGAAGGGTGGCCGACACCATCATGGCATTCCCTCTGTTCGTGCTCGCCATGGGCATCGTCGCCGCACTCGGCAACACCGTGAGCAACATCATCATCGCCACGGCGATCATCAACCTGCCGTTCTACATCCGCGTATCGCGCACGGAGATCAACGTCAGGCGCCATGCCGGCTTCGTCGAGGCGGCGCGCCTCTCGGGCAACTCGGACGCGCGCATCCTCGCGCTGCATCTTTTTCCCAATATCCTGCCGCCGATGATGGTGCAGATCTCGCTCAACATGGGCTGGGCCATACTCAACGCGGCGGGCCTGTCCTTCATCGGCCTGGGCGTGCGCCCGCCCACGCCGGAGTGGGGCATCATGGTCGCCGAAGGCGCGACCTACATCATCTCCGGCGAATGGTGGGTGGCGCTGTTCCCGGGCGCCGTGCTGATGCTCGCCGTATTTTGTTTCAACCTGCTCGGCGACGGCCTGCGCGACATCATCGATCCGCGGAGGCGCACATGAGCCTCGTCCGCGCGGACAACCGTCCGGCCCCGCTGCTCGAAGTGAAGGACCTGAGCCTGGAATTCCGCACCCGCGACGGGCTGGTGCACGCGCTCGAAGACGTGAATTTCGAGATCGCCAAGGGCGAGATGGTCGGCATCGTCGGCGAATCGGGCTCGGGAAAGTCGGTGATGTGCTATGCGGTCATGGGCATCCTCGACGGCGCGGCGCGCATCGGCAGCGGCAGCGCCGTCTTCGGCGGCCTGGACCTGCTCCACGCCAGGCAGGCCGACCTGGAGGAGATCCGCGGCCGCGAGATCTCCATGATCTTCCAAAACCCGCGCACGGCGCTCAACCCGATCCGCAAAGTGGGCCGGCAGATCGAGGACGTGCTGCGGCGCCATACCACCACCCTGCGCGACAATCTGAAAGCGCGCGCGATCGAATGCCTGACGCAGGTTCGCATCCCGGATCCGGCGCGCCGCTACGCCGCCTACCCGTTCGAACTCTCCGGCGGACAATGCCAGCGCATCATGATTGCGCTGGCCCTGGCCTGCAATCCCGCCCTGCTGATCGCCGACGAACCGACCACCGGCCTCGACGTGACCACGCAGGCCGCGATCATGGACCTGATCCGCGAGCTTTCACTGAGCCGCGGCATGTCCACGCTGCTGATCACCCACGATCTCGGCCTGGCCGCCGAGCACTGCGACCGCATCGTGGTGATGCACGCCGGGCACATCGTCGAGAGTGCCAGCACCGAAGAAATATTCCGTTCGCCGAAACATCCCTACACCGCGAAACTGATCGCCGCCACGCCGCAAGGCGCGAGCAAGCTGCGCGAACTCACTTCCATCGCCGGCAACCTGCCCGATCTGCGTCGCTCGAACCTGCCGCCTTGCCGCTTCTCCGAGCGCTGTGAACGGGTGACTGCGAACTGCGCGCAGAAGCTGGTGCAAGCCGTTGTTGCGCCGGGGCATACGGTGACCTGCTGGAACCCGCAATAGATGAACGACCTTCTGCAAATAGATCACTTGGTAAAGAAGTTTCCGGTGAGCACGCCCGCGTCCTGGCTGGACCGGCTGCGCGGCAAGACGCAGGTGCCGCATCTGCTGCATGCAGTCGACGAAGTGAGCTTCGAAATTCGACGCGGCGAGTCGATAGGACTGGTAGGGGAATCCGGCTGCGGCAAGTCGACGCTGGTGCGCCTGGTGACCAGGCTGCTCGACCCGAGCACAGGCGGCATCCGCTTCGAAGGCAGGCAGGTCGGCCTTGTGCCGGCGAAAGATTTCGCGTCCTCTCCCGATCGTGCCTCCATCCAGATGGTGTTTCAGGATCCGACCGACAGTCTCAATCCGCGCTATACCGCCTTCGATACCATCGCCGAACCGATACGACTGCTGGGCGTCGACGGCGACAAGCAGAATCTGCAGGCGCGCGTGCAGGAGCTTGCGACCCGGACCGGACTGCCGCTTGAGTTGCTGCCGCGTTTCCCGCACCAGCTTTCCGGCGGGCAGAAGGCGCGCGTAGGAATCGCGCGCGCCATCTCGCTGCGGCCGAAGCTGCTCATCCTGGATGAGCCCACGGCGGCGCTGGACGTGTCGGTGCAGGCGGTCATCCTGCATCTTCTGGCCGACCTGCGCGAACAACTGGGCATGAGTTATCTGTTCGTGTCGCACGACCTGAACATCGTGCGCCTGCTGTGCGACCGTGTGCTGGTGATGTATCTGGGAAAGATGGTCGAGTCAGGCCCCGCCGGGGAGTTGTTCCGCCATCCGCTTCACCCGTACACCAAAGCGCTGATCGCAGCCATTCCGAATGCCGCGGGCAGGAAGTCCGATGCGCGCCCGCAAACGAGCCGGCTCGCAGGTGAACCGTTGAGCCCCATCGATCCCGATCCGAATGTATGCCGTTTCTACGGCCGCTGCCCCAAAGGCGAATCCCGCTGCGCCGAAGCCGCGCCGCTGTTGCGGCCCATGTCCGGGGAGCGCTGGGTCGCCTGCCACTTTCCGGAAAACGAGAACAGAGAGGCCCCATGAACGATCCCGAGCACATCGCAGCCTACGTCGACGCGGCGGCGCAGCTGATCGGCCTGCCGCTGGATCCCGCCCACCGCGAGGGCGTGGTGAAGCAATTCACCGGCGTGGCGAACGTGGCGCGGCTGGTGATGGATTTTCCGCTGCCGGCGGAGATAGAGTCCGCGACGGTGCTGCGCCATGACTGAGGCCTCCATGCAGGCCGTGGCCACGGCGGCAGCGGTGGCGAGCGGCAAGGTAAGTGCGGTCGAGATCACCAGGGCGGCGCTCGCGCGCGTCGCCAGCCTGGACAAGAGCATCAACGCCTTTACCGAAGTGACGGAGGAGCGGGCGCTGGCCGAAGCCGCAGCCATCGACGCGCGGCGCGCGCGGGGCGAGGCCTTGCCTCCGCTCGCCGGGGTGCCCTATGCTGTGAAGAACCTGTTCGACGTGCGCGGCTTGAAGACGCTCGCCGGTTCGAAGATCAACCGCGACCTCGCGCCGGCCGCAGCCGACGCGGTGCTGATCGAGCGCCTGGGCGCGGCCGGGGCGGTGCTTCTGGGCGCGCTCAACATGGACGAGTACGCCTACGGCTTCACCACCGAGAACACGCATTACGGCGCGACGCGCAATCCCCACGATACGACCTGTATCGCCGGTGGTTCTTCCGGCGGCTCCGCGGCTGCGGTCGCCGCCGGTTTCGTTCCGCTCGCGCTGGGATCGGACACCAACGGCTCCATCCGCGTGCCCTCTTCATTGTGCGGCATTTTCGGGCTCAAGCCCACCTATGGCCGGCTGTCGCGGCGCGGCAGCTATATGTTCGCCGCGAGCTTCGACCATCTCGGCCCCTTCGCGCGCTCGGCGGCGGATCTCGCCGCCTGCTATGACGCCATGCAGGGCCCGGACCCGCTCGATCACGCCTGCGCGCCGCGCGCGGCCGAGCCGGTGTCGGGGCAAATCGGGCGCGGCATCGAAGGTCTCAGGATGGCGATGCTCGACGGATATTTCGAAACCAACGCCGGGCCGCAGGCGTTGGCGGCGCGCGACACGGTCTGCGCTGCGCTCAAGGTCACGCGCCGGGTGACGCTCCCGGAAGTCGCGCGGGCCCGCGCCAGCGCATTTGTGATCACCACCTCCGAGGGCGCGAACCTGCATTTCCCGGACTTGGTGCGGCGTCCGGGCGATTTCGACCCGGCGGTGCGCGACCGCTTTCTCGCCGGCGCGCTGGTGCCGGGAACGTGGGTGGTTCAGGCGCAGCGCCTGCGCCAGTGGTTCCGCGCGCGCGTGCTGGAGCGGCTCCGCGACGTCGATATCCTGATCGCGCCGGCGACGCCCTGGCCCGCACTGCCGGTGCACACCGAGTACGCCGACTTGAACGGCGAACAACTGCTGGTGCGGCCGAGCATGGGTCTCTTGACGCAGCCCATCTCTTTCATCGGCCTGCCGGTGGTCGCAGTGCCGGTGCACGGCCAGGGGCGCCTGCCCATAGGCGTGCAGGTGATCGCCGCGCCCTGGCGCGAGGCCGACGCCCTGCGCGTCGCTGATTATCTCGGGCGCGAAGGCGTTTGCGTCGCCCCAGTCCCGATCTAGCACCTGCTCGTCGCTCTGCGATTAGAATGCGAGGCATTGCCCGCGCAAAGGAATCGCATGTCTGAAATTCTGCAAACCGAGGAAAAAGACGGAATCTGGACGGTGCGCCTCAACCGCCCCGAGGTGCGCAACGCCTTTTCCATGGAACTGATGCGCAGCATGACGCAGACCGCCGAGCGCCTGCGCGACGAGGACGGCGCGCGTGCCGTCATCCTCACCGCCGCCGGCGAAAACTTTTCCGCCGGCATGGACCTGAAGGATCCCAAGCGCTGGCCCGCCGAAAAGACCCGGCTGGCCGAGCGGCGCGCCCTTGCCTCCGCCGGCGAGCGCATGTGCCAGGCGTGGGAGAACATTCCGGCGATGACCCTGTGTGCGATCGAAGGCCATTGCATCGGCGGCGGTGCGGCGCTGGCGGTGGCCACCGATTTTCGCGTCATCGGTGCCTCGGCCTGGTTCTGGCTGCCGGAAATCGCCATCGGCATCCCGATGGGCTGGGGCGCGCTGCCGCGCCTGGTGAGCCTGCTCGGTCCGGCGAAAGCGAAGCGCTACATCATATTGTGCGAGCGCTTCAAGGGACGGGAGGCGATCGATTTCGGCCTGGCCGAATATCTGGTCGCCGACGGACAGGCTTACGCCGAGGCGCAAAAGATCGCGGCGAGCATAGTCCAATTGCCCGAGGTTCCGGTGAAAATGAGCAAGGAAAGCATCAACGCCACGGCCAACGCGCTCAACCATCTCGCCTCGCACATGGCGAGCGACCAGGTGTCGCTCGCCGCGGCAAGCGAGGAAGCGGTTGCTGCGCGCGAGCGCTTCGCGGCGAAAAGAAAGGACCGTCGATGAACGCACGGAAAGCCCGATGACAGCGCGCTTTAACGGCCCGGCGAGCTTGCGCAGCGCGGTGGATTTCGCCGTCGCGCACGAGGTGGCGTGGAGCCGCGACAACAGCGACCCCTGGGGCGTGCACGGCGCGGACCCGCCGCCGTGGAACCGGCTGCTGGGCCCGGTATCGCCGCGCGGGCCGGTCTCCGGCGCGATCCAGCAGCGCGGAAACCTGCTCGCTACCTGGGGCGAACCCGCGCGCCCCGATCTCACCTTCAGCGTGGCGAAGACCTACCTCGCACTGCTTGCGGGCGTTGCCTTCGATCGCGGGCTGTTGCCCGACGTGAACGAGCCGGTGAGCGTGCGCGCGCCCGGAATCGGCTTCGACAGCGAACACAATCGCCGCGTCACCTGGGCGCACCTGCTGCAACAAACGAGCGAATGGGAAGGTACGTCCTTCGGCGTTCCGGACCAGGTCGACCGTTATCGCTTCGTCCAATTCCAGGGCAAGCCGCCCGCAGGCAAGAAGGGCGATGCGCGGCCGCTGGGCGCGCCCGGCAGCTACTGGGAATACAACGACGTGCGCATCAACCAGCTGTCGCTGGCGCTGATGCATCTGTTCCGCCGCCCGCTGCCGGAGGTGTTTCGAGAGGAAATCATGCGACCGATAGGCGCGAGCGAGGAATGGCGCTGGGTCGGTTACGACAACTCCTGGGTCGACCTGAACGGGAGCAGGGTGCAATCGGTTCCGGGCGGCAGCCATTGGGGCGGCGGTGTTTCCATCAGCAGTCTGGACCAGGTGCGCATAGCTCAAATGCTGCTGGCCGAAGGGCGCTGCGACGGGCGGCAGGTGATCTCGGGCAACTGGATGGAACGCATGCGCGCACCCTGCGCGCTGGCGCCGTTCTACGGCTATCTCATCTGGTTGAACAGGGAGCGCAGCGTGTTCCCCAGCGCACCCGCATCCAGCTACTTCGCCATCGGGGCCGGCGGATCGATCACCTGGATCGATCCGGGACGGCAGCTGGTGGTCGTCGTGCGCTGGATCGATTCAGAACACGCAGACAGGTTCTTCGGCATGGTCGGCGAGGCGCTGGACGCGCCGGGCTGACGCAGCCTTGCCTGCAGAACGTCAGCGCCGCAGTATCTTCGTCAGGGATTCAGCGCTCAGGGAATGCGCCTGGCCGAATCCCGCGACGAAGCGTGCCGACAGCGGCCGGATCAGGAAGATCGAGAAGTCGGCGAAGCCGAACATCTGTTCTGCATCCGGAAATCGCGCCAGATAGGCGGCCCGGTAAGCGGGCAGTGCGGCCGCGTCGGCAGCCACCTGTTCTGCCGTTGCCTGCACCGAGACCCGCTCCAGGCCCAGCGGCGATTTTTCCCCGCCTTCGGTTTCGGCGACGAGCAGGCTCACGCGCGCGTCAGCGAGCATGTCCCTCGTGTGCGCCGCCAGCGTGCTCACGTGGATCAGGAAACCAGAGCCATCGGCGGCGATTGCGTACGGCACCATGGACACATAGGGTGCGCCGCCGTGCAGCGTGCCCAGTGCCGCTGTGGAGCGCGCGTGAACCAGGCGCGCCAGGCGAGGGTGCAACTCAGAGGGAAGCGCCATGGACGGTGGGATTGCCGATGGCGGCGCGATGGCAGCCCGCAAGATCCGCGGAAACGAGTTCAACGATGCCGGCATCAAGTCCACCCTCTTTCACCCCGCTGAGCAGCGTGCCGAGGATGGCGTCCGGCGCCATAGATTTTCGATAGGGTCGTTCCTGTGCCAGAGCCTGATAGATGTCGGCTACGCCGATGATGCGCGATTCGACGGGAATCCTTTCGGCGGCGAGGCGAAAAGGGTAGCCCGTTCCGTTCAGCTTTTCATGGTGCTGTGCGGCCCAGGAGGCGACGTTCTCGAGTACGCCTGTACCGTCGAGAATCTGGAAGGTGACGTACGGGTGAGTCTTCATCCGGTCGGTTTCTATGTCGGTCAGCTGTCTCGGGGCTTCGAGTATATCCTCTGGAATCTGCATCTTCCCGATGTCGTGCAGCAGTCCCGCCACTTCTATCAAATCGCAGTGATCGGAGTCGAAGCCGTGGCGCTGCGCCATATGCCGGGCCAGGCGTGCGACACCGGTCGAGTGTTCGTGGGTAAACGGCGATTTTGCGTCGACGATTTCTGCGAATATCCTGGCCACCCGGTGGAAGGTCTGCCAGTCTATGCCGATCGTATTCGACCGCTTCGCCATCGACGCCTGAAAGGCCTGGATGTCCTCGGTCGAGAGCAGCGGCATCCAGAACGCGCCCGATGCCGATTCGGCAAGGAAGGCGTCGACCAGTTCCGGTGCAAATATGGTGCCGCGATGCCTGGCGACGATCGCGCGAATTTCGTCGGTGTGCCCGAGCAGAGAGACGTCACCGTAGTACGGGGCCGAAAGCACGTCAATCCGGTCCGCGAGATAGATCAGGTTTGCACGGATGACGAGCTGCGGATCGAACTTCCCGCCCGACAATTCGCACCAGCGGGTGTGGTGGTGCAGGATCAGGGGCGCGAAGTGCGCGAGAGGGGCAAAATCGGACAGCCGGTCGTGCCCCAGCTGGCAGTGTGACTGCGCACCGTTCCATTCCATCTCGTTGAGCAGGCTGCGGTGCTCGCGCGTCGTCGATACACCGCAGTCATGGAGCAGTCCTGCGTCGTAGAGCAGGTGCTGCGCATCAGTGTCATAACCAAGGCGCCGGGCCAGGCGCACCAGCAGCATCCCGACCCGTCTGCCGTGGTAGTAATCGTCCACTCCGACGAGATCGACCGTATGCGCGAGCATGGAAACGAGCTTGCGCAGATCAAGGTTCAATTCGTGAGTAACTTGCACTATTGTTCTCCCCGAGGAAACAGCAGCGGGTACGGCAGGCGACAACTCCGGACAATCGGTCTAATCTGATATCGGCCACCAGGCGGCGAAACTTGAGCCGCTGCCGCGGTCCTCTGAAATACCTTGTATTTTCAGGAAGGTGGCCGGCTTACAGACCGCGCGAGATCAATTCCTTCATCACTTCGGAGGTGCCGCCGTAGATGCGCGTCACGCGCGCGTCGGCATAGGCGCGCGCGATCGGGTATTCCGTCATGTAGCCATAGCCGCCGTGCAGCTGCAGCATGTCGTCCAGGCCGGCGCACAGGGTCTCGGTGGTGAAGAGTTTGGCGATCGCCGCCTCCTCCGCGGTGAGCTTGCGCCGCAGGTGTTCGCCCAGATAATAATCGACCATGATGCGCATGGCCGCGGCTTGCGTCTTCAGTTCGGCCAGTTTGAACTTGGAGTTCTGGAAATCGAATACGCTCTGGCCGAAGAGTTTCCGCTCCCGCGTGTAGCGGATGGTCTCGGCCAGCATCGCCTCCATGGTGGACGCGGCGCCCACTGCGATGATGAAACGCTCCTGCGCCAGTTCCTGCATCAGGTGGATGAAGCCCTTGTTCAACTCGCCCAGCAGGTTCGTGGCCGGGATGCGCACGTTGTCGAAGAACAGCTCCGCAGTGTCGGCCGCATGCTGGCCGATCTTCTCCAGCTTGAGCCCCTTCTTGAATCCGGGCCGGTCGGCCTCGACCAGGAACAGCGATACGCCCTTGGCGCCGGCGGCGGGATCGGTCTTCGCCACCACCACCACCAGGTCGCAATTGAGGCCGTTGCTGATGAAGGTCTTGCTGCCGTTGATCACGTATTCGTCGCCCTGTAATACGGCGCTGGTGCGCACGGCCTTGAGGTCGGAACCGGCGCCGGGTTCGCTCATGGCGATGGCGAGGATGCATTCGCCGCTGGCGCATTTCGGCAGCCAGCGGCGCTTCTGCTCTTCGGTGCCCAGGCGCAGGATGTAGGGCGCGATGATGTCCGAATGCAGGGAGAATCCGGGGCCGCTGACGTTGGCTGCCGCCAGTTCCTCTATCAGTACTGCGCAGTGGCCGAAGTCGCCGCCGCCACCGCCGTATTCCTCAGACAGCGAAGTGCAAAGCAAGCCCTCGCGTCCGGCCTTGATCCAGGTCTCGCGATCGACGCGGCCGGCCTCGTCCCATTCGGCCTGGCGCGGCACGCACTCGCGCGCGACGAAGCGGCGCGCGGTGGCGCGGAACATTTCGTGGTCTTCGCGGTAGACCGTGCGTGTAATCATTGCTGCATTCCTTTGCTCGTTGCAATATGAGGCGCTGCTTCAAGCAGCCACTTCAAGATTTGCTTGTCATTCCGAGCGCAGCGAGGAATCTGCTTTTGCAGCAAATAAAAAGCAGATTCCTCAGCCTTCGGCTTCGGAATGACAAACTTAATTCAAACGAACACTTCGCCGGCGAGCGCCTTGTCGCGCACGATCTTCGGGCAGGCGTAGCGCTCGCCGTACTTCGCCGCGAGGTCATCGGCGCGCGCGGCGAATTTCGCCACGCCCACCGAGTTGATGAACTGCAGCGCGCCGCCAGCCCAGGCGGGGAAGCCGATGCCGAAGATGGAGCCGACGTTGGCGTCGGCGACGTTTCTGAGCACGCCTTCCTCAAGGCAGCGAGCCGACTCGATCGCCTGGATGTAGAGGATGCGGTCTTTCAGTTCCTGCATGTCCCAGGCCGTGCCCGGCTTTTCGAACAGGCGCTTCAGTTCGGGCCAGAGGAATTCTTCCCCGCCCGCGGGATATTCGTAGAATCCTGCGCCGCCGGCGCGGCCCGGGCGCTTGAACTCGTCCACCATGCGGTCGACCAATGCGTAGGCCGGATGCTGTCGAAAAATCCTGCCTTCCGCGGATGGGTCCGCGGCGGCCTGCTTGCGCGCCATCTGCGCCAGTTTCATCGACACTTCGTCGGCGATGGCGAGCGGCCCCACCGGCATGCCCGCCTGGCGCGCGGCGTTCTCGATCACAGGTGCCGGGATGCCTTCGAGCAGCATCGCCTGGCCCTCGCTCACCCAGGTGCTGAACACGCGGCTGGTGAAAAAGCCGCGTGAATCGTTGACCACGATGGGCGTCTTGCCGAGTTGCTGCACGTAATCGAAGGCGCGTGCCAGGGTGGCATCGGAAGTTTCTTTGCCGACGATGATCTCGACCAGTTGCATCTTCTCCACCGGCGAGAAAAAATGCAGGCCGATGAAACGGTCGGGATGCTGCGACGCCTGCGCCAGGCCGGTGATCGGCAGCGTGGATGTGTTGGAAGCGAAAATCCCGTCCGGCGCGAGCCTGGGCTCCGCTTCCTTCGTGACCTTGGCCTTCAGTTCGCGATTTTCGAACACTGCCTCGACGATCAGGTCGCAGCCTGCGAGGTCATCGGCAGAGGCGGTGGTCTTGATCAAATCCAGCGTCTGCGCGGCGCCCGCGGCATCGGTGCGCCCTTGCTTGACGCGCTTCTCCAGCAGTTTTGCACTGTAAGCTTTGCCCTTCTCTGCCTGCTCGGGCGTCACGTCTTTCAGCACGCAGGGGATGCGCCGCGTGGCGTTGGCCCAGGCGATGCCCGCGCCCATCATGCCGGCGCCGAGAATGCCGACCCTGGTCGCTTTCCACTTCGGCACGTTCTTCGGGCGCGAGGCGCCGGACTTGATCGCGTTGAGGTTGAAAAAAAACGCGGTAATCATGTTGCGCGCGATCTGCCCGGTCATTAGCTTGGCCAGGTAGCGCGACTCGTTGCGCATGGCCGAATCGAAATCCGTCAGCGTGCCTTCGACCGCGCAGGAGAGTATCGCTTCGGGCGCGGGATACAGGCCGCGCGTCTTCTGCGTCAGCACTGCGGGGGCGACCACCACCATCATGGCGGCGCCCGGCGCGCGTGCCCCGCCGCCGGGAATCTTGAATTCCTTGCGGTCCCAGGGCTGTTTCGGCTCCGGGTTCGCTGCGATCCAGGCGCGGGCGCGCTTCAGCTGCATCGCTTCGCCCGGGCGCATCAGCTTGCCTTCGGCCAGCAGCGGCAGCGCCGCCTGCAATCCGAGCAGGCGCGTCATCTTGGTCACGCCGCCCGCGCCGGGAAGCAGGCCCAGGCTTGCCTCGGGGCAGCCGAGTTCGATTTTCGGATCGTCGACGCAGATGCGACAGTGCGCGGCGAGGCAGATTTCCCAGCCGCCGCCGAGCGCGGCACCGTTGATCGCCGCCACCACGGGCCGGCCGGAGAGCTCGAGCTTGCGGAACGCCGCCTTGATCGCCTCGATATTGCGGAACGCTGCGGGTGCGTCTTTTTCCGTGAGTTGCAGTACGCCTTTCAAATCGGCGCCGGCGAAGAAGCTGGATTTGGCGGAGGCCAGGATGACGCCGCGCAGCTTGTCTTTTTCCGCGATCACGCGCTCCACGCAGGCGATGAAATCCGCCTGCCAAGCCAGCGACATGGTGTTGACCGGGCCGTCGGGACTGTCGAAAGTCAGCGTGGCGATGCCCTCGGCATCGGTTTCGTAGCGAATTTGGTTCATGGGTCTTTCTTCTTTCATAGTTTCAAACTTGTTTGTCATTCCGAGCAAAGCGAGGAATCTGCTGTTTCGTCTAACGAGAAGCAGATTCCTCGGGCTGTGCCCTCGGAATGACAGATTGGGCCTTGTTACAGTCGCTCGATAATGGTTGCGATGCCCATGCCGCCGCCTATGCACAGCGTCGCCAGGCCGTAACGCAGCTTGCGCCGCTCGAGTTCGTCCAGCAAGGTGCCGAGGATCATCGCTCCCGTTGCGCCCAAGGGGTGTCCCATGGCGATGGCGCCGCCGTTGACGTTGACCTTTTCCGCCGGCACGCCGAGTTCCTTCATGAACAGCATGGGCACCACGGCGAAGGCTTCGTTCACTTCGAACAGGTCGATCTGATCTACGTTCATGCCCGCTCGCGCCAGGGCCTTGCGCGCCGCCGGCGCGGGTCCGGTGAGCATGATGGTCGGATCGGCGCCGGTAATCGCGGCGGCGACGACACGGCCGCGCGGGGTCAGACCCAGGGCGCGGCCTTTCTTCTCGCTCCCGATCAGGATCGCCGCGGCGCCGTCGACGATGCCGGAGGAATTGCCGGCGGTATGGACGTGAAATATGCGCTCCACCTGCGGGTATTTCTGCAGCGCGACGGCGTCGAAGCCCATCTTGCCCGCCTGGTCGAAGGACACCTTCAGCGCACCCAGCGCCTCCATGGTCGTGCCCGCACGTATGGTTTCGTCGCGCTCCAGTACCGGCAGCCCCACGCGGTCGATCACCGGAACGATGGACCTGTCGAAATAGCCTGCGGCCTGCGCCGCCGCCGCCTTCCTGTGCGAACCCATGGCGAACGCGTCCACCTGCTCGCGGCTGAAGCCTTCCAGCGTCGCGATCAGGTCGGCGCTGATCCCCTGCGGAATGAACTGGGTGGCGAGACTGGTTTCGGGATCCTGCGCCCAGGGGCCGCCGTCCGAGCCTATGGGCACGCGCGACATCGATTCGACGCCGCCGGCGACGACCAGGTCTTCCCAGTCGGAGCGGACCTTCTGCGCCGCGAGATTGACCGCCTCCAGCCCGGAGCCGCAAAAGCGATTGAGCTGAAAGCCCGCCGCCTTCCAGTCCCAACCGGCGGCGAGTGCGGCGGTCTTGCCTATGCAGCTGCCCTGCTCGCCGATGGGCGAGACGCAGCCTATCACCACGTCGTCGACCTGCGAGGTGTCCAGGTCGTGGCGATCGGCCAGCGCGTTCAGGGCGCCGGCCAGCAGATTGACCGGCTTGATGTCGTACAGGGCGCCGCTGGATTTGCCGCGTCCGCGCGGCGTGCGGATTGCATCAAAAATCATGGCTTCAGCCATTGTGGTCTCCCGGATCGGATTGACGGAGAACGGGTGCAGGCGTAGCTGCGCCGCGGATGGTCGATGATACAACTCTTCGATACGAGGCGCCCGTGGGCATCCGGTACGAACGCGTAACAAAAATCATTTTGTTAAGGGCGCCGGATCGTGCGTATCGGTCAATTCGCCGTGCCGGTGCGTTAGAATGGCGGACAACGATTCTTCTGCAGATTCTGTTCTTCTTCACACTCTCCGCCCCCGCATTTTTCCAAACTACGCGAGTAGAAATCCATGTCCATTTCGGCCGCCCCGCTGTTCAAACCGTTTGCCATCAAGAATCTCAAGCTGGAGAATCGCGTCGTCATGGCGCCGATGACGCGCAGTTTTGCGCCCGGGGGCGTGCCGGGGGCGGATGTCGCGGCCTACTATCGCCGGCGCGCTGAAAACAAAGTGGGTCTGATCATTACCGAAGGCACGGTGATCGATCACCCTGCCTCCACCAACGATCCCCGTGTACCGCATATCCACGGCGAAGCTGCGCTCTCCGGATGGGCGAAGGTGGTCGCGGAAGTTCACGCCGCGGGCGGCCGGATCATGCCGCAGATCTGGCATGTGGGCACGGTGCGAAAAATGGGCGACAAGCCGAATCCGGAGGCGCCGCCCATCGGGCCGTCGGGCCTGTTCAAGCCCGGGGTCAAGGTGGTCGAGCCGATGAGCGAGGCCGAGATCGAGTCGGTGATCGCCGCCTACGGTCGCGCGGCGGGGGAGGCCAGGAGCCTCGGATTCGACGGCGTCGAAATCCACGGCGCGCACGGCTACCTGATCGACCAGTTTTTCTGGGAAGGCACCAACCAGCGCAGCGACCGCTGGGGCGGGGACATGCTCGCGCGCACGCGTTTCGCGGCCGAAGTCGTGAAGTCCTGCCGCAGCAATGTCGGGCCCGATTTCCCCATCGTGTTCCGCTATTCGCAGTGGAAGCAGCAGGACTACGCCGCGCGGCTCGCGACCACGCCGGAATTGCTGGGCAAGTTCCTCGCACCGCTGTCCGACGCCGGCGTCGACGTCTTCCACTGCTCGACCAGGCGATTCTGGGAACCGGAATTCGACGGCTCGCACCTCAACCTGGCCGGATGGACGAAGAAGCTGACCGGCAAGCCCGTAATCACCGTCGGTTCGGTGAGCCTGGACACGGACATGTTCGCCGCCTTCCGCGGCAAAGGCGCGACCATCACCAGCATCGACAAGCTGATCGAAATGTTCGAGCGTGATGAAGTGGACCTGGTCGCGGTGGGGCGCGCATTGCTGGTGGATCCGGCATGGGCGGCCAAGGTGCACGACGACCGCATGCAGGATCTGCTGCCGTTTACCCCGGAGTCGATGAAGTCCTTGTCCTGAACGGCCTGCCGGTTCAGGTTAGCCCCGCGCGATGCGCGGTCCATGGCGGTCAGCGGATGTGCTTGCGCCGCTGCGCTTCCGAGACGAATTCTTCCAGGTCGGGGTCGAGCGCGTTGCGCGACGAGACGATCCCGACGGGTTTTCCGTTTTCGATCACCGGTACGTGACGAAAGCCGTTCTCGTGCATCATGAGCAACGCGAAGCCGAACGATTTTTCAGGATCGACCGTCTGCGGATCGTTGGTCATCACGTCGGCTAGTTTGGTAGTTTCGGCGTCGCGTCCCTTGGCCATGACGCGAAACACCGCGTCGCGCTCGGTAAAGATTCCGACCAGACGCTCTTCTTCAATGACCATGACCGCGCCCACGTTCTTGCCCGCCATCAGTTTGGCGGCATTGCTCACGGTGGTATCCGGAGCGGCGGTGAGGAGCTTCTTCTTCTCCATCACGTGCTTTACCCGTTGGCTGAACATGGCGGTTTCCCCCTGCATTGCATTGGAATGTGCGCTTATTCGTCGCCATGGGTTTTCCCGGGTTCGATGGGCGCAAGTCGGACGGAAATCCGCTTGCGTCGCCTGTTTTACCCACAGCCAGCGCACCGGCGATGTTACCGATGCTTTGAAATGGCGAGATTGACCTATATCAACATCGGCAACATGGGAAAAGCCGGTGTGGCCGGTTGGCGGGGGCGTGGCAGCCAGCTGTCAAGGGCGCCCGCGTCAGAGCCAGGGCTCCGTCATTCATTGTTCCAAGCCCTTGATGTGACGTAGAGGAGAGACAGTACTGGCTTTTTCGTTTGGATGCTGCTATAAGGGCAGGCATGAACGAAGCCGTGCAGGAGCCGCAGGTTGAATTGTCGCGGG
>JAPLRD010000025.1 GCA_026399375.1 Pseudomonadota bacterium
GCCAGCTCGTCGCGATGCTCGATTCACCCACCACCGCGGCGGGGAATATCCACGTGGTCTACCTGAAGAACGCGGAAGCGGTGAAGCTGGCGGAAATCCTGCGCGCGATCTATTCCGGCGAGGCCTCGGGTGGACTGTCCCGCCCGACCGGCACCCCGAACCCGGTGCCGCTGGGACAGCCGCAGGTGCAGGGCGCGCAGACGAGCGCGTCCATGCCCGGCATCATTCAGGCGGACGCAGCCACCAATTCGATCATCATCACCGCCCCCGACGCAATCTACAACAACCTGCGCGCAGCCCTGGAAAAGCTGGACGTGCGCCGGGCGCAGGTGCATGTGGAGGCGCTGATCGCCGAGGTCACCGCCGACAAGGCGGCCGAATTCGGAGTGCAGTGGCAGGACCTCACCGGCGTCGGCAAGACCTCCGGCCAGATGTTCGGCGGCACCAATTTCGGCGGTGCGGGCCAGAACATACTCGGCGTCTCGCAGAATCCGACTTCGGCCGGTCAGGGTCTGAACGTGGGCGTGATCAAGGGCACGATCACCGTGGGCGGCGCGCAGATACTGAACCTCGGCCTCTTGGCGCGCGCGCTGCAGACCGACGCCAACGCGAACATCCTGTCCACGCCGTCGCTGCTGACCCTGGACAACGAAGAAGCGAAAATCGTCATCGGCCAGAACGTGCCGTTCGTCACCGGCTCCTACGCGGTGTCGGCGGCGGCCACGACGCCCACACCGTTTCAGACGGTGGAGCGCAAGGACGTCGGCCTCACCCTGCGCATCAAGCCGCAGATATCCGAGGGCGGAGCGGTGCGGCTGCAGATCTTCCAGGAAGTGTCCAACGTGCAGGACAGCACCAACGCCTCGGGCATCATCACCAACAAGCGCTCGGTCGAATCGACGGTGCTGGTCGACGACGGTCAGATCGTGGTCATCGGCGGGTTGATCCAGGACTCGGTCAAGGACGGCGTGCAGAAGGTGCCCGGGCTGGGCGACATTCCCATCATCGGCAGCCTGTTCACCTACAACACGCGTTCGCGCAGCAAGACCAACCTCATGGTGTTCCTGCGGCCGACGCTGCTGCGCAGCGGGGATCGCGTAAACGTGCTCTCCAGCGATCGCTACGACTATATCCTGGGCGAACAGCTCAGGGCGAAGCCGGGCACGGCCAACCTTCCCGATTTCGGCTCTCCCGCCCTGCCGCAGCGCCAGAACGCGGAACCGGGCATACCGAACAAGCCCGCCATCGCCGCGCCGAAATGAGCGTCAGGCCCGCCGTTCCCTACGCATTTGCCAAGGCGAACGGCGTCGTCGTCACCTCGCTTGAGGACGGCATGGCGCAGGTGGCGGTGCGCAGCGGCGCGCAGGTCAGCGCGCTCGCCGAAGTGCGCCGTACGCTCGGCGTGCCGCTGCAGACGCGGCGCATCGGCGCGGACGAATTCGACGAACTCGTATCAGCCCTATACAACGCGGCCGATGCGGGCGCAGCCGCGCTCGCCGACGATCTCGCGCAGGACCTGGACCTGGGCCGGCTGCTGCAGGAAATTCCCAGAATCGAGGACCTGCTCGAAAACCAGAACGACGCGCCGCTGATCCGGCTGATCAACGCCTTGTTCACCCAGGCGCTGCGCGACGGCGCCTCCGACATCCACATCGAGCCGTTCGAGACGCGCTCGGTGGTGCGCCTTCGGATCGACGGCACGCTGCGCGACCTGATCGAGCCGGCGCGCGCACTGCACGGTTCCATCGTGTCGCGCGTGAAAATCATGGCCCAGCTCGATATAGCGGAAAAGCGCCTGCCGCAGGACGGTCGCATCACGCTGCGCGTGGCGGGCAAGCCGATCGACGTGCGGGTATCGACGATTCCGACCGGGCACGGCGAACGCGTGGTGCTGCGCCTGCTTGACAAGCAGGCCGGCCGGCTCGACCTGTCCAAGCTCGGCATGGACGACACGACTCTCGCGCAGATGGACAAGCTGATCCGCGAGCCGCACGGCATCATTCTCGTGACCGGCCCGACCGGGTCGGGCAAGACGACGACGCTCTACGCCGCGCTTTCCAGGCTGGATCCGAAGGCGCTCAACATCATGACGGTGGAGGATCCGATCGAGTACGACCTCGACGGCATCAGCCAGACGCAGATCAATACCCGCATCGAAATGAGCTTCGCGCGCGCGCTGCGCACGATATTGCGCCAGGACCCGGACGTGGTCATGATCGGTGAAATCCGCGACCTGGAAACGGCGCAGATCGCGGTGCAGGCGAGCCTGACCGGCCATCTGGTGTTCGCCACGCTGCACACCAACGACGCGGTGAGCGCGGTGACGCGCCTGGTCGACATGGGTGTGGAGCCGTTCCTGCTCGCCTCCAGCCTGATCGGCGTCGGCGCGCAGCGGCTGGTGCGGCGACTGTGCCTGGAATGCCGCAAGCCCTTCACGGCCAAAGCGGCGCAGTTGAAGGCGCTGGGTTTCGCGCCCAGAAAAGGTACGTTCTTCACCGCCCAAGGCTGCCCCGCCTGCAACCATTCGGGTTACCGCGGACGCACCGGCATTTACGAATTGCTGACCGTCGACGACAGCTTGCGCCGGCTGATACACGACCGCTCCTCCGAGCAGGTGCTGCGCGATCACGCGGTGGCGCAGGGCATGCGCTCCTTGCGCGACGACGGCATGCGCTGGGCCGCCGAGGGCGCGATCAGCCTGGAAGAAGTGGTTCGCGTGACGCGCGAATAACGACGGGCAGCCCCAATGGAAGCATTCCGCTACGAGGCGCTGGACGGCGCGGGGCGCACGGTATCCGGTATCGTTCAGGCCGATACGGCGCGCCAGGCGCGTGCGCAGCTGCGCGCGCAGGGCCTGCATCCCTCGGCCATCGATCTGGTGCGCGCAAAAGAGCGTGCAAGCGCCCCATGGGCGCGCGGCATTTCGTCCGACGAACTGAGCCTGGTCACAAGGCAGATGGCGACGCTGCTCGCTTCCGGCCTGACGATGGAGCAATCGCTCACCGCGTTGATCGAAGAGGCCGCGGTGCCGATGACGCGCGAGGTCCTGGGGGGCATCAAGGCCGAGATAACGGCCGGTCTTTCGCTCGCCGCGGCGATGGGCGCCTATGACAAGAGTTTCCCCGATTTTTATCGTGCGCTGGTGCACGGCGGCGAGGAGTCGGGCGCGCTGCCGACGGTGCTGCAGCACCTCGCCGATTATCTCGACGCGCGCCAGGCGCTGAAGCAGAAGACCACGCTGGCGCTGCTCTATCCGGTCCTGGTCACGCTGGTCGCGGTCAGCATCGTCACCGGCCTGCTGGTGTTCGTCGTGCCGCAGATCGTGCAGGTGTTCCAGCAGTCGAAGCAAAGCCTGCCCCTGCTGACGCGCGTGCTCATCGCCGTCTCGGATTTTCTGCGCGTCATGTGGCCCTATATCGCGGTCGCGGGCGTGGGCGCAGTGGTCATGGTGCGCCTCGCGCTGCGCCGGGACGAGCCGCGCCGCCAATGGGACGGGATGCTGCTCAAGATGCCCTGGGCGGGGCAGTTGATCCGCGGCGTCAACACCTCGCGTTTCGCCAGCACCCTCGCCATCCTCGTCGGCGGCGGCGTGCCCCTGCTCTCCGCGCTCAATTCCGGCGCGCGCGTGATGACCAACACGGTGATGCGCGATGCGGTCGAAGGCGCGATCGAGCGCGTGCGCGAAGGCGAGGGCCTGGCGCGCGCCCTGGGCGCGACGCACGCGTTTCCGCCGCTGATGGTGCACCTGGTCGCGAGCGGCGAAGTGAGCGGCAAGCTGGAGCAGATGCTGCAGCGCGCCGCCGCGCTCGAAACGCAGGCGCTGGAGCGGCGCCTGGCGGTGTTCCTGACCCTGCTCGAACCGGTGATGATTCTCGTCATGGGCGGGGTCGTGCTCATGATCGTGCTTGCAATCCTGCTGCCTATCATCGAGATCAACCAGCTCGTGCACTGAACAGAGCCGAGAATCGATTTCCTCGAAGCCGACGATTTCAGGCCAACACGCGCCTGAGCCAGTTCGCAATGTCGGCGATTTCCTGCGGGCAAACCGAATGCTCCATCCGGTATTCGCGCCATTCCGGCGCGTAACCCAGTTGCTGCAGCAGGTCGTGCGACGCAATGGCGCGCGCGACCCGAATCATCGGATCGTGGGTTCCGTGGGCCATGAAAATCGGCACGTCACGGTTGGCAGGGCTGACCTCTGCCGCCAGTGCGTCGGCGACGGGCACGTAAGTCGAGAGGGCCATGATGCCCGCCAGCCGCTCGGAGTGCCGCAAACCGGTATGCAGCGCGATGGCGCCCCCCTGCGAGAATCCTGCAAGCACGATGCGGCTCGCGGTGATGCCTCGCGCTTTCTCGCGCGCCAGCAGGGCTTCCACGCTTTTCTGCGAAGCACGCACGCCCGCTTCGTCTTCGCGCCGGATGGCGGCATCGCTGATGTCGTACCAGGCGCGCATGACGTAGCCGCCGTTGATGGTCACAGGCATCGTCGGGGCGTGCGGGAAGATGTAGCGCACGCCTATAGGTAGTTTGATTTCGTCGGCCAGGGGCGCGAAATCGCCGCCGTCCGCGCCCAGGCCGTGCAGCCAGATGACGCTGGCCTGCGGGTCGGGCGCAGTCTCGATCTCTATGGTTTCCAGCGGCGCTGCGCTCACGGTGACGATTCCTTCTTCGGCCGGATCGCGGACTTCGGGCGGAAGGCCTTGATCACGCTCTCGTCGGTCTCGATGTACGGCCCGCCGATGAGGTCGATGCAATAGGGCACGGCGGCGAATATGCCGGGTACGATCTGCTTGCCCTCTTTGTCCTTGAGGCCTTCCAGCGTTTCCTTGATCGATTTCGGCTGTCCCGGCAGGTTGATGACCAGGCAGCCGGTTCTGGGACCGCCGCCTGGCCGGCGATAGCGGATCACCGCCACCTGGCGCGAGAGGATCGCCGTGGGCACGAATTCGAGGCTGATCCGGCGCATCTGCTCGCCGAAGCCGGGCATGAGCTTGTGCGCGATCGCGAGCGTGGCTTCGGGCGTGACGTCGCGCTCGGCCGGGCCGGTGCCGCCGGTGGTGAGCACGAGGTGGCAGCCGGCGTCATCGACCAATTCGATCAGCGTCTTCTCGATCACCGGCTGCTCGTCCGGAATCAGTCGCTTTTCTACGCGCCAGGCCGGGCCGGTGATCGCTTTGCCGAAAAAATCTTCCAGCGCCGGGATGCCTTCGTCCCTGTACACGCCGGCCGAGGCGCGGTCGCTGATGGAAACAAGGCCGATTAATAGGGTGTCGTGGTTGTCTTGCATAGGTATGCCTCTAAGAAACGTCATTCTGACACTGAAGGATCTGTGTCTCTTGCTCTATGAAAAGCAGATTTCTCGCGAAGTTTATCCCCGGAGGGGGACTCGAAATGACAGCTGCGGATACTGGTGGCCCATTTGTTCAGCCTAGGTGCAAAGCCTCACGCGTCGGTAGCCGGCTCTTCCGTCGTCATGTCTCGCAGCACCCGGAACAGTTCGCGATAGCTCTTCGGCGGCAGGGCCGCACCTTGTTCGCGCCGCGCGTTTCGTATCAGGGAGCGCAGCTTCTGGCTGTCCGCGCCCGGGTACTGGCCCAAGAAGCGCTCCAGTGCCGGGTCTCCGGCCAACAGTTCGTCGCGCCAGCGCTCCAGGTTGTGCAGCTGCGCCGTGTGCTCGCGCCCCTGGCCGCGCCATTCCTCCAAGCGCTCGCGTATCGGATCCGCGTCGGTGTCGCGCATCACGCGGCCGATGTACTGCAGCTGGCGCCGCTTCGCCTCGTGCTTGGTCAGCCGTTTGGCCTCCAGCACGGCTTCCAGCAGATCCTGCGGCAGCTGCATGGAGTTCAGCTGCTGCTCGTTGAGATCGACCAGCTGCGCGCCGAGGTTCTGCAGGGCGGTCATGTCCCGTTTGCGGCTGGATTTGCTGGGTGGTTGGTCGGGTTCGTCTTGCATGGCGCCGGGTGAGGAGGGTTCGACCTGCTATGATAATGGTTTTTTGCAAGGGCATATCGCGCTTCGCGCGTTGGCCTCCCCTGAAACTTCGCCTTTCGGATCGCACCCCCTTACCAATGGCAACATCATCGCGTTTTACCCATCCGCTCGACACCCTGAGGCAGATCGCCACCGACTTGTTGCGCCAGGCCGCTGCGCAAGGCGCAAGCGCGTGCGAGGTCGACGTGTCCGAGGGCTACGGCCAGACGGCCGTGGTGCGCAAGGGCGAAGTCGAGACCATCGAATACAACCGCGACAAGAGCATAGGCGTCACCGCCTACCTCGGGCAGCGCAAGGGCTTCGCCAGCACGTCCGATTTTTCGCCCAAGGCGCTCACCGACACGGTGGCCGCGGCGGTCAGCATCGCGCGCTTTACCGCGAGCGACGACTGCGCCGGCCTGGCCGAACCGGAAATGATGGCGCGCGAGATTCATGACCTCGACCTGTTCCACCCCTGGAATCTGCCTATCGACGAGGCGATCGAGCGCGCGCGGACGTGCGAAGCCGCCGCCTTCGCCCTCGATCCGCGCATCGTCAATTCAGAAGGGACGGGCGTCTCCACCCAGCAGCACCAGTTCGTGGTCGCCAATTCCAACGGCTTTGCCGCCGGCTATCCGACCACGCGCCATTACCTCTCCTGCGCCGTGATCGCCGCCCAGAACGGCGCCATGCAGCGCGACGACTGGTACGCGGAAGCGCGCTCCGCGCGCGATCTGCCTGCGGGCGAGGCGGTGGGGCGCTACGCCGGGCAGCGCGCGCTGGCGCGATTGAAAAGCCGCAAGCTGAAGACCATGAAGGTTCCGGTACTGTTCGAGGCCCCCATGGCGGGCGGCCTGATTTCGGGCTTCGTCAGCGCGGTGAGCGGCGGCAGCCTCTATCGCAAGACTTCGTTTTTGCTCGACAGCCTGGGCAAGCAGGTGTTCTCGCCGCTGGTGCAGTTGAGCGAGCGGCCGCACCAGAAAAAAGGGCTGGCGAGCTGCTATTTCGACGACGACGGCGTTGCCACGCATGCACGTGACGTGGTGAAGGACGGCGTGCTGCAGGGCTATTTCCTCGGCACCTATTCGGCGCGCAAACTCGGCATGAAAAGCACCGGCAACGCCGGCGGCAGCCACAACCTGATTGTCCGGAGCGGCGACCTGGACCTTCCGGGGCTGCTGAAGAAAATGGGCCGCGGCCTGTTCGTCACCGACCTGATGGGGCAGGGCATCAACATGGTCACCGGCGACTATTCGCGCGGCGCGGCCGGCTACTGGGTCGAAGGCGGGCAGATTCAGTACCCGGTGGAAGAGATCACCATCGCCGGCAATCTGCGCGACATGTTCAAGGGCATCGTGGCGATCGGCAACGACGAACTCACGCGCGGATCGCGCCGCTGCGGGTCCATCCTCATCGACCGCATGACCATCGCCGGGAATTGATTCTGGCAATCGCTGGTCGCGGCGAGGGCGCCGCTCCTACGAAAGCCGGCGCCGCCGTTGTAGGAGCGGCGCCCTCGCCGCGATCATATCTTCGCAAATAAACGTCATTGCAAAAAAAGACCGGGCATCGCTGCCCGGTCCGGTGTTGCCGATGTCGCTTTGAAACTTTACTTCTTCGCCGCCGCCGGTTTGGCCGCGGGTTTGGCACCCTCTGGCGGAAAGTAGTGGTTGGCGATGAAGGAATAGGGGATGTAGGTGAAGCGCTTCGCCGGCACGACCTTGGAGGCGTACGCGCGCTGCGAATCGAGAACCTTCTTGAACACGGGGTTCTTCGCCGATTCTTCCGCCGCCATCTCGTCCCAGGCTTTCAGGAACGCGGTCAGAATTTCGGGCGGGGTGCGCAGGATCTGCGTGCCGTGCTTGGTGCGCATCTCGTCCAGGGCCTCGGCATTCTGCTTCTGCCACCGCACCCACCAGCGGATATAGGTGTCGTTCACGGCGGAACGGATCACTTCCTGCTGATATGCCGGCAGGCTCTTCCACACGTCGGCGTTGATCAGAAGTTCGGCCACGACGCTGGACTCGTGCACGCCCGGGAGGTAGTGGTACTTGTAGATCTGAGGCAGGCCGAGGCGCAGATCTTCGACGCCGCCGACCCACTCGGCGCAGTCGATCACGCCGCGCTGCGCGGCAGCGGCGATTTCACCGCCCGGCATGTTGACCGTGTTCATGCCCATCTTCTGGAAGATCTCGGCGACGATGCCGGTCTGGCGGCATTTCATCCCCTTGAAGTCCTTCAGGTCCTTGATCGGCCGCTTGAACCAGCCGAAGGCCTGCGGTCCGGAGGGCATGATCGGGAACGCGACCACGTTCATCTTGATCGTGTTCTGGTACCAGTCCCAGTACATTTCCAGACCGCCGCCCTCATATATCCAGCCGAGGAAGTCCATCTGGTCCATGCCGAACGGACCGGCCGGCGTGGAAGCGAACAGAGTTCCGGTCTTGTCCTTGCCCACCCAGTAATAAGCTACAGAGTGCGCGCCGTCGATCACTTTCTTGTTGGTCGCATCCAGCACTTCGAATGCCGGCACCACCTGGCCGCCCGCCATCGCCTCTATCTTCAGGGCGCCGTTGGTCATCTTGTCGACGCGGTCGGCAAACATCTTGAAGTTCTCCTGCAGCGACGAACTCGCCGGCCAGGTGGACTGCATCTTGAGCACTCGCGGCGCGGGTGCCGCCGACGCGGCCTGCTGCGCCTGTGCGCCGGCGCTGAAGCCGAGCGCTAACGCTGTCGCCAGCGCCAGGTTTTTCACCATCGATGATCGCATTGCCTTCTCCTTTCGTTGTTAATGTTCCGAACTTCCGTTACTGCGCGCGCCTGGACTACTTCTTCCCGGCGCCCTGCTCCGGTATTTTATCGCCCTTGTACTCCTCGTCCAGCGAATCCTTGGCCGGGGCTTCGCCCTCGACTTTGTCCTCGGGCTTGTAGTCGTCCTCGAGCATGTTCTTTTGGTTCTGCTCCTTCTCGGTCGCCGCGTCCTCTGCGCTGGACGGCGCCATGCGCTCCGCCTTCGCCTGGGCGGTCAGCGTGGTGGGAAGCCAGAGGGAGATGGCCGGGACGAAAGCCACGATCAGGATCGCGATGACCTGTATCCCCATGAAGTCGAACATGCCCTTGTAGATGGTCCCCAGGCTCCACTGCGGCACCACCTGCTTCAGGTAATACGCCGACATGGCCACCGGTGGCGAGAGATAGGCCGTCTGCATGGTGACCGCCACCAGCGCGCCGAACCAGATCATGTCGTAGCCCAGGGCCTGTATCACCGGCTGGAAGATCGGCAGGAACACCAGGATGATGGCGGGCCACTCGAACGGCCAGCCGAGGAGAAAGATCAATCCCAGCACCAGAAGCAGCATGGCCGTCGGCGGCAGCGGCAGCGCGATCAGCGTCTTGGTGATCCATTCCGCCGTTCCAAGACGCGCGAACACCGCGCCGAAGATGTTGGATGCGGCGGCGAGGAACATCACCATGCTGGTGGTGTTCATGGTGCTGATGCAGGCGGCTTTGACTCCCCTGAACGTGAACCTGCCGTAGGCCACGGCCAGGACGAACGCGCCGAAGCAGCCCACCGAAGCGGCTTCGGTCGGGGTCGCGATGCCCATCAGGATGGATCCCAGAGTGCAGGTGATCAGCATGCCGAGCGGAACCATGCCTAGGAGCACTTCCCTGATCACGATGAACCAGGATTCGGGCCGCTCGTCGATGGGAACCGGCGGGCCGAGCTTCGGATTGAGGAAGCTGCGCGTCATGGTGTAGATGATGTACATGCCGGCGAGCATGAAGCCTGGACCGAAAGCCGCCGAATACAGATCGGCGACCGACACGCCTAGCACCGGCCCCATGACGATCAGCATCACCGAGGGCGGAATCAGGATGCCGAGCGTGCCGCCCGCGGCGATCGCCCCGGCCGACATGCGCGCGTCGTAGCCCGACTTGATCATGATGGGCGCGGCCATGATGCCGAGCACCGTCACCGCTGCGCCGACGATGCCGGTGGCCATGGCGAACACCGTCGCCGTCAGGATCACGCCCAGGTACAGCGCGCCGCGCACTGACGCGAGCAGGTCGCGAAAGGCGCGGAACAGCCGTTCCATCAGGCCCGCCTGTTCGGTGAGAAAGCCCATGAAAATGAACAGCGGCACCGCCGCCAGTTCCTCCATTTTCATCAGGCCGATGATCTGCAGGTAGGCGAGGTCGAATACCATCTGCCCCAGGCCGATGTAGCCGAAGGCCAGGGCGATGATCAGCAGGGTGAACGAAATCGGGAAGCCGACGAAAATCACGCCGATCATCAGCACCAGCATGACCATGCCGAGCCCTTCCATGCCGCTCATATTTCACCCCCGGCCTTGTGCTCGAACTCTTTGCCGGTCTGCATCATGAACCAGCTTTTCATGATTTCGGAGATGCCCTGAATCATCATCAGGAGTGCGGCCAGCGGTACCGCGCCCTTGATCGGCCAGAGGTAGGGACGCCAGGTGGTCTGTTCGGACATTTCGCCGTGAATGAGTGCAAACCAGGCGTCGTCGATGCTGGTCATGAACAGGAGGATCATGCCGGGAAAGAAGAACACGATATAGCCGTAGAAATCGATCTTGCCTTTGGTGGTGTCGGAGAACTTCTCCCACAGCATGTCGGTGCGGATATGCGCGCCCTGGCGCAGGGCGTAGGCGGCGCCCAGCATGAACAGGGCGCCGTAGAGCATGTAGGTCAGGTCGTAGGACCAGGTGGTCGGTTTGTTGAAAAAATAGCGCGATATCACTTCCCAGAACACGGCGATCGCCAGCGGGATCGACAGCCAGGAAACCACCTCGCCGGTGCGCTCGGTAAAGGCGTCGATTATCTTGATTGTTTTGTAAAAACCTGGAGAGAAGTCAGCCATCAATACCCCTTTTCGGCACAGTCCATTTGCCCGCGGATCGATAGCGGGCGCGCCATTTTACCCTTTTGGAATCGGCAGCGGGATTTTAGCCGGATTTTTTGGCCGATCGCGGGCTGCGGGAGCATAATCCGCCGCACAGCAACCCAAACCGAGGAGATGAGAATGGCACGCAAGGGGAAGGCGGTGGTCTGCCGCCAGATCAACGCGCCGGTGGTGGTGGAAGAAATCGAGGTCGAATCACCGCATCGCGGCGAGGTCATGGTCAAACTGGGCGCCTGCGGCGTGTGCCACAGCGACCTGTCGGCGGCGAACGGCACCATCGGCATGCCGCTGCCCCTGATCCTGGGCCATGAAGGCGCGGGCACCGTGGTCGAGGTAGGCGAGGGCGCGAGCGGGTTTGCCGTCGGCGACACGGTGATCAGTTCCTTCGTCAACATGTGCGGCAAGTGCCGCTATTGCGTCACCGGCCGGCCGCATCTGTGCGACGTGGGCGCGAAGGCGATCATCGCCCTGCCCGACGGCAGCCTGCGCACGCGCGACGCGAGCGGCGTGCCGCTGAACATTTTCTCCGCCTGCGGCGTGATGGCCGAATACGCCACCCTGCACGTGGACAACGTGGTGAAAATCGCGCCCGGCATGCCGCTGCCGCAGGCGGCGCTGATCAGTTGCGGCGTCATGACCGGGGTGGGCGCGGTGTTCAATACTGCCAAGGTGGAACCGGGCGCCAGCGTGCTGGTGATAGGCGCGGGCGGCGTCGGCCTGAACGTGATCCAGGGCTGCGCCATCGCCGGCGCCGGCATCATCGTCGCGGTGGACATGGCCGAACACAAGCTCGAACTGGCGAAGCAGTTCGGCGCCACGCACGTGATCAACGCCGGCAAGGAAGAGAATCTCGTCAAAACGGTGAAAAAACTCACCGGCGGCGGCGCCGATTACGCCTTCGAGTGCATCGGCCTCGGCAAGATGGTGGAGCAGGCTTTCCGCGCCCTGCGCAAGGGCGGCACGGCGCTGGTGGTGGGCGTGGCGCGCGGCGACGACAACACGTCGATCAAGACGGCCTCGATCACCTTCGAGGAAAAGACTTTGACCGGGAGTTACTACGGCTCCGCGCGTCCGCGCGAGGATTTCCCGCGGCTGATCGCGCTGTACCAGTCGAAGAAGTTGAAACTCGACGAACTCATCACCCGCACCTACCGCATCGAAGAGGCGCCGCAGGCCTTTGCCGATCTCGAGGCGGGCCGCAACGCGCGCGGCGTGATCGTTTTTTAGGCCGGCGGCGGATGCATGTCTGCAACGCGGATTGACCGAGCCGCCATGCAGTTGCCGTTTTTTTCAGCAGCCGCGGTTCACGCGGCGCTCGACTACACGGTTCTCGCCGAAGCCCTGCGCGCGGCGTTCAGGGTAGGTTGCACGGCACCCCTTCGCCACGTGCACGACGTCACCGGCAAGGGCGACCGGTTGTTGCTGATGCCGGCATGGCGCCAGGGTGAGGATCTTGGGGTAAAGCTGGTGACGGTATTTCCGCACAACCGCGAGCGCGGCGCCGCCACGGTATCGGCGCTGTACGTATTGCTCGACGGCGCCACCGGACACCCGCGCGCGCTCATCGACGGCGAAGCGCTGACGCTGCGGCGCACCGCCGCCGCATCGGCCCTCGCCTCGACCTTTCTGTCGCGCGAAGACAGCGCCACGCTGCTCGTCATCGGAACCGGCGCGCTGGCGCCGCACATGGCGCGGGCGCACTGCGCCATGCGGCCGCTAAAGACGGTGCTAATCTGGGGGCGCAAGCCGGAGCGCGCGCAGGCTCTGGCGGCGCGGTTGTGCGACGAAGGATTGCCGGCGCAGGCGCACGCCGACCTGGAGCAGGCGCTGGGGAAAGCGGACATCGTCACCTGTGCAACGACCGCCACGGATCCCATAGTGCGCGGCGCGCTGCTGTCTCCGGGCACGCACGTCGATCTGGTCGGCGGATTCACGCCGCAGATGCGCGAAGGCGACGACGAGCTGATCGCGCGCGCCGAAATCTTCGTAGACACCTACGACGGCGCGCTCAGGGAGGCGGGCGATCTGGTGCAGACGATGGCGCACGGCGTTCTGGCGCGGGAGCGCGTATTGGCGGAACTCGCCGAATTGATCAAGGGCATCCACCCGGGTCGCCGAAGCCGGGACGCGATCACTTTGTTCAAATCCGTAGGCACCGCGCTGGAGGACCTGTGCGCCGCCTGCCTGGTGCTGGAGCGCTCGCCTGCGGGTTCGGAGTAGCTGCTACGCCGCAATCCCGGCGGGGGCGCGCTGCCACTTGCCCTGTTCCAGTTCGCGCGCGAGGTCGACCAGGCTCTGGATGTTGTGCACCGGCAGGAACGCGTCCACGTGGGGCAGCATGGCGCGCACGCCCGAGGGCCGTGGCTGAAAGCCTTCGTAGCGCAACAGCGGATTGAGCCAGACGAGCTTGCGGCAGGACTTGTGCAGCCGTTCCATCTCCGCGCCCAGGCCCTCGCCGACGTCGCGGTCCAGGCCGTCCGAGATCAGCAGCACCACGGCGTTCTGGCCGAGCAGGCGGCGCGACCACTTGCGGTTGAATTCTTCCAGGCTTGCGCCGATGCGCGTGCCGACCGCCCAGTCCTGGATCGCCGCGGTCACGCGGTTCATGGCGACGTCCACGTCGCGGTTGCGCAGGTGGCGGGTGATGTTGGTCAGGCGCGTGCCGAACACCAGGGTGTGCACGCGGTCGCGGTCGCTGGTGATCGCGTGCAGGAAATGCAGGAACATGCGCGAATAGCGGTTCATGCTGCCGGAGATGTCGCACAGCACCACCAGCGGCGGATGGCGGCGGACGCGCGAACGGCGCTTCAGCGCGATGATCTGCGCTCCGCCGCGCAGGCTTGCGCGCAGCGTCGCCGGGAGGTCGAGGCGAGTTCCCCTTGCATCGGGGTGGTAGCGGCGCGTCTTCACTTCCGGGATGGGAAGGCGAAGGCGCGCGATCATGCGTTTTGCCTGCGCCAGTTCGGCGCCGCTCATGGTTTCGAAATCCGCGTGCTGCAACACTTCGGCGTGGGAGAAAGCGAAGCCGCCGGTGTCGAATTCCGCCTGCCCTTCCTCGTCCCCTGCCTGTCCCTGGTTCGGTTGCGGCGTCCCGGCCTGGCGATCGCCCGCTTGTTCGGTCAGGGCGTAACCCTGCGGCAGCAGCAGGGCGAGGACGCGCTCGAGCAGCTTCGGGTCGCGCCAGAAGATATGAAACGCCTGGTCGAACACTTCCTGCTGCTCGCGCTTGGAAAGGAACACGGCCGCCAGCGTCCAGTAAAAGTCGTCCCGGCGCGCGATGCCGGCAGCCTGCAGTGCCCGCAGCGCGTCCGCCACGCGGTCCGGTCCTATGGGCAGGCCGGCTGCGCGCAGCACACGCGCGAAATGCATGATGTTTTCGGCGAGCTTGCCTGCGGCCATGAGACGTTGCAGCGAAGCTGCCTACGCTTTACGCTTGCTTTTCAGGCGAGCCGGCAGGCTTTCGCGCGCGAGCAGCGCCAGCCCCGGCGAGGCGACGACGACGTGCTTGTTGGCGTAGGCCTCGTGGTTGCGTTCCACGTCCTTCAGGCGATAGACGTAATTGACCATCAGGCCGGCCGAGCGCGCCATGCCGGTCTTGGACGAGTCGGCGAGCCAGTTGATGCGTTCCATGCGCGCGCCGTTGCCGAGATGGAAGCGCGCGACCGAATCGGCAGGTTCGTTTCCCATCTCATGCTTGGCGTGCTGCAGGTAGTAGGCGCACAGTCGCATCAATTCCGTGCGCACGCCCGACTCCGGTCCGAGTTCGTCGAACCAGTCGGCCTTGGAAAGCACACCCGCCAGTTCGGCCAGTTCGGCTGTCGAAGCGGCGGTTTCGGTAAGCCACTTGCGAAATCCCGGAATGGGCGAGAGCGTGGCGAATGTCTTCAGGCGCGGAAATTCCCGGCCCAGGTCCTCGGCCACCTGCTTGATCAGGAAATTGCCGAAAGAGATGCCGCGCAGCCCTTCCTGGCAGTTGGTGATCGAATAGAAAATGGCCGCGTCCGCTCCGGACGGATCGACCACGGGCGAATCCGGATCGAGCAGCGGCTGCACTTTTTCGCTCATGCCTTTGGTCAGCGCGACCTCGATGAAAATGATCGGCTCGTCGGGCAGGGCGGGGTGAAAAAAAGCAAAACAACGGCGGTCGGACGCCAGCCGGCGGCGCAGGTCGGGCCAACCCTGGATCTCGTGCACCGCTTCGTACTCCATCAGCTTCTCCAGCACCAGCGCCGGCGTGCGCCAGTCGATGCGCTGCAGCGTCAGAAAGCCGCGGTTGAACCAGGAACCGAGCAGGTGGGCGAGATCGGCGTCGATGCCGGCCCACTGCGGGTGCGACTTGATATCGTGCAGCAGGCGGCGGCGCATTTCGACCAGTGCCGCCGTTCCGCCGCTGGCCAGGTTGAGGCGCCGGAACAACTCCTGCCGCGGCGCCTCGACCACGTGCTGCAGGCGTATCAGTTTCGCCGGCGACTCGTCCTGCAAATAGGCGTCGGCGGCTGCCTCCACAGCCTTCGGATCCGGCGAGAACTCCGCGGCGAGCACGTCGAAAAATGCCGTCAGCGCCGGACCCGATATAAGGCGGTAGGCTGCGAGCGCCTCGCGTGCCAGCGCCGCGCCGGAGGCCTCGCCGCGTTCGGAGAGCAGTGCGTGGCACAGCGACACGGTCCTGCGCGTATGACGGTCGGCTTTGCTTTCGGCGTTCGCCGCGGGGGCGAACAGTCGTCTGATGAAGGCGGGTGATTTCATGATTGATTGCGGATGATGGCGTTATGCGAAGGTGGTTTCGGCCCTGACTTCGGACAACAGCTTTGCCGCTTCGCTGCCGCGCACACGGCTGATGTCGTCCTGGTACTTCAGCAGTACGCCCAGTGTGTCGTTCACCGTGTCCGGGTCGAGCGCGAGTGTGTCCAGCGCCACCAGCGCATTGGTCCAGTCTATGGTCTCCGCCACGCCCGGGAGTTTGAACAGTTCCTGTTTGCGCAGCCGCTGCACGAAGGCGACGACTTCGCGCGACAGGCGCCCGGCCGCGCCCGGCGCCTTGCGCCGCAGGATGTCCAGTTCGCGCTCGGCGTCCGGATAGTCGACCCAGTGATACAGGCAGCGGCGCTTGACCGCGTCGTGGATCTCGCGCGTGCGGTTGGATGTGATGATCACGATCGGCGGTTTGTCCGCCTTGATCGTGCCCAGTTCGGGAATGCTGACCTGGAACTCGGACAGCACTTCCAGCAGATAGGCCTCGAACGGTTCGTCGGTGCGGTCGAGTTCGTCGATCAGGAGCACCGGTGCCGCGCCGCCGCTCATTTCCAGGGCCTGCAGCAGCGGCCGCTTGATCAGGAACTCGGCGGAAAAGATGTCGCGGCCCAGCTTCTTGCGGGCGGCCTGGCCAGAGGCCTCGTTGGAGCGGCCAGAGGCCTCGTTGGAGCGGCCAGAGGCCTCGTTGGAGCGGCCAGAGGCCTCGTTGGCGGCCGCTCCATTTTCAGCGCCAGGAACAAGGCGGTGGCCAGGCTGCGCTCGGCCACGTAGTCGCCGCGCGCGAGCAGCGCGGCGGTTTCGTCTATCGATTGCGGGAGCTGGAGCATTCTTCTTCAACGCCATTTGCAGCGGGTATCGAACGTGAGTGCGAAGATTTTATACCTTTGCCCGTACCGCGATTGCGGCATTTTGGGGACGCTAGGCCTTCTTGTCCGAACCGAACCAGCGCCCGCGCAGCGCCTTCAGGCGGGCCAGGACTTTCTGCCCGACCGAGGATTCCCGCGCTTCCTTCGACGCCTGCACCCGGTGCTGCTGCAGCAATTGCGGCGCCTGCTGGAACGCGAGGTAGCGCGCCAGCGCCGCCTCCACGTGCTGCTTCAGGAGCTTGACGTTCAGCGGCTTGTTGAGGAAGCGGAAGATCTGCGCTTCGTTGATGAGATGGATCACCAGCTCCGAGTCGGAAGCGGTCGTGAGGACGATGGTCAGGATCTGCGGATTTTCCTGCTTCAGCAGCTTCAGCATAGCGGTCGTGTCTTCGCGGCCGGCTTCGACATCGGCGACCACCACCGCGATTTCATGCGCCTGCATCGCCTCGAGCGCGGTGTCGAGGCTGTTGGCATAGCTGACCGGGCAGCGGCCGCCGATCAGTTCCTTGGTGAAGCGGAAAATCTCCTGGTCGTTGTCGATCACCAGCACGCCCGCGCTCATTTTCGGCGGCAGATCCACCTGAGCGGCCTTGGCGTCGGCGAGTTCGAGCGCGATCGTCACCGCTTCGGCGACAGTCTGCTGCAATTCCTCGTTGTTCCACGGCTTGCTGATGAAGCGGTAGACCTCGCCATCGTTGATCGAGCCGACGATGGACGCGAGATCGGAATAGCCGGTGAGCAAAATGCGCACGCTCGCGGGCGAGATTTCGCGCGCCTGGCGCAGCAGTTCGACCCCGGGCATGATGGGCATGCGCTGGTCGCTGATGACCACGTGCATCTGGTACTTCTTCATGAACTCCAGCGCCTTGTTGCCGTCGGTGGTGGCGAACACGTGGTAGCGCATGCGGAAGATCGATTTCAGCGCCGACAGGATGCGCTCTTCGTCGTCCACTACCAGCAGACGCGCTTTCTTCACGCTCTGGTCCAGGCTGATCGCGCCGTCGGGCGTGCTGGCGGGCGCTGCGCCGACGCCGGCGGCGGCCGCCAGATCGGACCTGAGTATGCGCATGGTATTGAGCAGGTTGTCCTTGGGCGGCGCAACGGCGGCGGGCGCCGGCTGCGTGCCCAGGCTCGCCTCTATCGCCTGGCGGAACGCCTGGGCGAACTCGGGTGCGCTCTGGAATCGATCTTCGGCTTTCTTCGCCAGCGCCCTCTGCAGCACCTGGTCCATCAGCGGCGACAGCTTGGGGTTCAGGCTGGAGGGGTCGGCGGGGCGCTGGTTCAGCACCTGCTGCATGACGGTCGCCGTGGTGCCGGTGAAGGGCTTGGTGCCGGTCAGGAGGTCGTAGGCGATCACGCCCACCGCATACAAGTCTGCGGGTACGCCGATCGGCAGGCCGAGGAACTGTTCCGGCGCCATGTAATGCGGGGTGCCGAGGACGTCGCCGTGCTGCGTCAGTTCAGAGGATTCGGTGTGCGCGATGCCGAAGTCGCTGATCTTGATCTGACCGTCGTTGTTGATCATCGTGTTCGACGGCTTCACGTCGCGATGCACCACGCCGGCCGAATGCGCGTGCCCCAGGCCGTCGAGCAGCTGGCGGATGATTTCGCCGACTTCGCGCAGGTCGTAATTCGCGTGTTGCTGCAGGTGTTCGTGCAGCGTCTTTCCGTGCACGAGCTCCATCACGATATAGGCCAGCTCGTCGTCCTCGCCGTAATCGTAGATCTGCACGATACGCGGATGCGCGAGCCGGCCCACCGCCTGCGCCTCGTGGCGGAAACGGGCGAGCAGGTGCTGCAGCTCGCCTTCGTCGAGAGAGGATTTGGCGATGGTCTTGATTGCGACCAAGCGCGAAATCGCGGGATCGAAACCCTTGTAGACCGCGCCCATGCCGCCGCGGCCGAGCACGCCCTGGATTTCGTATTTCCCGATTTTTGCCGGTTGCGTCACTGCTTAGCTTGAATGCTTTAGGTTTCAAGCCCGGCTTCAGCCGGCGGCTTGAGCGGCAGCCACAGCGTGAATCGGGTGCCCTTGCCCGGTTCCGAGGCGACCGTGATGCGCCCGCCGTGCTGCTCGACTATTTTGAAGGAAATCGAGAGCCCGAGCCCGGTGCCTTTGCCCGCTTCCTTGGTGGTGAAGAACGGGTCGAATATCTTCGGCAGCACCTCGGGTGGAATGCCCTTGCCGTTGTCGGCGACTTCCACCGCCACGCCGCCTGCGTCCTCGCGCGTGGTGAGCGTGATTTCGCCGCCCTTTTCCGGCAGCGCCTGCGCGGCGTTGGTGATCAGGTTGAGAAACACCTGGTTGATCTGGCTTGGCGCGCAGGTGATCGCGGCGATTTCGCCGAATTTCCGGTTCACATTGACCGCCTTGAGCATGTGCCGCGCGAGCCCGAGCGAACTGTTGAGCCCGTCGTTCAGATTGAAGCTGGTCACCTTGCTGCGATCCAGGCGGCTGAAATCCTTGAGGTTGCCGACGATCTCGGCCATCTCGCCTATGCCGTAAAGCCCGTCTTTTACCAGGCCGGTGAGTTCGGCGAGCACGTGCTGCTGCTTCAGTTGCGTCAGCAGCGCCGTGGTCAGCGCGAACTGCTGCTGCAGGGCCTTGGGGTCGACCTTGGTCTCGTCTTCGTTCAGCAGCGCCAGCAGTTTCTCGCTGGTCTCGATTGCTGCCGTGATCGCCGGCAGGCGGTCGTTCACGGTGCCGAGGCTGTTCTTCACGTAGGCGAGGGGGGTGTTGATCTCGTGCGCGACGCCGGCGACCATCTGCCCGAGCGAAGACATCTTTTCCGACTGTATCAGCTGCGCCTCGGATTCTTTCAGGTGACGCATCGCTTCCGACAGCTCGCGCGTGCGCTCGATTACGCGCCGCTCCAGGCTTTCGTTCGCAGCCTTGAGCCGGATGCCGAGGTAGCCGACGCCGATCAAGAGCGCGGCGGCGTAAGCCAGCAGGTACACCCGGTACAACTCCTTCGCCTGCAGCGCGGCTTCGAGTTCGCGGTTGAACGAAAACGACATGTTGTCCAGGCGCGGACCGGAGGAAAGCGCCGAGACCTTGGCGAACAGGTCTTCCTCGACGGCCTTGTGCTTGAACAGTTCCTGGATCGCGCCTTCCAGGCTCTCGGCCTTGGCGCGCGCTTCGTCGCCAAGCGGGGCCGCCAGTTCGCGCACCTGGCCTGCGATCATCGACAGGCTCGCGGGCTGGGCATTCTTGCCGAGCAGGTAATATTGCTGCGCGGTGAAGGTGAGTTGCGTCAGAAGCAGCTGGAGTTCCTTTAGTTTCGGATCGGGCTTGCGCGGGTCCGCCGGCTGCGCTCCGATTTCACCCGCGGCGGAAAGAATGGTGTGCAGCGCGATCTTGGCGCCGCCACTCTCGATCTTGTATTTTTCCACCAGGTCCGCTTTTTCCATGATGGCCCTGGAGAGGCCCTCCAGTCCGTCCTTCAGCGCAGCGCTGTCGCTGCGCGGCACGATGGTGCGCAAGGTCGCCAGGGCCGTCTTTGCCGCCGCCGTCCGGTTCGGCGCCGCCATTTGATTGGCGTCGAGTTCGGAGCGTTCGCGCAATACGTCGATGTCCCAGCGGCCGTCGATTTCGCGCAGCGCGCTCAACACCGAGGCGATCTCGTTGCGGTCGCGCAGGTCGATCGCCTGCGTCTTGTCGTAGAGAAAGGCGAGGGCGGCCACCAGCCCGAGGGCGACGACGGCAATCAACAGGTAACGCAGTTTGTTCATGGTGTTGTCGCTCAGGAGTTTAAGCTGAAAGTCGGCACGTCTTGTCGCAGCGGGGCCTCTCGACCGAAATGATGGGGACGCAACGCTCTAGGCGCCGTAATGCTGAAGCCGCTCGATGTAGCGTGCGATCAGGTCGACTTCGAGATTCACCCTGCTGCCGGGTCTGAAATGCTTGAGATTGGTCACGGCGATGGTGTGCGGAATCAGGTTGATTTCGAAATCCGCGCCGTCGACGCGATTGACGGTCAGGCTCACGCCGTTCACGGTGATCGAGCCCTTGCGCGCGATGTACTTCGCCAGCTCCTGCGGCGATCGTATGACGAGAAGGAAACTTTCTCCCGCCGGGTCGAAGCGCACCACTTCGCCCACGCCGTCGACGTGGCCGGACATCAGGTGACCGCCCAGCCGGTCCGAAAGGCGCAGTGATTTTTCGAGGTTGACTTCGTTGTCCGCTTCCAGCCCGACGGTGCAGTTGATGGTCTCCTGCGACACGTCGACGTCGAAGCGGTCGCCGTGCGCCGCGATGACGGTGAGGCAGACGCCGTTGACGGCGATGCTTTCGCCCACGGCGACGTCGGACAGGTCGAGCATGCCCGCGTCTATGGTGAGGCGCAGACCGCCGTCGCGCGGCGCGGCCTGGTTTATTTTTCCGATCGAAGTGACGATGCCTGTAAACATGGCTGGTGCCTATTGCGAGATGAGGGGGGTGCGTCTCCTCATACTCCCCTATGTTGGGGCATTTCTAAAATTCCGAAATACCCTATTGGTTGATGACCTTTGCGAGGATGCGAATGTCGCCGCCTATGGCTTGAACGCCGTCGAATTGTACCAGCCGCTTCTGCGCGAGGTCGGAGAGTTCCGGCAGGGTGAACATGCCGCGCGCGGTGTCGCCGAGGATGCCGGGCGCGAGGTAGAGCTGAAGTTCGTCCACCACGTTTTCGCGCAACAGCGATCCGTTCAGCTTGGTGCCGGCCTCGACGTGTATTTCGTTGAGTTCGCGACGTCCGAGTTCGCGCATCAGATCCGTCAATTCCACCTTGCCCCGGGCGTTGGGCACTACCACCACTTCCGCACCCTTGTCCTGCAGGGCGCTCCGGCGTGATTCGTCTTCAACCGCCGTGGCGACCAGCACCCTGCCGTTCCGGAGCAGTTTTGCCGTGGGCGGCAGCTGCAGCCTGCTGTCGATCACCACTTTGAGCGGCTGGCGCGTGGTCTCGATTTCGCGCACGTCGAGTTGCGGATCGTCGTTCATGACCGTACCGATGCCGGTGAGCACGGCGCAGGCGCGCGCGCGCCAGGCGTGTCCGTCGCGGCGCGCCTCGGGCCCCGTGATCCACTGGCTGCGGCCGTTGGCGAGCGCTGTCCTTCCGTCCAGGCTCGCCGCGATCTTCATGCGCACCCACGGCCGGCCGCGGCTCATGCGCGAGACGAAGCCGCAATTGAGCGCCGCCGCCTCCTCCTGCATCAGTCCGGACTCGACCTCGATTCCCGCGGCGCGCAGGCGCGCGAACCCGCTGCCTGCAACCAGTGTGTTCGGGTCCTGCATGGCGGCGATCACGCGCGAAATGCCGGCTGCTATCAGCGCGTCGGCGCAAGGTGGAGTGCGTCCGTGATGGCTGCACGGTTCGAGCGTCACGTACGCCGCGGCGCCGCGCGTGCGATCGCCGGCTTCACGCAGGGCCACGATTTCGGCATGCGGGCCGCCGGATTTTTCGTGCCAGCCTGTGCCCACCACTTCGCCGTCACGTACGATGACGCAGCCGACGCGGGGATTGGGCTGGGTGGTGAAAAGCCCTTTTTCTGCGAGGCGCAGCGCCTCGGCCATGTGTTCGCGATCTGCGGGGCTGGACATGCGGGGCTGGGCGAAGGCGACGCAATGCCCGGGGCTAGGGGCCTGGGCGGCGCGCTTTGCGCCCAGGGCGCTTGACCTGCAGGATGGCGTCGCGGAAATCGTCCACGCGCTGGAAGTCCTCGTACACGGAGGCGAAGCGGATGTAGGCCACGTCGTCCATTTTTTTCAGTTCCCGCATCACCAACTCGCCGATGGTGCGCGACTTGATTTCGCGCTCGCCGAGCGAAAGAATTCGCGCCTCGACCCGGTTGATGGCGTCGTCGACGTTGTCGGTCGGCACCGGGCGCTTGTGCAGCGCGCGCATGAAACCGGTACGGATTTTTTCGCGGTCGTAGGCGGTGCGGTAGCCGTTCGACTTGATCACGGTGGGCATCGCCAGTTCCACCCGTTCGTAGGTGGTGAAGCGCTTGACGCATTCCTTGCACTGGCGCCGGCGGCGCACGCTCGCCGCGTCCTCGGACAGGCGCGAGTCGATGACCGCGGTGTCGTCAGCCTTGCAGAACGGGCATTTCACGATGTCAGGGCGACGCTTTGCGGCTGCGCCGGGCGCGATGCCTCCGGCGCGCCGTACACCGGAAACCTGTGGCACAGGGCCTGGGTCTGCGCCAGCACGCGCGAGCGCACCGATTCGCTTTGCGGCGCTTCGAGCACGTCGGCGATCAGGTGGGCAAGTTGCTCGGCTTCGGCAAGGCCGAAGCCGCGCGTGGTGATGGCCGGGCTGCCGATGCGGATGCCGCTGGTGACCGTGGGCTTTTGCGGGTCGTTGGGGATGGTGTTCTTATTGACCGTCATGTGTGCGCGGCCCAGGGCGTCCTCGGCGTCGCGGCCGGTGATCTGCTTGGCGGTGAGATCGACCAGGAACAGATGGCAGTCGGTGCCGCCGGAGACGATGCGCAGGCCGCGTTCCTGCAGCACGCGCGCCATGGCTCGCGCGTTCGCAATGACCCGCGCCTGGTAGCCCTTGAATTCCGGCGCCAGCGCTTCCTTGAATGCGACCGCCTTCGCGGCGATGACGTGCATCAGCGGGCCGCCCTGCAATCCGGGAAACACGGCGGAGTTGACCTGCTTCTCGAACTCGGCCTTGGCGAATATCAGTCCGCCGCGCGGGCCGCGCAGCGTCTTGTGCGTGGTGCTGGTGACGAAATCGGCAATGCCGATCGGGCTCGGATAATGGCCTGTGGCGATGAGGCCGGCGTAGTGCGCAGCGTCCGCCATGAAGTAGGCGCCGATGCCGTCGGCTATCTTGCGAAACCGCTGCCAGTCGATCACGCGCGAGTAGGCGGATGCGCCGGCCACGATCATGCGCGGATTGTTTTCGCGCGCGAGGCGCTCGATCTCGTCGTAGTCGATCTGCTCGTTCGCGTCCAGGCCGTAGGACAGGGCATGGTAGAGCTTGCCGGAAAGATTGACCGTTGCGCCGTGCGTCAGGTGCCCGCCGTGGGCGAGCGACATGCCGAGGATGGTATCGCCGGGCTTGAGCACGGAAGTGTAGACCGCCTGGTTCGCCTGCGAGCCGGAGTGAGGCTGCACGTTGGCGTAGGCGGCGCCGAACAGTTCCTTGGCGCGCGCGATCGCCAGAGTTTCGGCCACATCCACCTGCTCGCAGCCGCCGTAATAGCGCTTGCCCGGATAACCTTCGGCATATTTGTTCGTAAGTTGCGAGCCCTGCGCTTCGAGCACCGCGCGGCTGACGTAGTTTTCGGACGCGATCAGCTCGATGTGGTTTTCCTGGCGCCGGTTTTCGGCCTGGATGGCGTTCCACAACTCGGTATCGATCGCGGCCAGGCTGTTGTTGAGCGTGGACATGGTGCTGGGTCTGCAGGATGGAAGAACTGCAATTTTAGCACGCAGCCACGTGCCGCCGGAATCCGGATGTGCGGCTTAGAAAAACATTTTAACTCCTTGTTTTATATAAAAATAACAAGGCCGGTCTGCAGGTCAAATCAAGCGGCACAGCGCCTTGATGTCGGCATTGCCGCCGGAGATGACGACGCCCACGCGTTTGTCCCTGTAGTCGTGCAGGCCGTCGAGCTTGCCTTCCATCAGCGCGGCGGCCGCGAGGACGCCGGTCGGTTCGGCCACGATTTTCATGCGCTCCCAGATCCAGAACATGCTGCGCAGCAGTTCGGTATCGTTCACCGTCGTCATGTCGTGCACGTATTTCATCACCAACGGAAAGGTGAGCGTGCCGAGCGAAGGCGTGCGCGCGCCGTCGGCGATGGTGTCCGGGTTGTGGCAGCTCTGCAGGGTCCTGGTGCGAAACGAGCGCGTGGCGTCGTCACCCGCCTCGGGCTCCACGCCGATCACTTTGCAACCCGGGGACCAGTGATCCGCGGCCACGGCGCAGCCGGAGAGCAGTCCGGCGCCGCCGCAGGGCACCAGCAGAAAATCCAGCGGCCCGGTCTCCTCTATCAGTTACTTCGCCGCCGTACCCTGCCCGGCGATGACGCCGGGATGGTTGTAGGGCGGGATCACGGCCAGACCGCGTTCGCGCGCGATAGCCGCCGCCAGTTCTTCGCGCTTCGCCGTTTTCGGATCGTATGTGATGACCTCGCCGCCGTAGGCGCGCGTCGCCTCCAGCTTCACCTGCGGCGCGTCCGCGGGCATGACGATGACGGTCTTTACCCCTAGCAGGGTACCGGCCAGGGCCACGGCTTGGGCGTGGTTTCCGGAAGAATAGGCGAGCACGCCGCGGCGCTTTTCCTCCTGCGTCAGTTGCGACAGCGCGTTGAAGGCGCCGCGGAACTTGAACGCGCCCATGCGCTGGAAGTTCTCGCACTTGAAGAACACCTTCGCGCCGGTGCGCTCGTCCAGCATGCGCGAGGTCATGACCGGCGTGCGCCGCGCGTGGCCGTCCAGGCGGGCGGCGGCGGCGGCGATGTCGGCGTAAGCGACGGCCAAGGGGGTATCGGTGTCGGGTGGTTTCATATCGGCTTCCGTTGAAATGGACTAGTGCAGCGTCAGTGTCAGGCGCGAATCGCCGCGCAGCAACAGTATGCGCAGCGGCCGCTCCGATTTGCGCAGCGCCGCGAGCAGCTCCGCCACCGAACGCACGCGATTGCGGTTGACGCCGTAGAGCACGTCGCCCGGTCGCAGGCCGGTCTTGGCCCCCGGTGAATTGGGTTCGATGCGGGTGATGATCGCGCCCTCGACCATGCCATAGGCGGGCATGCCGCGCTCGATATTGGACACGCGCACACCGGCGAGCTGGGGCACCGCCTCGCCGGGGATCTCGGTCATGGTGAACAATTCGGCGATGCGCAGCCGCAGGCTGAGCGGCTTGCCGCCGCGCTGCACCTGCAGCTCGACTTCTTCGCCGACCGGAATCAGGCCCATGCGGTTGCGCAGATCGGCCGAGCCGCGAACCGACTTGCCGTTGATGCTGGTTACGATGTCGCGCGGTTTCAGGCCCGCCTTCTCCGCGGGTGAACCCGGTTCGATCTGGACCACCACCGCGCCGTCGGGGGAGCCTGCCGCCAGCGATTGCGCCAGCTCGTGCGTCATGTCCTGAGTGGTCACGCCGACGCGGCCGCGGCGCACTTCGCCGAAGCGGATGATTTGCTCCATCACCTTGCGCACCATGTTCGAGGGCACGGCGAAGCCGATGCCGGCGCTGCTGCCCGAGGGGCCGATGATGGCGGTGTTGATGCCGATCAGTTCGCCCGAGAGGCTGACCAGGGCGCCGCCCGAATTCCCCGGGTTGATCGAGGCGTCGGTCTGGATGAAGTCCTCGTAGCCCTCAATGCCGAGACCCGTGCGACCGAGCGCGCTGACGATGCCCGAGGTGACGGTCTGGCCGATGCCGAACGGATTGCCAATGGCGACCACGAAATCGCCCACGTTCATCGCGTCGGAATCACCGAACTTGAGTTCGGCCAGGTTCTGCGCCTCGATCTTCAGCACCGCGATGTCGGTGCCCGGATCCGTGCCGATCAGTCGCGCCTTGAGCGCGCGCCTGTCCTTCAGCGTGACCACGATCTCCTGCGCATTGTTGATCACGTGGTTGTTGGTGAGCACGTAGCCGCGCGCGCGGTCGACGATCACGCCGGAGCCGGCGCTTTGCTCGCCCTGCGACTGGCCGTCCGGGATGTTGAAAAAGCGCCGGAACAGGGGGTCGCGGAACAGCGGGTTGTCCTCCATGGGCGAGCGCGTGATCACGGAAATGTTGACCACCGCGGGCGTCACCTGCAAGAGCATCGGCGCGAGCGTTGGCACGCCTTTCAGGTTGAGCGGCAGCCCGGCGGGCGCCGCGGACGTGGCGAGCAGCAGCAGCGACAGGCCGAGGAAGATTCTCTGCGGCCACTTAAGCATTGCGGAAATGACCCCTGACCCGAGTGGGTATGAGGGAAGATATTCCTTCATTTTGAAAGACGCTCGCAAACGCATCGGCGATAACTCCAGAATGTTCAGTGAGTGTGTTGAGAGACTGTCCCGCATGGTCACAGTATAAGCGCTGGGTGGTCTCGCGAGGACACCGCGCCGGAAGCGGTCACAGGTCAGCCGGCGTGTCGATGTCGCGGCAAACGCCGGGATCGTCCACTTCGACCAACCGGACCAGGCCGGAGTTCAATTTGAGGAGAGAGCGCGCGCCTTCGTCGCCGCGCAGGGCTTCGAGTTGTGCGCGGAATTGCGACGACAGCCCGACCGGGTGGCCGCGCTCGCCGCGGTAAGCGGGCGCTGCAATCGCAGCGCCGGCCGCTACGGCATCGGCAATTTTCTTGATGCTGCCGGGCCGGATGTAGGGCATGTCGGCCAGTGCGACGATCCATGCTGTGACATTGCCGGAGGCCGACACAGCGGCCGCCAGGCTGGCGCCCATGCCTTCCTCGGCATTGGCGCACAGGACCACCGTCGCGCCCGCCTCGCTCAGTCGTTTCGCCAGCAGCGGTGTGCCCGGCCGCACGACGGCGATCACGTGCGGTACGGCCGCGCGCAGATTGGCAAGCGCCGCCAGCGCGATCGGCGTACCTCCGGTGAGCGGGTGCAGCAGTTTGTCGGCGCCAAAGCGCTTCGACGCCCCGGCGGCAAGAAGAATGCCGCAGATGTTCGCCGACACGGCTCAGGAGTGTGAGAGCGGCGGACTCAATTCTGCGGCACGCCGCACCCGGCTTCCACGCCGGCTTTGGGCGGCTCTGTCGTTTGCGGAATCTGCACGCCGCGGCGCACCGCGGTCATTTCGGCGAGGATGGAAACGGCGATTTCCGGCGGCGTGCGGCTGCCGATTTTGAGGCCGACCGGTCCGCGCAGGCGCGCGATCTCCTCGGCCGAGAGGTCGAAATCCGCCAGTCGTTTGCGGCGCTTGTCGTTGTTGGCTTTCGATCCCAGGGCGCCGACATAGAACGCGGGAGACTTCAGCGCCTCGAGCAGCGCCACGTCGTCGAGCTTGGGATCGTGCGTGAGCGCCACCACGGCGCTGTGCGCATCCAGGTTCAATTCCAGCGCCACATCGTCCGGATACCCGCGCTTGAGTTGAACTCCCGCCAGGTCCCACGCGTCGGCGTATTCCTCGCGCGGGTCGCACACCGTGACGTGGTAATCGAGCGCCTGCGCCATCTGCGCGAGATAGCGCGACAACTGACCGGCGCCGATGAGAAGCAGGCGCCAGCGCGGGCCGTGCACCGTTTTCAGCACCTTGCCGTCGAACTCGAGCGCATCGGACCAGCGGCCGGGCTCTATCCTCGATTCGCCGCTCGCGAGGTTCAGAAACCGCGCCACCAGTTCGTGCCGTTCGATCGCGGCGAGCAGTTGGTCCAGGCGCGAGCCGTCGGTGACCGGTTCCAGCACCAGTTGCAGCGTGCCGCCGCAGGGCAGTCCGAAGCGGTCGGCCTGTTCCTTGGATACACCGTATGTGGCGACTTCGGGCTTGCCGCCGGCGAGCCTGTGGGCGCGCACGCGTTCGATCAGGTCGTCTTCGACGCAACCGCCCGATACCGAGCCCGATACCTGGCCGTCGGCGCGAATCGCAAGCATCGCACCCACCGGGCGCGGCGCGGAACCCCAGGTCTTGACCACGGTAACCAGGGTCACCGCCTGGCCCGCTTTCAGCCAGCCGATTGCGCTTCGAAGTACTTCCAGATCTACACTGTCCATTGCACACCTTTGCCTGATTGAAACAAAACCCGCGCCGCCGAAACAGCGCCATTATTCCACCGCAGCCGCAATCCCGCCATGCGATTGCATTCTGCAGCCGGCAATGGGCTTGATATTGGTCAATAGAGCAAGGGGCGGGGGGCTATAAGATCAGCGTCGAGCCGGTTCGACTCCGGCCTTTCCGCTTGCTCCGACCAACTGAATCGAAATTCACGAAAATGAAACGCGAACGCGCTACTTCATCCGGCCGCCTGTGCGCCGGCACCATCGCGCTCGCACTGTTGCTTGCGGCCGGCGGCGCCGCAACGGCCGCGGAAGAGATCACGATCGGGGGTACCGGCGCGGCGCTTGGAACCGTGCAGTTGCTCGCCGACAAATTCACCCAGATCAATCCGGGCATCAGATTTACCACGGTTGCCAATCTGGGCAGCGTCGGCGCGATCAAAGCCGTCAGCAGCGGGGCGATCGCGCTGGCGGTCACATCGCGTCCGCTGAACGAGAGCGAGGGCAAACTCGGCGTGACGGAAACGGAGTATGCGCGCACGCCGTTCGTGTTCGCGGTTTCGACCAGGTCCTCGATAAGCGCGATTACGCGACGAGAGTTGGCGGACATCTACTCGGGCAAAGTCGCCACATGGCCGGACGGCACCAGGATACGGGTGGTGCTGCGCCCCGCAAGCGATGTCGACACCGCCATGGTGAAGGGCGTTTCCCACGATATGGGGCATGGCGTGTCGGAGGCCGAGAAGCGTCCCGGCGTGCAGTTCGCGGTTACCGACCAGGATGCTGCCAACGATCTGGAGCGCATACCCGGCGCGATCGGTCCGAGCTCGCTTGCGCTGATCCTCTCGGAACGGCGCGCGCTCAGGGCGTTGAAGCTGGATGGCGTGGAGCCCACGACTGCGAATGCGGTGGCGAAAACCTATCCCCTGTTCAAACAGGTGTTCTTCGTGACCGGTCCGAAGCGCCCGGAAGCCGTCGATCGCTTCATCGCCTTCGTTCGCTCTCCGGCCGGGCGCAAAATACTCGTCGACAACGGTCATTGGATTCCCTGAACTCCGCGGGTTCTCCCCGCGGGAAGCGAATTTCAACAGACTGCCGGGCTACCTATGGCCGCGCTCTTGTCGTGAACTGCATTGCGCCGGTCGCTGCGCGCGCGATCATGCTCTAATAGCGCCATTTTCCGCAGCACGCGGCGCCGAGCCGCGTGCCACCACCTCATGGCAGATCCGCGACACCAACGATATTCGGCCGCCGAACTTGAGCAGCGCCGCGCCGGCCTGCCCAAACCGGAATACCCGGAAGAACTGCCGGTCAGCGCCAGGCGCGCCGATATCGCGCGGGCGGTCGAACGGAATCAGGTGGTGATCGTCTGCGGCGAGACCGGTTCGGGCAAGACCACCCAGTTGCCGAAGATCCTGCTCGAACTGGGGCGTGGCGTGGCGGGGCTCATCGGGCACACTCAGCCGCGGCGCATCGCCGCGCGCGCCACGGCCGCGCGCATCGCGCAGGAACTCAAGACCGAACTGGGCGGCGCGGTCGGCTACAAGATCCGCTTCAACGACAAGCTCGGTCCGCGCTCCTACATCAAGCTCATGACCGACGGCATCCTGCTCGCCGAGACCCAGGGCGACCGGGACCTGCGCCAGTACGACGCCATCATCATCGACGAGGCGCACGAGCGCAGCCTGAACATCGATTTCCTGCTCGGTTATCTCAAGCAATTGCTGCCGCGGCGGCCGGATTTGAAACTCGTTGTAACCTCCGCAACCATAGACGCAGAGCGCTTCTCCAGGCATTTCAGCACTGCGCCGGTGATCGAGGTGTCGGGTCGGCTGTATCCGGTCGAGGTGCGCTACAGGCCGCCGGATGCCAGGAAAGCATCCGGCGCCGCTGCGCCTCGCGCAGGCGCGAATGAGGCGCCGGACATGGCCGATGCCATCGTCGATGCGGTGGACGAAGCGGCGCGTTGCGGTCCCGGCGACGTGCTGGTGTTCCTGCCGGGGGAGCGTGAGATCCGCGAAGCGGCGGAGGCGCTGCGAAAACACCATCCGCCGCACACGGAGATACTGCCGCTGTATGCGCGGCTGTCGGCGGCGGAGCAGGAGCGCGTGTTCAAATCGCACACCGGCAGGCGCATCGTGCTCGCGACCAACGTCGCCGAGACTTCGCTCACGGTCCCAGGCATACGCTACGTCGTGGATCCGGGCGAAGCGCGCATCAAGCGCTACAGCTACCGCAGCAAGGTGGAGCAACTGCAGGTGGAGAAGATTTCGCGCGCCAGCGCCAACCAGCGTGCGGGGCGCTGCGGCCGCGTGGCGAGCGGCGTGTGCATACGGCTGTACGACGAGGACGACTTCAAGGCGCGGCCGGACTATACCGAACCGGAGCTGCTGCGCTCTTCGCTGGCGGGCGTGATCCTGCGCATGAAATCCCTCAGGCTGGGCGAAGTCGAAGATTTTCCATTCCTCGATCCGCCTTTGCCGAAAGCCATCAGCGACGGCTACGGCCTGCTCACCGAACTGGGCGCGGTGGACGACGCGAACGATCTGACCCAGACCGGCACGCAGCTCGCCCGGCTGCCGCTCGACCCCTGCATCGCGCGCATGATCCTCGCGGCGAAAGAGGAGGGGAGTCTCGCCGAGGTGCTGATCATCGCTGCCGTGCTGTCGCTGCAGGACCCGCGCGAGCGCCCGCTGGAGCGCGCGGGCGCGGCCGACGCGGCGCAGCTCAAGTTCGACGACGAGAAATCCGATTTTCTTTCCTGGCTCAAGCTGTGGAAGTTCTACCAGGAGGCGCTGGCGCACAAGAAATCCAACCGCAAGCTCGCCGAGCTGTGCCGCGAGAACTTTCTGTCCTACAACCGCATGCGCGAGTGGCTGGACATCCACAGCCAGCTGCACACCTTCGTCGCCGAGATGGGGTGGAAGGTGTCGGGCAAGGAGGCGAATTACGCGCAGATTCACCGCGCGCTGCTCGCCGGGCTGCTCGGCAACGTCGGCTGCAAGTCCGAGGACAGCGAGCATTATCTGGGCGCACGCGGCATCAAGTTTCTGATCCACCCGGGCTCGGGTGTGGGCAAGAAGGCCGGGCGCTGGATCACGGTGCATCGCCCGCATCGAGCCGGAGTGGCTGGAGAGCGTGGGCGCGCACCTTGTGCGGCGCCACCAGTATGAGCCGCACTGGGAGAAGAAGCTCGCCCACGTCGCCGCGTTCGAGCGCGCCACGCTGTACGGCATCCTGCTCTACGGCAACCGGCGCATCCACTACGGGCCGATGGACCCGAAGGAGTCGCGCCGGATATTCATCCGCCAGGCGCTGGTTGAGGGTGAGTTCGAGACGCGCGCGCCCTTCTTTCAGCACAACCGGAAGCTGATCGACGACATCGAGACACTCGAACATAAATCGCGCCGTCCCGACGTGCTGGTGGACGAGGAACTGATCTACGCGTTCTACGACAGCCTGATCCCCGAAGGCATGCACAACGGCGCCGCCTTCGAGCACTGGCGCCGCGAGGCCGAAGCCGCCAATCCGAAGCTCCTCTACCTCAAGCGCGAGGACCTGATGCGGCACGAGGCGGCGGGCATCACCACCACGCTGTTTCCGCACCAGCTGGAGACAGGCGGCCGCGTCTACGCGCTCGAATACCTTCACGACCCGGGCAACGCGCGCGACGGTCTCACGCTTACCGTCCCGCTGATCGCGTTGAACCAACTCTCCGCCAAGCGTTGCGACTGGCTGGTGCCGGGGCTGCTCAAGGAAAAGGTCGCGCTGCTGGCGAAAACACTGCCGCAAAAACTCCGCCACAAGCTCGGGCCGCTGCCGGAATTCGCCGAAGAATTCGTTGCGGCGGCGGCTGCGATGGAGACGCAGCGCAGGGAAGAGGTTTCGCTGGTCGAGGCCATCACCCGCTACGCGCGGGAGGAACTCAATCTGGTCGTGCCGCCGGACGCATTTCGTCCCGAGCTGCTGTCGGCGCACTTGAGCATGAATTTTCTGGTGGCGGACGAACACGGCCGGCAATTGGCGATGGGCAGGAGCCTGCCGCAGCTGCGAGCGGAGCTGGGCGAACAGGCGGGCGAGCAGTTCAGCGCCATCGCCCAGCCCAAGGCGGCCTTGTCCGGTATCACGACCTGGAATTTCGGCGAACTGCAGGAGATCATGGAAATCCGCCAGGGTTCGCAAACGCTCATCGGTTACCCGGCACTGGTCGACCGCGGCGAGAGCGTGGACCTTGAAGTGCTGGATGCGCCGCAGAAGGCGCGCGAACTGCACCGCGACGGCCTGCGGCGGCTGTTCATGCTGCAGCTGAAGGAGCAGACCAAATACCTGGAGAAGAACCTGCCCGGTCTGCGTGATATGGCGATGCAATTTCTGCCCTTTGGCGACGCCGTTTCGCTGAAGGACCAGTTGCTGCGCGTCACCTTCGACCGGGCCTGCATGGCCGAGCCGCTGCCGGCGACGCCGGCGGAATTTCTCAAGCGCTGCGAAGAGGGCAAGACGCGATTGTCGCTGCTGGCGCAGGAAATCTGCCGCCTGGCCGGGGGCATACTCATCGAGTATCAGGGGCTGCAGAAGAAACTGCAGGGAATGAAGAATTTTCCGCAGGCGCAGCGCGAAATCGAGGAACAGATTGCGCGGCTGTTGCCGAAGAACTTCATCGCCGCAAGCGCCTGGGAGCGGCTGCAGCATTTTCCGCGCTACCTCAAGGCGGTGGCGCTGCGGCTGGACAAGCTGCGCGCGGACCCGGCGCGCGACGCGCGCTGGAGCGCCGAATTCAATCCGCTGTGGCAGACGTGGCTGCGCGAAGATCTCAAACAGAAGAAGCAGGGCGTGTCCGACCCGCAGCTGGAGCAGTATCGCTGGCTTCTGGAAGAACTGCGCGTGTCGCTCTACGCGCAGGAACTGCGCACGCCGGTGCCGGTTTCGGTGAAGCGCCTGCAGAAGATGTGGCAAGCTATGCAGCGATGATGGCCGGAGACCGGGGAATGAAGCGGTGAGCGTAATGACCAAGGCGCTGGTGCAGGCATTCTTCAGCCTGCTGCATCCGCGCATGCTGCTCTTGATGCTGTGGCCGCTGCTGATCGCACTGGTTCTGTGGCTCGGGCTGGCGTTCGCGTTCTGGTCCCAGGCCGCCGCCTGGCTGCAGTTGCAGTTCGACCAGTCCGCCGCGATCGGCTGGACAGTCGGCGTCTGGCCGCTGTCGCTCCTCGCCGCGCATCTTGCCTGGATACTGCTTGCGTTGCTGTTCATACCGCTCGTGCTGATTACGGCGGTGCTGATCATCGGCGCTTTCGCCATGCCGGTCATGGTCGGACTCGTTGCCGAGCGCGCCTATCCGGCGCTCGAGCGCAGGCAGGGCGGTACCGTCGCCGGCGGCCTCTGGAACAGCGTGGTCGCACTGGCCCACGGTTCCGTCAAAGTCGTCCCCCGTTGAGGTCGATGCCCGAATTGTTGAATGTCTGAGCAGAGCGAGTAGGCGGTGTTTGTGGGTTGATGGCACGTTTTTCCGGGTTTCACGCGCTCAAGGGGTAGAGCAGGCGAAC
>JAPLRD010000417.1 GCA_026399375.1 Pseudomonadota bacterium
CGCCAGGCGCTGTCCAGGCCGTTATCGTTAACCGAGGATAGATATACGGTCTTGCCGTGCCCGGCCACCGCCAGCGCGCTGAGGCGGTTAATGCGCGTGTCGATCAGCCCGAGCTGGTTCCAGGAGATGCCGTCATCTATGCTGATGGAGAAGGCGGATTCATCGAGCTCACTCGAGGCCCAGGAGATATCAGAAAGGTCCGACCATTTGAGCGGCGTACAGACGGCGGACCTGCACCGGATTTTCATCGAAACCTACGACTGGGATGTGGCGAAAGTCATGAGCGACTATCGCTATCCGATACCCGCCGGGGTGCAGACCCTGGAGGATGCGGCCAGCCTGCGCGCGTTCAAGCCGCTCAGCCTGGACGAGCCCTGTTTTGCGGAGCAGTTGAAATGCCTGGCCGCGCTGCGGACCGCGCTCGGCCCCGATATCGCGTTGATCGAGACCGGATTCGATCCGTACCAGCAGATACTGCGCAATGTCGGTTTTGACCAGGCGGCGCACATGTGGAAGCACAAGGACGAGACGCTGCGCGCGCTCCAAACCGTGGCCGATTCGATTTCCCGCTATATCGCGGCAGTGAAGGCGCAGGGGGTGGAGGCGTTTTTCTTTTCCATCAACGGTGCGATACGCGAGGGTTTTGCGCGCGGCTCCAGCCAGGAAGTCTACGAGACTTTCCAGCGGCCGTTCGAACTGCAACTGCTCAAGGCGGCCGAGGGCATGGTGCGCATTCTGCACGTGCACGGGGCAGGCCTGGACCTGGGGCGCGTGCTCGACTACCCGTGCGAGGTCATCAGCGTGTCGGATCGACTGCCCGGCAATCCCAGTCTCGCGCAGTTGCGCAAGCTCACGCCGAAATGCCTGATGGGGGGCATCGACGAAACCAAATTCCAGGAGCGTAATCTGCCGGCGATCGCGCGCGAGGTCGACGATGCGATTGCGCAAGCCGGGCGCACCAATTTCATCCTGGCCTGCGGCTGCACCGTTCCTTCGTTCACCCCGAAGCGCTCGCTGATGTTCCTGCGCGACTACACGCGCAAGATCTGATCGCGCTATTTGGAGAGCGTACGGCCGAGTTTGCTCTCGATCGACTGGATTTTGCTTTTGAGGCGCCCGCTTTTTCCGGCGCGATAGTCGATTTTGATCGAGGTCGAAACCCGGTTGCAGTCCTGGCTCATGCGCTGATAACAGGCGGTGATCAAGGCCATGACTTCGTCCCACTCGCCCTCGACGATCGTGCCCATGGGCGTCAATTGATAGGGCAGACCGCTCTTGTCGATAATGTCCAGAGACCGCGCCACGTAGTGGCTAAGACTGTCGCCTTTGTCGAAAGGTGACATCGAAAATTCGGCCAAAACCATAGGATTCTCCTTCGTTGGGTTTGCAATCGGAGTGCGTAAGCGGGGCAACATAGCACAGGGCAGGCACGCCGCGCAGGCGGCGCAAAGCCGCATCTTGTGTGATGCAAGTCACCGACACTGCTGCGCTATAAGAGGAAACTCGGACCATCCGCTCATGGCACTGACACGAAAGAACGACATGAAAACAAAATATCCGCTTTCCGGCGCGCTGGCACTGCTTCTGAGCTTTGCGCTTTCGATTGCTCAAGCCGAGGTCGTCGACATCGGCAACGAGCAGTTGAAGTCGCTGATCAAGCAGGGCGCGCCAGTCGTCGACTTGCGCACTCCGGGAGAATGGCGGCAGACCGGGGTGGTCAAAGGCAGCCAGATGATCACCCTGTTCGACGAGCAGGGCCGCGCCGATCCTGCGGGATGGGCGCGACAACTCGACAAGGTGGCACCCGCCGGCAAGCCGGTCATCCTGATCTGCCGCACCGGAAACCGCTCGGCCGTGGCTGCCCAAATGCTGGACAAGGCCGGTCGCAAGGGTACCGTCTACAACGTCAAGGCCGGGATCGTCGGCTGGATGGGCGAAAATCAGGCCGTGGTCAGCCTTCAGGACAATTTGAAGCAGGCCGGGATCGCCTGTTCACCCAAGTGCTGATCTGCGCCTAAGCCACGCCAGTTCTGGCGCTGCCGCCTCATTTGAGGCAAAATCTCCCGCGGAGCGCTCGATGGCCGCCTGGCGCGCATTGCGCCGCGCATCGAGTCTGCGTTCACTGGAGATTTGAGGCAAGCGCATGGCGGACATTCCGCTCATTCTCACGCTGGACTTTCACGGGGCTCCGCACCGCTGGATCACCTGGCAG
>JAPLRD010000017.1 GCA_026399375.1 Pseudomonadota bacterium
AAGGTCACGGATCGGCTTTAGCGACGAGTACGGATAGACGATGTCAAGAAATCCCTTGTCGTTTCCGCATTCGGCTTCGAAGTGGTTGACGATGACCAGGTCGTTCTCGTCGGCTATCTGGGCGAAATGCGGGTTTATCTCCGAGCTGACCTGTTCAAACTCGAGGGACAGAAGGGGTTGCCACGCTTCCTTGAGCGATTTGAAGAAGACGTCGAGAATGATGTTGATGACCCGCGTTTCGGTCGGGGTGAACAATCGTCCCGGGGCCAACGGACCGATGCCGCGCCCGAAGCCGCCGAAAAAGTTGTCCAGGGAGGTGAATATCACATTGGGGTCGATGAGCATCATCGCGCTGCCCCGCAGCGGGTTCATGCGGATTACGTGCACCGAAAGCGGGGAGCGCAGGTCCTTCATGTATTCGCCGAACTTGAGCAGTTGGACGCGCGTCGGATTGATTCTGGGGCTGGTGCGCAGCACTTCGAGCAGGCCGAGGCGGAATAGACGGATAAAGCGCTCGTTGATCATGTCGATCGAGGAGACGTTCACACCCAGCGAGCTGTCCTCGTTGGTGAGGTCGTGCTTCCTGATGGTCGCCGCAGCGTTGTAACCGGTATCGACGGGTATGGACCCGTTCTTGATGCCATTGGCCAGGGCGTCGATTTCCTCGTTGCTCAACAGGTTGCCTGATTCGCTCATGGTCGCCAATCTTCAATAGGGGGGGCAGTCGCCGGAGGCCCGGCGTTACTGGTACACGAACTCGGTGAAGAAAACTTCTTCGATGCCGCCGAAATTTTCCAGCCGCTCGAGTTCCGCATTGATCCTGTCGCGCAGCCGCTCTGCAAGTTCCGTGCGGAACTCCGGCTTTACAAGATCTGCCTCGGTGACCAGCCTGAGGACCAGCCTGAGGACGTTAAGTGCCGCGGAGCGCATCGCAGCGCGGTGTTTCTCGACGCTCTGAAACACGCGGTCGTCGTATTGTGTCATCAGCGACAGCGAAACCTGCATCACCTTGCGGGAATTCGCCACATTGGCGACCAGCGGTTTCTTGTCGTCCAGGTCCATATAGCTTTTTTCAAACCGGGTCTGGGCGTTCGCCGGAAGCGGTTTTTTCTGTGGCGCGCCTTTAGTGCCACCCTTGGCATCGCCTTTGCCGCCTGAGGGGGCGTCGGCTTCGGGTTTGCCGTGAGCTCCGCCGGCTTCAGGCTTACCGTGGCCCCCGCCGGCACTGGGTTTGCCGTGGGCTGCGGCCGGCTCGTGTTCTTCCGCCAGCAGCGCTTCCTCTGCGTCCACCGGGCTTTTCGAGAAAAAGCCGGTGAAGAACAAGGTTCCGCCGATCGCAATGCCAAGAATGACGATCAAGCCAACGACCAAGAGGATGATCTTGAGGATGGGCTTTTTTTCCGTCTCTTCCGCTACTTCTGTGGTTTTCTCTTCAGCCATGGTGTCAGAAAAAGCCCTTTAAAGTTTTTAAAAGAATCAAATGGATAACAACCAACTATCCCAACTAAAGCAATTACGCGATGTGACCGGTCGCCTTGCCTGCGGCAGGCCGAAAGACGGCCGCCGCAGGTGTAAGAATTTTGACGTTTCGCGTTGTTTTCTTGCTCTTGGGAGACTCTTAAGCAAGCCGCGTGCCCGGAGGTGGCGCGCGGGGGTGGAAAGTGATCAGACCATGACGTCCAGCCCGTCGGCGCCGATGCGGGCCGTATGGGACGCCGCCTGCGCCGCAGGTGTCTGCGTGCCGGGAAACGGCCCCGGGGGCGTTGCGCGGAGGGATTGCCGCGCGTGTGGGTTGCCTCCCTGGGCGGAGGCGCCTTCATGTTTTACTTCCATGTTCGCCATATCTATTCCGGATGCCGCCATGACCTCCTTCAGCCTTGGCAGGCCGTTGAGCAGGAGGTCCCTGGTGTGCTGCTGGTCGGTATTGAACTCCGCATCTATTGTTCCGCCTCCGCGCATGCCGAGCCGGACATCGATTTTTCCAAGATGCCTGGGATTGAGTTGCAGGCTTACCTGCCATTCGCCTTTGGCAATCTGCGCCGACAGCCTCTGGCCGATGGCTTCGGAAACCCGGTCGGAGAGCTGTTGATATTGCTCGCTGCGCCTGAAGTGCGCGTCTTGCATCGATTCCTCGCGCGCGGGCGCCGAAGTTCCCAGATCGAGGTCTTGGGCAGCGCCGCCTCGGGATTGCGGGTGATCGCCGGATGCAGCCGCGGAAACCTGGCTGACACTATCCCTTGCCCCGGACTGTGGCGTTTCGGCGGCAGCTGGCGCGTCGATTTCCCGCAACGCCACGGTTTGGCTGGCGTCGGACCTGGATTTTCCGGGTTTCTCACCCTCCGGCTTGATCAGTGCTGCGATGTGCTCATTCAAGGCTTCCTTCTGCGGCGCCTGTGGCACCTGCGCCGCGCCGTGCTCGGCCGGTTCGGTCTGGCTTGGCGAAACCTTGCCGTCAATCGCGGCGCCATCCTGATTTGTTTGGTCCGGCACGGCCTGGTTGGCGGGGGCTGGGGTTTTCGCGGTATCTGCACCAACGGTCTGCGCATTGCGCGGGAATGGGTTGGATACATCGGCGGGAGCGTCGCCTGCCGTCCCAACCGGTGCCGATGCTACCTCGATGGACTTGGCCGTTGCCCCGGGAGCATCAACAGGCTTGCCTGGACCGAGTGGCGTTTCTGACGCAGTCAGGTTGCGGGCGCCGGCGTTGTTCAGACCGGGCCCGACAGAAGCGAAAGGCGATGTGGGCGCCGGGCGGACCGCGCTGCCGGATACGGGAATCTCGGCGCGAGGCTCTACGGTCCCGCCCGCGCTTTGCGCCAGTTCGGGTACCCCCGGAGCGGACGCGCCCGCCGTCGCCGTCGGCGCGGGGGCCGTGTTTCCGCCTGCCGCCGCATCGGTCGGAAGACGCAATCCGGGTGCGCCGGTGCCCGTTTTCGCGCCGAAGCTCAGCCATGGCCTGCTCGCGGCCGAGGGGCCGGCAGCCGGCGTTGCCGGTTCTGCGGCGAGCACGAGCGAGGACAGCACCACGGGTGTTTGTATCAGGCCGCCGAATGGAATTGCCAGGGCCGGGTCGACTGTACCAGTAGGTGTCGCCGCGTCCGGTACCGAAGAGTCGTCAGTTGCAGGTTTGGTCGGCGCATTCGTTTTTCCCATGATGAGGTTGAGTAGCGCCTCGTCGATACCTTCTGTCCGCGCAAAAGCGATCAGACTCTGCTCGTCCGGAGCCGGATCGCTTGACGTGATGATCTTGACGCGAGGCCCGAGCGCATATTTTTGAAGATCGGCGCCAGGCGGCATCTTCTTGCCGGTCGCAGTGGCAATCTCCTGGCCGTTTCCAGAGCGGCGAACGTCCCGCAGGACCGATTCAAACCCCATCGCGACGCTGTGGGCAGTATCCAAAGACGGCTGGCTATCGCTCCTGGACTTCGCGGCAGGCGATTGATTTATTGGCTGAAGATTGTTCATAAAGTTGGCGAGCCTGGCTGATCAGGAGTTGTTATGAAATGGCGGGACATGCCTTCCTAAAGCAATAAACGTGACAGGTTTCGCGAACGTCCTGTAGCCCGGTCGCTGGGTGCGGATCGGCCGTCGGCACGGGACGCCGAACTTGCCGCCGTCCCCGAATCCTCGATGAGCACGGCTGCAAGGATGTGGCACAGAGATTGCGTTAGTACCGTGGAAGCCGCTTAGCGGCGAAAATAAATTATAATAAATTCAAATACATACAATATATAACTGTCAAAAATATGCCAGCAACAGCACTTTCTGTAGCCTCGACTTTGCGCCACGGTTTCCTGAACAGCAAACTGGCCGACCTGAGTATTCCGGCGCTGGTTCTGATGATTATGGCAATGCTCGTGATCCCGTTGCCGGCCCTGGTTCTCGACGTGCTGTTTACTTTCAACCTGCTGGCGGGGATGGTCATCATCATGGTGGCCATCAGGACCACCCGGCCACTGGAGTTTTCCTCGTTTCCGGCGGTGCTGCTGCTGACCACCACTTTGCGCCTTGCCCTGAATGTGGCATCCACGCGCGTCGTTCTGGTCGAAGGGCACAAGGGGCCGGAATCGGCCGGCAAGGTGATTCAGGCCTTCGGCGAGTTTGTCATCCATGGCAATTACCTCGTCGGTGTGATCATTTTTGCCATTCTGATGATCATCAACTTTATCGTCATCACGAAGGGGGCGGGGAGGGTGTCGGAGGTCATCGCACGGTTCACGCTGGATGCGATGCCTGGAAAGCAGATGGCGATCGACGCCGATCTGAACTCGGGCGTGCTCACTCAGGAAGCGGCGAAGAAGCGCCGCGAGGAACTGGCGCAGGAGGCCGAGTTCTTCGGTTCCATGGACGGCGCGTCCAAGTTTGTCCGCGGCGATGCGGTCGCAGGCATCATGATTCTGGCCATAAACATCGTCGGCGGCCTCGCCATCGGCGTCGGCATGCATGGCCTGAGCATGGCCGAAGCGGGGCGCATTTATACACTGCTGACCATAGGCGACGGGCTGGTAGCTCAGATACCCGCGATGTTCCTGTCTCTCGCCACCGCCATCATGGTGACCCGGGTCACCACCGCGGAATCGATGACCGAGCAGGCCTCGAGCCAGTTGGGAAAGCCCGGTCCGCTGTTCGTGTCCGCCGCGATCCTGATGCTGCTCGGCGTGGTTCCCGGAATGCCGCACGCGGTGTTCCTCACCCTGGGCAGCGCCACCGCAGGTCTTGGCTACATGTTGTTGAACCGGGGAGGGGTGGCCGCCTCCCTGGCGAAAACCCAGGATGCCGCGCCGGTCAAGGCGCCCCCGAAAGAACTCGACTGGAGCGACGTCGACCAGGTCGATCTCATCGGACTCGAAATCGGTTACGGCCTGATACC
>JAPLRD010000308.1 GCA_026399375.1 Pseudomonadota bacterium
AAGCAATCATTTGGGCAGCGTGCAATTTACGAGCGCACGCGAAGCCTATTCCTTGTCTTGCGCGGGTGCTGGCTCGATGTTCTTCGCGGAGAAGAGCCCCCACGCCAGTCCAGCGACCATCGCAATCGGGTTGGCAATGCTGAACAACCCCGCCAGCATGCGGCCTGACAGGGAACCGCTTATTACAGAACTGGTCTGCTGCAAGGTCACGCGATTGTCAGGATTCATCGGCACGAAGTCCAGCGCCTTACCGAGCACGCCCTTGTACAGCACGTCGGGCAATCGCGACTCGGTTATGAGCGAACGTGGCGCGTCGCTGGTCGGTGCCACCCGTTCTTCTTGTTCCGGACGACCGGCGTCGGAACCCGAAGCGATGTCCTGCGTCGCACGGCTCGCCCCGACAGCCGGCGACCAGGTATCCATCGCATGGACCTCAAGCCCGTTTGTCTCGACGCCGATGAGATTGCCCCCTGCGCGCGTATCCTGATCCTGCAAGTCCGTGCTATCCAGGGTTCTGTAAGTCCTCATGAAATCAAATGCCGCGGGTTGTCGATTCGGGTCATCGCAAAGTTCAATTCCGTTGCTGCAGCTCTGCTCAGGCTCAAACAAGTCATTATTTCGCGCTGCAAGCGCCACAGGCTGCAGTGTGTCGGTGCCGCGGATTTGCACATTTGCAAGATCAACCGCCTTGCTCGGGTATCCGTTCAGCACAGAGGCGTCTATTCTCTGATTTGGATAGATCCGATCCTGATTGGCAATGCCGTTGGCTTTGCTCAGCTGCGATACGGCTCTCATGACAGCAGCCGGACTGGTGTCCGCCCCGCGAGCCTCCAACAGGGAGCGCGAGATCCGGTACAAGGTTTCGCCCGACCGTACGACATGACCGAGGGCGGGTGCCGGGCCGGCATTCTTGCCTGATTCCGGCGCTCCCAATTGCAGGCGCCGTTCCCAGGACTGGTAGGAGACATTCAGGACCGGACCCGCACCGGTATCAGGCATAGCGCTTTCGGTTGCGCGCCGGTTGCCGTCGGGCGGGCGCACAAGGGCGCCATCACTTCTGGCCTTTGCCAATGCGCAGCGAAAATCAGATTGCCCTACCGCGCCGCGCGCAACCGAGCCGCTCGCACCCGACTGCGGCGGAGAAAGCGCTGAATTTTTTCTAGTGATTTCCATACTGCGCCAAGCCCGAAGACCGATAGGATTCAGGACGCTCCTTGTGGTTACGCCAACTCACCTCCCGCCCGAGGAAAGATTTTTCCCGGACTGGCTGCATCAAGCACGCGCACGCCGTCCAGCGGCGAATTGTCTGGACCATCGCTGACTGAGCTTTGTACTCTCTCATGGCGACCGTACAATAATTGACAGTTCTCCGGGAAAACAGGCATCGCAGTCGAATTCATGCACGATCCATGCCAGAGGAGACTGCCGATGACAACGCGGGGATACAGCGCAGGAGTAACCAGTGCGGGAGTAAGGGGAGTACCTAACAGGCTGTTGAAATTCGCTTCCCAAAGGGAACATTTGATATTTACGTCTCCCCCTCTCAGAGGGAATCGAATTTCAATAGCCTTCAATTTGGGGGATATAAAAGGGGGCATGCCCCTTTTTCAACACCCTGCTAAGGCCGTGCGGCAACGTCAATGCGAGTTTGCAGGCGCGGGTCAATTGCCATCTTCGGCAGACTTCTGGACAAAGCGCGCCCAATTTCCACTTGCGATAACCTGCGGGGGCAGCATCCGGCCCTGATAGAAGATTTCGACGTCCTTTCCTTCCTCGACCCGGACCAATTCATCCGCGGCAATCGGGACGCGCTTTGCCGAGCCTTGAGCAAAGTCCATGCGCACGCCACCAGACGGATCCTGCCGCTTCCTTTTCACCAGCACCGAGGCATCCTTGCTGTTGATAAAGAAATATTCCGGCGACTTGCTCGAATCGATCCCCAGCACCTCGACCACGTTTCCCGCAAGACGACTCGCCGGCTCCCGGCCGGTTTGCGGCGTAACTGCGATCGGCGCAATGGCGGCCGATTCCACGGCTGCTGCGAGGATGGTTTCATCCTTGGCGTCGACCTGGCCATTGTCCACGGGTGCGGTTTCCACGGCAGCGGACGAATCTCCTGCGCGAACAGCCGCCGGGGCAGGTGGGGCCGCCTTGAAACCCACATCCGCGACGGGAGGAGAAACGAGGGGCGCGGAATTTCTGGTTCGAGGGTAAGCCGCGATCACGATGACAACGAGCATTGCGGTCGCGCCCAGCAGCAAGCGAAGCCGGAGTTGCTTGCCTGCGCCCGGGGCAGGTACCGCCGGGGCCGTCTCCGGAGCAATGCTTAATTGGGCCGGGGCTTCAATCGCATCGCTGCGCGGAGGCTGCGCGAAGCTCTCCCAATCCAGTCCGAGCTGCGTCGCGTAGCGGCGAGCGCACCATGATCGGACCGTATCGCCTGGAAACGGAACGCCCGACCCGGATTCCAGCGCGCGAATCTGTTTTCCGGACAGGCACAGCTTTACCGCCGCGCTTTCCTGGGAACGGTGGCACAAGTCCCGCGCCTCGCGCAGCGCCTTGCCCAGGCCGACCCAATCAATGTCATCGCACCCGGTCATCGCGCGGAGTCCGAACAAGCGCGTAATTTGGCTTCGATCCCGGACGACGCGGTTCGAGTCAGAGATCCTGCGATGACGCCTCCCGCGTGGACTTCGACCGACTTGCAGTCGACGATGTCCCCGATGATTCGGCCGTTCTCCAGCACCTCCACGGACTGCGTGGAATGCAGAGAGCCGCAAACCTGACCGTTCAGAATCACGAACTGGCTTCTGACCGCCCCCGTGATCCTTCCCGACTTGCTGACCATGATGGTGTTGTTCGAATCGTCGACTGCGAGAACATCACCCACGACCTCGCCCTCGATGCGCAGCCCGCCCGCAAAGCTTAAATTGCCTTCTATGCGCAGGCCGGGGGCGAGCAGGGTATGAATCTGGCTCTGCGGTCTGAGGCCCTTCGCACCATCCGCCGGCGCAGGCGCTCCGCCCTGTGCTTCCCAAGGAAGAAGCGGCAGCGCCAGCCTCAATATTTTCGCAATCCCGGTCATGAGCAGAATTGCGCCGTCCGTCTTGCGGAGTTCATCATTTTCACTCTTCCGTCACACCGGTCGCCGCTCCAAATGCACCCATCGGCAGGATATGTCAGAGCATAGGGCCGCACTGAATTGCAAAGCAACAAGAAAAATGTTGAGAATTGTTGCGTTCAGAAGCGGGGCAGAACAGATAGCTCACACTGTTTGACGCGTTGCGCCAAAGGGTGCGGCAAAGGTTGCGGCGCGCTCCGCGCGGATCGCGTTGACACATGACAAGCTTGCGGTTTGATGCGCTTTTTACTCAGCAATTCTTAACAGACACGGTACCGCTGTTTGTGAGAGCTTCGTCAGTGATACTTTCTTGTTTCTCGGCACGAAACGCGCACGGGGCCTATATGAGCAGCGTAAAGATTCTGGTGACCAGCCAAAAAGGGGGCGTCGGGAAAAGCACCGTTTCCGCCAATCTTTCGGCCTATTTTGCGGACTTCAAGTCCAGGCGCGTTACCTTGATCGACTTTGACCATCAAGCGACCGCGAGTTCCTGGTTGCGCAGCTGCGGTTCAAGCGCTTCCATAGCGGTCTGCGACGCACTTGGCTACAAATCGGCCGGAATGAGCGTGTTGAAAGCGAAGGAGGCGTTGCGCCTGGCGAGCGCTTCCTCCGATGTCGTAATCGCGGATCTGACCTGGGTCGACGTGTTTCCGGCCAGTTTGTTCTTTGATTACGATTTCATCGTCATTCCGACGTCTCTGTCCGGCATTGAACTCGCCAGCGCGATGGATTTCTTCACCCGCTTCTCTTCGGTCTTCAATTCGAAAAACCTACAGGCGCCCCGGGTGATCCTGATGCCCAATCGCCTGCTGGACACCAACAACCACCGCGAATTCTTCAACAATTGCCACTTTCCGGTCGCATTCAGCCTGACCAGCCCGGTATTGTTTTCAAAGGCGGCGCAGGAATCTTTCGGAAAGACGTTCTTTTTCAAGCACACTGACCGCATGCTGAAGAATTCATTCCTGACAGTCTGCGGCGAAATCGAGCACTTGATTGCCGTCCTTGTTGCAAACAAAGAGAAAAGAACACAAACGCTGAATGGAGTCACGAGCATCGCGCGCTCGAACAACGGGGGATTGCTTGACCGGTTTGTCGCGTCCCGCCACGCGGCGAAGGACAAGCAGGAAGCCGTCAAGAGCGCCGCAAAGGCACCGGGCAAATGGTACGCGTTTCTTCAGCGCTAGTTTCGGTCTGAACCGGTGCTGGAACAATTTTCGGGGCAATAATCATCTCGGGCGAAAATCATGAAACATTTCGATCCAAGCAGCGGGTGGGAAACCCCATCCATCATTCCGATCGCCGATCATCTCGCGCGGACAAGACAATCGAAGCCCGGCGCGGATGCCGGGACCGGCGAAAGGATTTCAGACAGCCGAACGGGAGAGGGTGGCCCCGGCGCCAATTCGGTATTTCATTTCAACCGCACCGGGAAGATGCTGCGGATAAAGCGCATCGATGCGGCTGAAAGAGGTGGCGCTGCGGACGGCGGCCTGTCGGGTATTGAAACGGAGTCTGCGCCAGGGCCGGAAATGCCCGACCCCCTGGATTTGATCTCGTTCAGCACCGCAATCAAGGAAATGTTCTCCACGCTTTCAAACAGCGGGGAAGAGTCGAGTGAACTGAACGATGTTGTGGAATCCATGCGCAACCTTTCGGTCAAACTGGACGAAAGGAACCGGCTAAGAAGAATTCTTCATGACCTCAACGAGGAGATACTTCTCATAAAGCAGGTCCTCAACGAACGCGTATTGGCCGCGCACGAAAGCGAAAAGAAGGCGCTGACAACCACGAAGATCCGCGTCGATCTGATGCAGGAGATCGTGAAATCGATCGTGGCATCCGGCGAAGAGTCGGGCATGAAATGAGAGCGCCGCCCACAACGCAGGCGTCCTTGTGGCTGTTGCTGCTTCTCTGGCACGGGCTCATATTGCTTTTCGCGTTTGAATGCGCGCATAGCGGACTAGGCTGGGTTTATGAGAAGCCGGGAAATTCCTGGTTTGAACAGATTCTGGACGGACTGAGCCGCGGCAACCTTTCCCCCCGGGCGTTTCTGTTGCTCTACTTTTATGCGGCAGTGACGGTCAGCGCGGCGGTGCTGGTCCATGCTCTCGCGCAATTGCTTGCGCGGATCGCAGCCGAGCTCAGGATCAGGGAAACAGAGCGCAAGAGCGCGGCTGCGCTTCAACCGGAGGCAGCCGAGCCGATCTTTGAAACCAGCGAAGCGGAACTGAGCGCACTGCTGGAGGCGCGTCCGGAGTTGGAAGATCGTCTAGCCAATTTCAGGAGCAAAATGAAAAAGGTCTCTGGCTTTGCCGGATAAGCCAGGATAGGGCAGCCCCGCGCGCCCTGAAGACCGGACGCGCGCCCCGGCAGTTTCACGACTCCAATCGGCACAGTGCCGGATGCTGGCCGGATTCCGGCCAGCATCCGCGTTGCGGCGCTGCGCCCAACATTGAGGCATTCCAGGAATCTATTCCAATCTTATAGGTGGAACCCGCCACTTATCTTTGTTATCAACAGAGTTACCCACAGCAATTGTGGACAAACTTTTCTTCATTGGAACTAGCCTCTCAGGTGCAGCTTGATTCAATTGTCAACATGGGTTTGTGAAGTAAATCTGTTTGGGTCCGCGCATGGGCGCTGAGTCAATTATATGAATACTAGTGATAATTAAATTTGTTAATTTTCTTTAAGCGAAAGAGCATGCCAGTGCCACGCTATTGGACTGACAATTCATGGACATAGGCGATTTAGCGAACATGTTTTCGTTCCCATCTTGGAACACATCCGAGTTATCCACATTTTTCATGCCGGCACTCGCTCTTAGGCGCGGCCGGCCAGCATCGCTATCGGGATAGCGCCGGATTTTCAACCCAGATGGTCACCTAAGGTCGCGCCCCGGTTCGGCACAAAACTGTCCTGGGCTTTTTCTTTTGTTCGTACTGTACACTTCTGAAATTCAAGCGGTAAGCGTAATTGCCTCATGGACAACGCTCCGTCGCGCAGCCCTGTAACCTGTGACCCCGATGGTAAGGCATATCGGGGGACCTGCCGGGCGGCAGGAAAGATACTTACCGTTTCCGCAGGCATGGGCGGAAAGAATAAGCGGTTCGGCTCAAAATCCGCTATTTCGACCGAGCCCTAACAGGAGGACTTATGAATATTCAAATCATAGACAATCACGCCTATGAAAACTATCAAAAGGGACAGCCACCTACCCGTCACGTCGCCAAAGAAATCTCTGCTATTGATCCATTTGATGGTGAAATAACCAACACCGAGATTGGTATCTGCGTCGTTGTCGCTCTGTTGGTTCTTTATGCTTTATGGCGATCATTCAAGTCTTGAGTACTGAACCTGTCCTTCGCGATTGGACGGCGACTTGCGGCGGTCACGCCGTCACAGGCCTTGAGGTGCCCGGTAGCGCCCGGTGGTTCGAGCTTGACGATGTCCTTGCCTCCGACGGCGACGAGGAGCAGCCGCATGAGGGGCTCGGACGCATGCTGTCTTCGGCGCGCTTGCGGGCATTGATCCGATCAAAGCCAGGCACTGCTTCCGGCCTGTCTACTTGACGGGGAAGCTTACGAAAAGAAGCGCCGGCTAGAACGGTTTGCCTGCTCTTGGCGCGGCGCGGGCTGCAATCGCTGCGTGATCCGCGTCCATCTTCAACGCCAGCGGGCGTGCCGTGTCCGTCCCGACTGGGAATGCCTGCCCGTTGTGCGGCGTATCGGACTGAGTCAAGAGCGCGTTCGCGCCGATGCCGAGTGCGACGATTGCCGCGGCGAGTGCCGCCGGTTTGGAAATCCGGCGCAAGCCGGCGCGCATGCGCGCAAACGCCAGCCGCCTGCGCTCGCCTGCCAGTTCGGCGCGCCTCTTCCTATCTATGCGCCGCTGCTTCGCCAGCGATGCCGCCTCCGCGGCGAGGTTCGCGCGTTCCGCGGCCGCGCGCAGGGCCGTCTCCTCTGCATGGAGTTTTTTCTTTTCCACATCGGCGCGCGCCTGCTCCGAACTGAGACGGGCCCTGGCATCCTCCTCCGATCGTTTCTCGATTGCCGCGCGTGCGGCAAACAGTTCCTGTTCGCGCACCGCCGCCGAACGCGCGGCGTTTGCGACCAGCAGTGCCTTGGCTTCTGCGCTTGCCCGCGCCTCAGCCGCCTGGCTGGCCGCGAGTTCGACGGCCTCGCGTTGCTCGGCAAGGAGCAGCACTTCGCGCTTGCGCTTGGCGTGCTGCTGCGCCATGTTGCCGGCTTCGAGTTCGGCTGCCTCTCTTGCCTGTGCCTGTTCGATCGCCGCCCGCTCTTCGCTTATGCGCCGCTCGGCAATCGCAGTTTCGTCGGCTTCGCGCTGCGCGCGCCGCCGCGCTTCCCCGGCGGCTCCGGCTTCGGCATGCGCACGCTCCTGTGCCATCTGTTCCGCATGCTCTTCGGTCGCGATGCGGGCCTGTGACGCCGCCAGCAGTTGCCGTTCGGCTTCGGCGCGTGCGCGTGCAACCGCTGCGGCTTCGGCTTCGGCCCGTTCCCTGGCGGCGGCCGTGGATACACGTTCACGCGCCTCCCGTTCCCGCGCTGCGACGGTCGCCCGCGCTTCGGCCTGCGCGCGCTTGCGCGCCTGTTCCGTGGCAAGTTTCGCGGCCTGCGTTCGCGCGCGCGCCGCGGCTTCCTGTTCGCGTTCTGCCTGGGCGCGGCGGTCCGCGGCCTCGGCCAGTGCGGCCTCTGCCGCCTCGCGTTCTTGGGCCAGCGCCGTCGCTTCACGCGCTATGCGCGAACTGTTCTCCAAGGCGGCGACGGCTTCGAGTTCCGTGGCTTCAATCCGCGCCAACAGGGCCTTGGCTTCGCGCGACAATGCGCACCCTTCGTCCGTCAGGAACGTATCGTGCACCGCGTTCTGCTGCTCCAGCGCGACCAGCCGGCGCTTCACCTCAGCCCAATACCATTCGTCTTCCGAAGCAGTATCTTCATTGACACCGGGCGCGCGGGACGGGACGGTCGACAGAACGCCGCCCGGCGTGCCGCCAGCCGAGTCCGTACTTCCGGAATGCGGCTCCACCGAATCATGGCGCTTGCGTTCCGCGCTCTTCAAGAAATTAAGCAATTGGCTCATGGATGGGCAAGTGGGCGGCCTGTCGGAATTCAAAGTTCAACGCATGGCGACATACCGTCGCGCACATTTGTAGGGCGTCGGACGCTCCCTTGAAGAAATGACAATGCAGTATAGCGCTTTGCGGCGGCTGAGATATCGCCAGGTCAGACGGGCTTCTGGAAAATGAAACGATCGACCGCGGCTGACGCCGCATTTGGTCCGTTGCGCGCCCCCGGCGTATGTGGTCCGCATGCCTGGTCGGATGTTCAACGAAGCGCTCGGCCAATTGCGCCGGTGTCCGGCCGGAGTTTGGGGCGGCTGGGGCAGTCTTCGCTTTGAATGCTGCAAAGCGCTGGCCGCGTCGGTGCTTCATGTTCTTTTGTCCCCTTGCGACTGCGCCGCCCATTGGGGCGGAACTTCACCCAGGCGGCGGTGGGTCGACCATTTGAAAAGACGATACTCGCGAGATCAATTCGTGTCTGTTGAGAATTGTTAAGCCAATGGATTCGCTGTCGGGGATGCGGCCGCCCCGGCGAGGCAGGCGTCTTCGATAAGAAATCCGGGCGCCGCAGCATACCGTCGCCGGCTCGCAATAAATCTCAATAATTGTCTTCTTGCATTCAAAGGCGAGGCAGACCTATTCTTCAATGAAACCTATGCAGAACGAAGCGGTCGGTGAGCGTCTGCGAAGCAGGCGACAGGGAGGGCGGGGGTACGCGCATCCGTGAAACTGCGGCAGTCGCACACGGGATGCGGCGGAGCCTGGGGAAATGTTGCATAGGTGGACGAATGGCGGAATCCGCCAAGAGCGGGCGCGACAGGCCTCAAACTGAGGCGCGGCCTGGCTGCACATAAATCTGGAGTATGCGTGGAGACTTTTGGAAAAATTCGATTGATGGACATCGGAAGCGCCGAGCAGGTGTGGACCTGCGTGAACGATTTGACCGAGCCCTACAGAGAAGAAGTATCGGTCGCCGCGCTTTCCTGCAGCAGGAACAACGCCGTCCGCATCCTCGTCTCGGTCAAAGCCAAGGCCAGCGCAAAGAACATCGCAGATGCCATCGGTGGCGTGATCTACGTGTCTTCGCTGGTGTACCGCGAACTGCGTCTGCCGCGGAATGATTTCAGGTGTGCGGGAAGGGAAAGAGGAAAACTCAAGAAGGCCGCCTGCAGGTGCCGGGGGGCGGTGGCGGAGTGCTGAAGCGCCCTGCGAACGCCGGGGTTGCCAGGTCTCTGGCCGCATTCGACCTGGAAAAGCTTTTGCCGACGTTAATTATTCTTAACGGACGCAACGCGCGGTTAGAGCTAACCTGAGCACGCGTTGGTTTGGCAGGGAATCCGAATCTGGAAACGGTCTTTCCGACAGGAGGTCGCCGTTGAATGCGAAAAATCGAATGCAAAATGTCACTTTTCTTGACGCACCGGTATGGTCGGATGCATTGACGTTTCCGGCCAACGACGGCGACGCCAGGCTGGCCGGGACCGGACTGCGTGCGCCTTTTGACCCGCAGCTGGCGATGCCAGGTTGCCAGGTGCTGCATACATGTCCGGTCTGCGACAGTGCCGGGCCGAAAGCCCTGGTGGAGAAGAAGCGATTCAGCATCCCGGCCATGTGCAACCCCCTGAATACAATTCTGCTCAGGGGCTATCGCGAAACGTTTTACTACCCGCGCTGCGGCAGGTGCGGGCATACGTTCCCCCCCTGCTAGGCGTAGCGCCAGCATCGGGCGCTATAGCAGATTCCTGCTAGGCCGCCATCGCGATATCGAGGATTCGCGTCGCCGCCAGCGCGGCAATTTCGTTTTGTTGCTTGAGTGTACCGACCATTTTGCTCACTTGCGCCAGCCGCCTCGCGATGTACGCGCCGAGAAATACGACAAGTTCCAGGTACAACTCGAGGTCCTGCGTTTGCAGATGCTGGATTCTTTCGCGCGTCAGCAATCCGACCTTGCTTGCCGTCGTTGCCCTGCAGGTGGCGCAGCGTGGCTCGCTGGTGAAGATTCCCATCTCGCCGATGATCGATCCCGGGCGGGCGTAACCGAGAAGCTGCTGCGAAATTTTTCCCGACTTGGTGATTTCGAAATTTCCGTCGACGACCAGCAGCAGAAATTCGGACGGGTCGCCTTCCCTGATGATTACCTGCCCCGGATTGATCGTGATCCACTCGAAGTGGGGGCCCAGACGCTCCACCATGGCGTCGTTCAGGCCCGATAAGGTAGCGGACTTGGCAAGCGTGGAGCGCGCTACGCTGCCGATGCACGCGCGTGTGTTCATGGCTGATTCCCTGCAGGAGGTCGGTGATGGAGGTCCGGTCTTATCGTAACAAACTCGGCGCCGGGAAATATTGAGAGTTATTGAGATGCGATCGAAAAGGCGCCGCCCCGATCAATCCGGCCACCGGCCGAGTCCGGTTACAGGATGAGAGCGTACGCGCAATGCCCGGGGCGATGCGCATCGGGCGGTTCGTGTTGCCCGGGTGCGCCAGCCGTTGCGTCGACGGTCGAGCAGCGCTGCAACAAGCCCGCTGCGGCGATTGCAGTCGGCAGCACGGTACTCGGGAGCTGGAAACGCTCAATAAATATCAATAATTCCCTTGTTCACATGCTCTGAGTTAGGAACTAACCTTATAGCAGAAGCGGAGGCCGCAGAAAGGGCGCGGATAAAGGCGGTGCGTGATTGATGCGGCGGCCGGAACGACGGTGCGGGTAGCGTGCTTTTGAATTCGTCTCATTCTAGGATCGATGGCCATGGCCGAAGTGACAACCGCGGGCAAGGGACTGGTTCAGCAGTCGGGGCGGCTGGCGCAGATTTTCGGGGACGTCTTTTTGCTGGTCGAACCGTTTTTCGATCCGGACAACAGCTGGGGCGGCCAGCCGCTCGAACACCTCGCCTTTCGCGCCCTGCGCGAGCAATATCCGGACTTGAGCGGGGATGAGATCATCATGCTCATCGCCGCCGTTCGGCGCGTGTATGCGACGTCGTAATGGTTCTGGACGGTTCGCGAAGAATGAAAGGGGGCGCCCAGTTTATCGATCGCATATTTGTGCGGGCAGCGCTTCGCGGCTCTGCCCGGTAGTGACGGGGTGCCCCGACCTTCACGGCCTCGCGAGAACCGCACCGTCCGTATGGAAAGTTGCATTCGGCGGAATCCGTTGCGCCTCGGCAAAATGGTTCCCGGCGTTTTTCTGATGTACCTATTGAACAAGCGAGACGCATTGGCGCCGCACGATCTGTCTGAT
>JAPLRD010000052.1 GCA_026399375.1 Pseudomonadota bacterium
AAGCGGCCTCGCGTATCCGGATGGAAATCGATTCCAAGCAGGAGGCCATGGACAGGCTGGCCCGTCGCTTGATCCAGCTGAAGATCGAGCGCGAGGCGGTGAAGCGCGAGAAGGACGAAGCCTCCATGAAGCGCCTCGGCCTGATCGAGGTCGAGATCAGTAAGCTGGAGCGCGAGTACGGCGACCTGGAAGAAGTATGGAAGGCGGAAAAAGCCGAAGTGCAGGGCGCGCAGCACATCAAGGAAGAACTGGAAAAACTCAAGCTCGAGATGGAAGCGGCGAAACGCAAGGGCGACTGGCAGCGCATGTCGGAACTGCAGTACGGCCGCATCCCGCAGCTGGAAGCGCAATTGAAGAAAGAGGAAAAGCCGGCGACGAAGCCGGGCAAGGCGCGCCTCTTGCGCACCGAGGTCGGCGCCGAGGAAATCGCCGAAGTGGTGTCGCGCGCGACCGGCATACCGGTGTCGAAAATGATGCAGGGCGAACGCGAGAAACTGCTGCACATGGAAGACAAACTGCACGAGCGCGTGGTCGGGCAGGAGGAGGCGGTGCGCCTGGTTTCTGACGCGATCAGGCGGTCGAGGGCAGGCCTCGCCGATCCGAACAAACCTTATGGTTCCTTCCTGTTCCTCGGACCCACCGGCGTGGGCAAGACCGAACTGTGCAAGGCGCTGGCCGGGTTCCTGTTCGACTCCGAGGAGCATCTGATCCGCATCGACATGAGCGAGTTCATGGAGAAGCACTCGGTGGCGCGGCTGATCGGCGCGCCGCCGGGCTATGTCGGCTACGAGGAAGGCGGCCACCTCACCGAAGCGGTGAGGCGCAAACCCTATTCAGTGATCCTGCTCGACGAAGTGGAGAAGGCGCATCCGGACGTGTTCAACGTGCTGCTGCAGGTGTTGGACGACGGGCGCATGACCGACGGCCACGGCCGCACCGTGGATTTCAAGAACACGGTGGTGGTGATGACCTCCAACCTTGGTTCGCAGATGATCCAGCAGATGAGCGGGGACGACTATCAGGTGATAAAGCTCGCCGTGATGGGCGAAGTGCGCACGCATTTCCGTCCGGAGTTCGTCAATCGCATCGACGAGATCGTGGTGTTCCATGCGCTCGACGAGAAGAACATCAAGAGCATCGCCAAGATCCAGCTCGGCATTCTGGGCAAGCGCCTGGCCGGGATGGAGATCAAGCTCGATGTGGCGGACAGCGCGCTCGCCGAGATCGCGAAGGCGGGGTTCGATCCGGTCTACGGCGCGCGCCCGCTCAAGCGCGCGATCCAGTCGACGATAGAGAACCCGCTGGCGAAGCGCATCCTCGAAGGCGAATTCGCTGCCAAGGACACCGTCAGGATTGCGGCCAAGGGCGGGGTGATCCAGTTCGGAAAGAACTGACCGCAGCCGAAGCCCGGATATAATGATCCCCGCTACTATTGGGGATCATTATGAAAACGCGCATCACGGAAATGCTCGGCATCGAGCACCCGATCATCCAGGGCGGCATGCACTACGTCGGCTTCGCCGAACTGGCGGCGGCCGTATCCAACGCCGGCGGACTGGGCATCATCACCGCGCTGACGCAGCCGACGCCGGAACTGCTCGCGAAGGAGATCGCGCGCTGCCGCGGGATGACCGACAAGCCCTTCGGCGTGAATTTGACGTTTCTACCGGCCTTCGCCAAGCCGCCCTATCCGGAATACATACGCGCGATCATCGAAGGCGGCGTCAAGGTCGTGGAGACGGCGGGCCGCAACCCGGAGTCCGTCATGCCGTACCTGAAAGCGGCCGGCATCAAGGTGATCCACAAATGCACCTCGGTGCGGCATTCCCTGAAAGCGGAGGCGATCGGATGCGACGCGGTCAGCGTCGACGGCTTCGAATGCGGCGGACATCCGGGCGAGGACGACGTGCCGAACTTCATCCTGCTGCCGCGGGCAGCCGAGGAGTTGAAAATCCCCTTCGTCGCATCAGGCGGCATGGCCGACGGGCGCAGCCTGGTGGCGGCGCTGGCGCTGGGCGCGGAGGGCATCAACATGGGTACGCGCTTCATCGCGACCAAAGAGGCGCCGGTTCACGAAAACGTAAAGAAAGCGATCGTCGCCGCATCCGAACTCGACACGCGCCTGATCATGCGCGGGCTGCGCAATACCGAACGCGTCCTCAATAATTCAGGGGTCGCGCGCGTCATGGAAATCGAGCACGAAAAGGGCGCTTCGCTGGCGATCACGGACTTGATCGACCAGATCGCAGGGGTCTATCCCAGGGTGATGATCGACGGCGACATGGAGGCGGGCGCATGGAGTTGCGGCATGGTGGCGGGGCTGATACACGACGTTCCCACCGTCAAGGAACTGATCGACCGGATCATGAGCGAGGCCGACAGCCTCATTAACAAGCGCCTCGCCGGCATGAGCGCGGCTTGATCACGGGCGGGAATGCCGACATACTCTCGTAACGCAGGCAACCAAAGGAGAGAAAGACATGACCAGCAACGCCATAACCACGCAACAAGGCTGCGCCGACGAGACGCAAGTGTCGTCGACGGGCAGAAGGCATTTCATCGCGGCAGCCGGCGCGGCGGCGGTGGCCGTCGCTGCCCCGGGTGCATCGGCGCAGATGCGCATGGGGGAAGGCCACGGCCATGGCCATGGCGCCGGCCTCGGGCCGCTGAGCCAGCGCTATCCGGATCCGCTGATCCAGGTGATCGATCCGAGTTTCGGCAATTACCGGCTCGGTCTGGCCAAGGTCGAGCGCATCGCTTCCGGCATGCGCTGGTGCGAGGGCCCGGTCTGGTTCGGCGACGGGCGCTACCTGCTCTGGAGCCAGGGCTCCGTCATTCATTGTTCCAAGCCCTTGATGTGACGTAGAGGAGAGACAGTACTGGCTTTTTCGTTTGGATGCTGCTATAAGGGCAGGCATGAACGAAGCCGTGCAGGAGCCGCAGGTTGAATTGTCGCGGG
>JAPLRD010000351.1:0-1589 GCA_026399375.1 Pseudomonadota bacterium
CGAGCGCTATCGCATCGCTGGTCGAGCCCGAGGAGATGCGCGCCTGCACGCAGGTCGCTCGGCAAGACCGCAAACGCATCAAGAAACTGGAACGGAACTTGCTGCGCAAAGACCGGGCTTTGGCCCAGACGACTACTCTGCAGGTGCTATCAAAAAAAGTTGCGGTGATCTTCCCGTCACTGCAAGAAACGACGGTTGTCAGAGAATACGGCGAGTGATACGGGATTGATGAAAATTCTCATTGTTACCCAATATTTTTGGCCGGAGAATTTTCGAATCAACGATTTGGCGCGATCACTTGTAGAACGGGGCCATGCAGTTGAGGTTCTAACGGGAAAGCCGAATTATCCAGAGGGCAAGATATATCCGGGATACGTGGCATGGGGATGCCGCACAGAACTCTGGCAAGGGATAAAGATTTTTCGTGTGCCTATCGCCTCTCGGGGAAGTGGAAGCGGCGTAAGACTCGCATTGAACTATTTGTCGTTCATCCTTTCCGGATTGTTGTTCGCGCCGTGGATGTCGCGCAAGAGTAGATATGACGTTCTCTTTGTCTACGCACCGTCCCCCATCTTTCAGGCGATTCCAGCATCTTTCCTTGGGTGGTTAAAGGGCTGCCCGGTCGCGTTATGGGTACAGGATTTGTGGCCGGAAAGCGCGCAGGCGACGGGTTACATTAGAAGCTCTGCATTGCTAAAGCTGCTCGAGATTTTGGTGTGCTACGTTTATCGACATACCGATTTGCTGCTGGTTCAGTCAAAGGCATTCAAATCTCCAGTCGCTCTGTTAGCGCATGGAAGACCGATCGTGTATTTCCCGAACTCGGTTGAACCCGCGTTTTTTAATCCACCCGCAATGGAATTGCCAGAAATTCCAGGTTTGGCTGGTGAGTTTTCCGTGCTTTTTGCTGGCAATGTTGGTGCAGGACAGGCGGTCGAAGTCATCCTCCAGGCTGCGGAGATATTGCAGGATTACCCAAGCATTCATTTTGTCGTGGTGGGAACAGGCAGTCGCTGGGACTGGATGAGAAGACAGGCGGAACAGCGTGGTTTGCACAATTTGCATCTTGCCGGGCACTACCCCGTGGAAACGATGCCGGGACTGATGAGACAGGCGTCCGCACTCCTGGTGTCACTGGCGAACCTGCCGAAAATGGTGAGGGTGCAAGATTAGTCAGCGAAGCCAACGCCGGACGTGCAATACCGGCTGAAGATGCGAACGCACTTGCCGAGGCCGTATTGAAGCTTTACAGAATGTCTCCCGAGGAGCGGGAGCGATTGGGGCAGAATGGTCGAGCGTATTGTAGGGAACATTTTGATCGTGACCGGCTCGTGGAGCAATTGATACACCATCTGCGTGAATTAACGCTGTCCTTTCGGGATTAAATGATGAAGGTTCTGGTGCTAGGAGCTAGCGGAATGCTCGGCAACGCCATGTTTCGGGTCTTGTCAGAAAGCCCGGAGTGTGAGGTTTTTGGTACGGTTCGCGGGGAGGGCGTGCACCGGCATTTTGGTGAATCAGCGTTACATCGGCTTGTAACTGGCGTTGAAGTCGAGAGCCATGATTCTTTGCTGCGCGCGTTTGCTTCT
>JAPLRD010000351.1:1751-2866 GCA_026399375.1 Pseudomonadota bacterium
CTAGTGTCGACGATCCATTGCAGGTTATTCCGATCAATACGCTGCTGCCGCACCGCTTGGCCGCGCTTTGCCAAGCTACAGCGGCGCGCTTGGTGCATATCAGCACGGACTGTGTATTCTCCGGGGAGAAGGGCGATTATCTGGAAGCGGATTTTCCGGATGCCTACGATCTTTATGGTCGGACTAAACTTCTGGGCGAAGTCGATTATCCGCACGCCATCACTTTGCGAACATCGATGATTGGTCACGAGTTGGCCGGAAGCCGCAGTCTTATCGGCTGGTTTCTGGCCCAACAGGGTTCCGTCAAAGGCTATACAGAGGTGATATTTTCCGGATTGCCGACGGTGGAACTTTCCCGCGTTGTTCGCGATTTCGTGTTGCCGCGACCAGACCTGCGAGGCGTCTATCACGTGGCAGCGAAACCCATCAGTAAGTACGAGTTGCTGCGGCTTGTTGCTGAAATCTACCGTAAGACGATCAAGATTGTGCCCGATGATCAAGTGATTAGCGATCGCTCGCTTAATGCCCACCGATTTTGCGATTCGACGGGCTATGTGGCGCCGACTTGGCCAGAGTTGATTAGGGGCATGTACGAGTTTAAGTAATGATGAAAGGTGGCAAATAATGTTTTCAGATAGGGTATTGTTGATCACGGGCGGTACGGGATCTTTTGGCAACGCAGTGCTCAAACGATTTCTCGAAACAGGGGTCCGGGAGATCCGGATCTTTAGTCGGGATGAAAAAAAGCAGGAAGACATGCGGATTGCTTTTGGCAATCCCAAGCTCAAGTTCTATATCGGTGACGTACGCGACTACGATAGTATTCACGATGCCATGAGGGGCGTGAGCTATGTTTTTCACGCGGCAGCCCTAAAGCAGGTTCCTTCCTGTGAGTTCTATCCGATGGAAGCGGTCCGAACCAACGTGCTGGGTGCAGAGAACGTTCTTAACGCTGCGCTGGCGAGGCAGGTCGAACGCGTGGTGGTGTTAAGCACCGACAAGGCCGTGTACCCGATCAACGCCATGGGCCTTTCTAAAGCGATGATGGAAAAGTTGATGGTGGCCAAAGCCCGCATGCGCTCAGCGGGTGAGACGGTCCTTTGCGCTACTCGCTA
>JAPLRD010000349.1:0-626 GCA_026399375.1 Pseudomonadota bacterium
GCGTATCTGGTGCAAACGGTCAGGTCCCGAACGTGAAACGTGTCCCTGTCGAACTGAGCAGCACACGTCCCGGCAGTTCCTGCCTCGCCACGTCGTAGAACGGAGTTCCTGTGCAGTGCATCGGAATCAGGTAGTCGGGGTTGATCTCTTTTAGCGCGGCCACGGTGCTGCGCACGTATTCCAGCGGCATCGGCATCAGGTGGAAGCCGCCTATAATCGCGTGCACCTTGTTGATGCCCGATACCTTGATTGCACCGCGCACCGAGTTGACGATGCCGCGGTGCCCGCACGAGGTCATGATCACCAGCCCCTTGCCTTTGATGTTGAAGCAGGTGGCCTGTTCGTGCTGAAAGTCGTCCGGCACGATGGTCAAATTCCGCTTCTCCGCGGGCAGGCCCTCAGGCGCGCAGCCGATGCCGCTCTGGACGCCGATCTTCATGCGCGAAGGCTGCGCGGGCTTTTCGAATGACACCAGAGGGAGAAAACCGGTGGTGAAACCGTGGTCGGCGAGCAACGACGGACGTTCGGCGAACAGCACTTGCAGCCCGGCGTCAGAAATCGCCTTGCGGTCCATGACGCCGTAGTTGGATGGAGTGCTGGCTGGGCCGGTCTCACGGCTGCAAAAG
>JAPLRD010000349.1:712-2336 GCA_026399375.1 Pseudomonadota bacterium
TCAGTTTTTTCCGGTGTGCGGCGAGGAATCCGACCATCCCGCCAAAGTGGTCGTAATGGCCGTGGGAAAGCAGCAAGGCATCGAGCTTCGCCATATCGATCCCGAGGAGATCGAGATTATTGTTGAGCGTGTCGCCGGTGAAACCGAAATCGACGAGCGTCTGTCGCGTCTCGGCACCGCGCGCCGACTCTAGGTGCAGCGATAGGCCCCATTCGCTCAGCAGCGAGCGCGGTTGGTCCGAAGAGGGCGGGCGCCCGTAGCGCTGTACCGCCACCTCGCCGAACTTGCCGGACGATTCGAACAAGTGGAGATACGAATCGGTCACGACACGCACCGACAGTCGGTCAACCTCTGGCAGCGAGCTTGGAAGAGCCTGCGCCGATGCGACGCGAATAATTGAAAAAACACCGCCAGCAAGGCCTAGTCCTCCAAAGCCCATCGCAGCAAGCAGTTTGCGGCGCGCGGGGCTACCCAGGTAATCACTCATGTTCGTCTCCTCCAGAAAACGTGAATGGGGTTCGATGCCGCGTTGCGCGGCCCGCCAAGCATACACGGGATAGTCTCGGTGTATGCTGTTGTATGGCTTCATTCACCGTTGGAGGGACTAATGCGTAGACTTCTGATTACATTCGGCCTGTTCGTTTTGCTATCTACCAGCGCTCTCGCTGGTCCGAAGGAAGATGTCCTCGCTGCATACGACAAGTTTTTCACGTTGTTCACAACTGGTAATCAAAAGCAGTTGGCCGCACTATTTGCTCCCGACGCCTTGTTCTACGGAACCGGTTCCGCAGAGGTTGTAACCACACCAGAAGGCGTAGTCGCGTATTTCCCAGGAGCCTTGTCTGGAACTCGTGGGGAGGTTAAGGCGAGGCCGTTCGAGAGCAAGGCCTTGATGCTTTCAGAGAGCGTAGTGGCAATCTCGGGAAAATGGCAATCAGAGAGAACCCTTGAAGGAAAGATGGTTACGGCTGGCCCATCACGAGTCACCGTCGTGATGCAAAAACGTGGAGACGACTGGCTTATCGTTCAGTTTCACAACTCGCCGACGCCAAAGCCTGCACCGGCAACGCCGGCTGCTGTCCCGTCCCGCTGACGGTTAGCGAATTGTGCCGCAAGTATTCTGCTGCGCAGTGCTGCGCCGCTTGCACTTTCCTTCAAGAGCAGTACAGTCCGATTGAGAAACTAACCATGAAGTTGTTAATCTCGGCATTCACAGTCGTTGGTCTGATTGCAGGCGCTTTTGGCTCTGTCCAAGCAGCGGATAAACACCTGTTCTACATTCATGGCTGTTGTGTCGTGGACAAGAACGACCCCAAGGCGAAGGGATACGAGGTGATCGTCCAAGATCTGAGGAAATCGGGATTCAACGTCTATTTCCAGCTACGTACCCCCGAAGTAGCGGACAGCGACGCTCAAGCGCAGGTTTATGCCGCAAAGATCGCGGATCAGGTTCAGGCTCTGTTGGCAAAAGGTACGGCCCCCGAAGACATCACTGTGGCTGGGTATTCGCTAGGTTCGATGACGACGTTGGTATCCTCAGGTTTGATTGCCAATCCGAAGGTCAACATCGTGCTTATTGCGGGTTGCCCGGTCAATTCCAAGGTCAAGGTCACCATTGATTACT
>JAPLRD010000349.1:2398-2807 GCA_026399375.1 Pseudomonadota bacterium
CGGTAAGGGGCATGCGCTCTTCTGGCAGCCAGATCAAGAGCTGATAAACCTCTGGAAAGAACCGTTGGTGGCTTGGGCCAATAGCAAGTAACTGTACAGAAGCATTTCTAACTGTTCGCTTCAGTACGTACTTCGAGCGAAGTCAAATAGACCGTGAGTACCGAAGGCGCGGAGGATATTACCGTTTGGGCTTCGGGCGCTTGGTAGTCACTGCGATCTGATCGAGACGCGCTTTCTCTTTCAGAATATCAAGGGCAATCTGCGCTAAGCCAGCTACGTTGATGTGCACAACCAACGCTTGGCTGCTGACGGTTACCGAGTGCAATGACTTGCGGATTAACTGATTGCGAACGTTCGTAAACAGTAAAGGCCACGCGTCATCGAGGTCAGTGAAAACAGAAATCGCCGC
>JAPLRD010000062.1:0-15209 GCA_026399375.1 Pseudomonadota bacterium
CGTGAAGGCGCGCAGCGCGTGCTGCACGCGGTTGCCGAGTTGGCCCAGCACCGTGTCCGGGATGTCGAGCGGGTTCTGCGTGACGAAATACACCCCCACGCCCTTGCTGCGTATCAGGCGCACCATCTGCTCGATTTTCTCCAGCAATGCCTTGGGTGCTTCGTTGAACAGCAGGTGCGCTTCGTCGAAGAAGAACACGAGTTTGGGTTTTCCCGGGTCGCCGATTTCGGGCAGGTGCTCGAACAGCTCGGACAGCATCCACAGGAGGAAGGTCGAATACAGCTTGGGCGAGCCCATCAGGCTTTCGGCCGCGAGGATGTTGACCACGCCGCGCCCTTTTTCGTCCGTCTGCATCAGGTCGTCGATGTTGAGCGCGGGCTCGCCGAAGAACCGGTCGGCGCCCTGCTGCTCGATCTGCATCAACGCGCGCTGTATGGTCCCGATCGACGCCGCCGAAATGTTGCCGTACTCGGTGGTGAATTCGTGCGCGCTGTCGCCGACGTGCTGCAGCATGGCGCGCAGATCCTTCATGTCGAGCAGCAAGAGGCCGTTGTCGTCGGCGATCTTGAACGCCAGCGCCAGCACGCCCTCCTGGGTATCGTTCAGGTTGAGCATGCGCGCCAGCAGCAGCGGCCCCATGCCGGACACGGTGGCGCGCACCGGGTGGCCGGATTTCCCGAGTACGTCCCAGAAGGTCACGGGGCAGGCGGAGAAGGCGAAGTCCTTGACTGCAAGGGCGGCCAGCCGCTCTTTCAGCCGGGGCGACATCGCGCCCGCCTGCGACAGGCCGGACAGGTCGCCTTTCACGTCGGCCATGAACACCGGCACGCCCATCGCGGAAAAGCCCTGCGCCAGGGTCTGCAGCGTCACGGTCTTGCCGGTGCCGGTGGCGCCGGCGATGAGTCCGTGGCGGTTGGCCAGCGCGGGCAGGAGCGCGAGTTCGGTCTTGCCGGCTTTGGCGACTAGCAGAGGTTCGGGCATGGAAATTCTCGCTTAATGAGACGGTTTGCACGGGGGCAATGCTAAAATTATAAACTTACAGAAGCGATCGAGGCAGCAATCATGGCGGGACATTCCAAATGGGCCAATATCAAGCACAAGAAAGCGGTCACGGATGCCAAGCGCGGTAAGGTTTTCACCCGCCTGATCAGGGAAATCACGGTGGCGGCGCGCATGGGCGGCGCCGACCCCAACATGAACCCGCGCCTGCGCCTGGCGGCGGAAAAAGCGCGCGACGTGAACATGTCGAAGGACAACATCGAGAACGCGATCAAGCGCGGTGCGGGCGCGCTCGAGGGCGCCAATTACGAAGAGATCCGCTACGAAGGTTATGGCATCGCCGGCGCCGCCGTGATGGTGGACTGCCTCACCGACAACCGCACGCGCACCGTGGCCGAGGTGCGCCACGCTTTTGCCAAGAACGGCGGCAATATGGGCACCGACGGCTCGGTGGCGTTCCTGTTCAAGCACTGCGGCCAGTTCATTTTCGCCCCCGGCACGAACGAGGACAAGGTGATGGACGCGGCGCTGGAGGCGGGCGCCGAGGACGTGACCACGAACGAAGACGGCTCGGTCGAAGTGATCTGCGGGCCCTACGATTTTTCCGCGGTGAAACAGGGCCTGGAAAAGGCCGGCCTGAAGGCCGAGCTGGCCGAAATCACGATGAAGCCGCTGAACGAAACCGCGATCGGCGGGGACGACGCGGCGCGCATGCAGAAGCTGCTCGACGCGCTGGAGGGTCTCGACGACGTGCAGGACGTCTATACCACGGCGATGATGGATGAGTAGGCAGGGGCTATACTCAGTCGATGCTTGAAACCGCCATCACCATACTCGGCATCGACCCCGGATTGCGCATCACCGGGTTCGGCATCGTAAGCAAGACCGGCAGCAAACTTGCCTACATCACCAGCGGCTGCATCAAGGCCCCGGAATCGGATCTGCCCGGGCGGCTCAAGACCATACTGGAGAGCCTGCGCGAAGTGATCCAGACGTATTTGCCGCAGCAGGTCGCAATCGAAAAAGTCTTCGTCAACGTCAATCCGCAGTCCACGCTGCTCCTGGGCCAGGCGCGCGGCACGGCCATCTGCGCCGCGGTGCTCGAAGACCTGCCCGTGGCAGAATACACGGCGCTGCAGGTGAAGCAGGCGGTGGTGGGCAACGGTCACGCGAAAAAGGAGCAGGTGCAGGAAATGGTGCGGCGCCTTCTGCGGCTGCCGGGAAATCCCAGCCCGGACGCGGCCGACGCGCTGGCCTGCGCCATCTGCCACGCGCACGGAGGCCAGGGGCTGGGGTCGATCGCGACGGCGGGCTATCGCGTCAAACGGGGCCGGCTCGTGTAGTGCGCGCTGCGAAGGAGATCATGAAATGATAGGACGCTTGAGCGGCGTGCTGCTGGAGAAGAATCCGCCGCAGGTGATGCTGGAAGTGCAGGGCGTGGGTTACGAGATCGACGTGCCGATGAGCACCTTCTACAACCTGCCCGGCGTGGGCGAGCGGGTCACCCTGTTCACGCACCTCGTCGTACGCGAGGACGCGCATCTGCTCTACGGCTTCGCCGGCGAGTCCGAGCGCAGGGCGTTCCGCCAGCTGCTCAAAATCAGCGGCGTCGGCGCTCGCACCGCTTTGTCGCTGCTCTCCGGCATGAGCGTCGCGGACCTGGTGCAGGCGGTGGCGACGCAGGAGGCGGGCCTGCTGACCCGCGTTCCCGGCGTCGGCAAGAAGACCGCCGAGCGCCTGCTGCTCGAATTGAAGGGCAAGCTGGGTACCGAGTTCACGGCCGGGGTGGAGGTCAACCGCGCCGCGCCCGCGTCCAGCGACGTGCTCAACGCGCTGCTTTCTCTCGGTTACAACGAAAAGGAGGCGCGCTACGCATTGAAGCAACTGCCGGAAGGGTCGTCGGTATCCGAAGGAATCAAACAAGCCCTGAAGCTGCTGTCCAGGGCGTGAGCGCGTTAAGATAGCGCATGGCCATTGAAACCGACCGCCTGATCGCAGCCGATCCCGCCTCGCCGCAGGAAGAGGCGCTGGAGCGCGCGCTGCGGCCAAAGGCGCTGTCCGAGTATGTCGGGCAGGAGAAAATCCGCGGCCAGCTGTCGATATTCATCGAGGCCGCGCGCCGGCGCAAGGAAACGCTCGATCACGTGCTGCTGTTCGGCCCGCCGGGGCTGGGCAAGACAACGCTGGCGCACATCATCGCGCGCGAGATGGGCGTCAACCTGCGCCACACCTCGGGCCCGGTGCTGGAGCGCCCGGGCGATCTTGCCGCGCTCTTGACCAACCTCGAGCCGAAGGACGTGCTGTTCATCGACGAAATCCACCGTCTGTCGCCGATCGTGGAGGAAATCCTGTATCCGGCGCTGGAGGATTTCCAGCTCGACATCATGATCGGCGAGGGGCCGGCCGCGCGCTCGGTCAAGCTCGACCTGCCGCCGTTCACGCTGGTGGGCGCCACCACGCGTGCGGGCATGCTGACGAACCCCTTGCGCGACCGTTTCGGCATCGTCGCCCGGCTGGAGTTCTACAGTGCGCTGGAGCTGCAGAAGATCGTCAGCCGCTCGGCCGGGTTGCTCAATGTGGAAGTCGCCGCGGAGGGCTCGCTGGAAATCGCGCGGCGCTCGCGCGGCACGCCGCGCATCGCCAACCGCCTGTTGCGGCGGGTGCGCGACTACGCCGAAGTCAAGGCGAGGAGCGGCGTCACGCGCGAAGTCGCCGACGCCGCGCTGCAGATGCTGGACGTGGACACGCTGGGTCTGGACATGATGGACCGCAAACTCCTGCTTGCCGTGATCGAAAAGTTCGGCGGCGGCCCGGTGGGCACGAACGCAAACGGCGACCTCTGGAATGGCAAGGGTGAAACCTGAGGCCGGAACCTTGAAGGTCTTTGCCTGGCCGGTGCGTGTCTACTATGAGGATACGGACGCGGGCGGCGTGGTGTACTACGCCAATTACCTGAAGTTCTTCGAGCGCGCGCGCACCGAATGGCTGCGCAGCCTGGGGTTGAATCAGGATAAACTGGCGCGAGAGGAGAATCTGATATTCGTGGTGCGAAGCGCGACGCTGGATTTCGCCAGCCCGGCGCGCCTGGACGACATGCTCGAGGTCACGGTTGAACCGCAGAAGCTCGCGCGTGTCTACGTTAAGTTGGCCCAGGAGGCGAGACGCGGCGGACAGGTGATTGCCAGGGCCGAGATCAAAGTGGCCTGCCTGGATCGAGGCAATTTCAGACCGATCGCGATGCCCAAATCCCTATACGAGTCGATACAACAATGAATGTCACCCAGGATCTGTCGATACTTTCCCTGATCACCAACGCCAGCGTGCTGGTGCAGATGGTGATGGCGCTGCTGCTGATGGTCTCGTTCATGAGCTGGCTGTTCATATTCCGCAAGTTGTTCGCCATCCGGCAGGCGGGCACCCAGACGGAGAAATTCGAGCGCGATTTCTGGAGCGGCAGCGACATGAACGGCCTGTACCAGAGCGCGGTGAACGACAGGCACCGGGCCGGTTCGCTGGAGCGCATATTCGAGGCGGGCTTCCGCGAATTCGCCAAACTGCGGGCGCAGCGCGGCGCCGACCCCAGCATCCCCGTCGAAGGGGCGCGCCGCGCCATGCGTGCGACCTACCAGCGCGAAATGGACAATCTCGAGCGCCATCTCGCGTTTCTCGCCTCGGTCGGTTCGGTCAGCCCTTACGTCGGCCTCTTCGGCACGGTATGGGGCATCATGAACTCGTTTCGCGGCCTGGCCAACGTCAATCAGGCGACGCTGGCACACGTTGCGCCGGGCATCGCCGAAGCCCTGATCGCGACCTCCATCGGTCTCTTCGCCGCGATTCCCGCCGTGATCGCCTACAACCGCTATTCCCACGACATAGACCGCCTCGCCATCCGCTTCGAGAGCTTCATCGAGGAGTTCTCCAACATCCTGCAGCGCCAGGCCGGCGTGGGCGCGAAATAGGAAGCCGGAAATGCCACGCCCGCGCCGCGCCATGAGCGAAATCAACGTCGTGCCCTACATCGACGTGATGCTGGTGCTGCTGGTGATCTTCATGATCACCGCGCCCCTGGTCAATCCCGGCGTGATCGACCTGCCCTCGGTGGGCAAGTCTTCGCAGCCGCCCGAACTGCCGCTGGAAGTGGTGATCAAGGCCGACGCGTCGCTGGTGCTGCGCGAGCGGAGCAAGACCGCGTCAAGCGAGCGCGCGGTGTCAACCGCCGAACTGGTCGCGGCGTTGCAGCAGAAGCAGAAGGCGCGTCCGGATCAGGCGGTGGTGATCGCCGCCGACAAGAACGTGCGCTATGAAGAGGTGCTCAAGGTCATGGACGAGTTGCAGAAACAGAACGTGCGCCGGGTCGGGCTGATGGTGAGGCCGGCGGCTCGATGAACGTTGCGGTCGCGACGCTGCAGTACCAGGAGCCGGGCAAGGTTCCGTCCATCGTGCTCGCGGTGGTGGTGCACGTGCTGCTGGCGGCCTTCCTCTTCTTCGGTGTGCGCTGGCAGAGCAGGGAGCCGGACGCGGTGATGGTCGAGCTGTGGAGCAGCCCGCCCGTCCCGGTGGTGGAAAAGGTGGCGCCGCCCGAACCTCCGCCCGTTCCCGAGGTCAGACCCGAGGTCAGACCCGAGGTCAGACCCGAGGTCAAACCCGAAGTGAAGCCCGAGCCGAAGATCGAGGCGCCCAAACCGGACATCGCTCTGGAAAAGAAAAAGGAACCGAAGAAGGAGCTGCCGAAGAAAGAGCTGCCCAAGCCGGAGCCCAGGCTCGACCTGGATCGCAGCAAGGACATACGCGCGCAGCTCGAGCGCGAGACGGCCGACCTGAGCAAGCAGCTGGAGAAGGACCGGATACTCGATCAGATGAAACGCGAAGGCGCGGCGCTGGCGGCCAAGGCCGACGCGGCCTACATAGGCAAGCTGAAGGGGAAGATCAAGAGCAACGTCGTTCTGCCTTCCGGCATTCCCGGCAATCCGGAGGCGATTTTCGACGTGGTGCAGTTGCCCACCGGTGAAGTGCTCTCGGTCAAACTGCGAAAATCGAGCGGCCACAAGGCCTATGACGACGCGGTGGAGCGCGCGATTCTCAAGTCATCGCCCCTGCCGCGGCCGGACAGGCCGGAGCAGTTCCAGCGCAGCCTGGCGGTGACTTTCAGGCCGCTTGACTGAACGGCGGCTGCGCGCTCCTCCCCGCATTGTATAATTCGACGATCATGGCTTCTGGACACTTGATGCGATATTTCCTGGCTTCGATAGGGCTCGTTCTGGCGCTGATTGCCGCGACGGCGCAGGCGCAGTTGTCGATCGAGATCACCGGCGGCGGCGCCAACCAGATTCCCATCGGCGTGCTGCGCTTCGTCGGCGAAGAGGCGCTGTCGCAAAGGATCAGCGACATCGTCGAAGCCGACCTGCAGCGCAGCGGGCGCTTTCGCATGCTGTTCGCCGGCAACGTCGAGCCGCTGCCCGCGGAAGTCGCCCAGGTCAATTTCGGCGACTGGAAAAACCGCAACGCCGACGCACTGGTCATCGGCAGCGTGGTGCGTCTCGCCGACGGGCGCTTCGAGGCGCGCTTCCGCCTGCTCGACGTGCCCAAGCAAACCCAGATCGGCGGCGTCGCCTTCACCCTGACGGCGCAACAGGTGCGCGCGACCGGGCACCGCATCGCCGACTTCATTTACGAGAAACTGACCGGCGATCGCGGCGTCTTTTCCACGCGCATCGCCTACGTGGTGAAGCAGGGCACCCGTTTCGAGCTGCAGATCGCCGACGCCGACGGCGTCGGGGCGCAGACCGCACTGGCCTCGCGCGAGCCCGTCATGTCCCCGGCCTGGTCGCCCGACGGGACGCGCCTCGCCTACGTTTCGTTCGAGAACAAGAAACCCGTGGTGTACGTGCATTCCCTCGTTTCCGGGCAGCGCCAGGTGGTGGCGAATTTCAAAGGCTCCAACAGCGCGCCCGCCTGGTCCGCCGACGGCAAGCAACTGGCGGTGGTGCTGTCCAAGGACGGCGGCTCGCAGATCTATCTCATCGGCGCCGACGGCAGCAATCCGCGGCGCCTCACCAACTCGGGCTCCATCGACACCGAACCTTTCTTTTCGCCGGACGGCCAGTCGATTTACTTTACTTCCGATCGCGGCGGCAGCCCGCAGATCTATCGCATGAGCGTGAGCGGCGGCGAGATCGCGCGGGTGAGCTTCGATGGCAGCTACAACGTGTCGCCCCGCGTCTCGAACGACGGCAAGTCGCTGATTTACATTGCACGGGAGGGCGGGCGCTTCCAGTTGAAGTCGCTTGACCTGGCGAGCAAGCAATCGCAGGTGCTCACCGACGGACAGCACGACGAATCGCCCAGCTTCGCACCGAACGGCAAGATGATTCTTTATGCCACGCAGGTGGGCAATAGCGGCTCGCTTGCGGCGGTGTCGAGTGACGGCAGCGTGAAACAGCGTTTGTCGGTGCAGGCGGCGGACGTGCGCGAGCCCGCCTGGGGCCCGTATATCGGAAATTAGGTGGCGGGAGGAAACGTCTTTTCCTCGCGCCGTAATGAATCAACAGATCAGGAGATGGGTATGAAGAATTTGCTTGCGGTTGTTTCAATCGTGGCTCTGCTGGCCGGCTGCGCGAGCACGCCCGTCGAGGAACCGAAGGCGGCGGTCGAGGATCGCACGCCGACCACCACCACCATTCCGCCCCGGCAGAGCGTGCCCACTGTCACGCCCACACAGCCCAGGGCCGATCAGGTCCCCAATGTGCTCAAGGACCCGAACAACATCCTCTCCAAGCGCAGCATCTACTACGATTACGACAAGTACGACGTCAAGGAGGACTACAAGGCGTTGCTGCAGGCGCATGCCCGGTATCTCACGCAGAATCGCAATGCCAAGATGCTGATCCAGGGCAATTGCGACGAGCGCGGCAGCCGCGAATACAACATCGCCCTGGGACAGAAGCGCGCCGACGGCGTGAAGAAATTGCTGCTGCTCATGGGGGCGCAGGAAAATCAGCTCGAATCGGTCAGCCTCGGAGAGGAAAAGCCGAGGTGCACGGAGAACACCGAGGCTTGCTACGCCCAGAACCGGCGCGGCGACATGCTCTACGGCGGCGAGTACTGATAGATGAAGCTGCACGCGGCCCCGCTGCTGGGTCTATGCCTGGGTCTATGCCTTGTGTCCGGCGCGGCCCGCGCCGGCATGTTCGACGACGAGGAAGCGAGGCGGGACATCGCTGCCTTGCGCGGCCAGGTTGGTGCGAGCCAGAAGGCGGTTGAAGACCGGCTGGTGCGCATAGAAACCATGCTGCAGGACCGTTCGATCGAGGTGTCCAAACTGATCGACGAACTGAAGCAGGACTTGGCGCGCGTGCGCGGACAGATCGAAGTCCAGGCCAACCAGATCGATACGCTGGACCGCAGGCAGAAGGACCTGTACATCGATCTCGACACCCGCCTGAGAAAGATCGAGGCAAACGCACAGGCACAGGCGCAGGCGCAGGAGAAGCAGGCCGCCGAGCCGGTCGCGGAAGCGAAGGCGTACGAGGCGGCGCTGAACCAGTTCAAGCTCGGCAATTTCCAGTCGTCTGTGGCCGCGTTCCAGAATTTCCTCACCACCTATCCCAACAGCGCGCAGCTTCCGAGCGCGCAATACTGGATAGGCAACGCCTACTACGCCCTGCGCGATTTCAAGATGGCGATCGCCGCGCAGCAGAAAGTGCTCTCAACCTGGCCCGACAGCGCCAAGGCCCCGGACGCCATGCTCAATATCGCCAGTTGCCAGGCGGAGACGGGCGAAACCAAGGCCGCACGGGATACGCTGCAGCAAGTGCTGAAGAAATATCCCGGCACGCCGGCGGCGGAGCAGGCCAAACAGCGGCTCGCAGGCAAGCGCTGACCCATTCGTAGGAGCGAGCTTGCTCGCGATTCCCGGAATTCGCGAGCAAGCTCGTTCCTACTCCATGATTGCCGTCTAGAATTTTCTTTCCATGCGCAAAGCCGTAGTCCTGCTTTCCGGCGGCCTTGATTCCGCCACCGTGCTCGCCATCGCCAGGCAGCAAGGCTTCGCCTGCCATGCGCTGTCGATCGATTACGGACAGCGCCACCGCGCCGAACTCGATGCGGCGGTGCGCGTCGCGAGCGCCCTGGGCGCGGTGGAGCAGAAGACCGTAGTCATCGACCTGGGCGCGTTCGGCGGATCGGCGCTAACCGACGACAACATCGCGGTGCCCACGGGGGGCGTGCAGCAGAACGAGATCCCGGTCACCTACGTGCCCGCGCGCAACACCATCATGCTCTCGCTTGCGCTCGCCTGGGCCGAGGTGCTGGGGGCGCAGGACCTGTTCTTCGGCGCCAACGCGGTCGATTATTCCGGCTATCCCGATTGCCGGCCGGAGTACATGCGCGCCTTCGAGAACATGGCCAATCTGGCCACCAAAGCGGCCGTGGAAGGCCGTCGGCTCACGTTACACACGCCCATTATCTCCATGAGCAAGGGCCGGATCATCGAACAGGGATTGGCGCTGGGGATCGATTACGGCCTTACCGTTTCCTGCTACCAGGCCGATAGCGGGGGGCGAGCCTGCGGCGTGTGCGATTCATGTCGCCTGCGCACGGCGGGCTTCGCCGCTGCCGGCGTACCCGATCCTACGCGGTATCGTCCGGATCGCGTGCGCTAACCGGAATTTTCCTGCATGGTCTGTCGGTTATCGCTTGAATTGAAGCGAATTCTAGCTGAACAAGCCCGGATTTCATTGACACGAGTACCCCCGGCAAATTAAAATCTCGCCTCTTTTCGGGTCGTTAGCTCAGCCGGTAGAGCAGCGGACTTTTAATCCAAAAATCAATAACTTAAGTCGAAGAATCGCGAGGAATTTTCGGCGGTTTTTCAGGCCCAACCCAGCAGCCGAACCTGCACCGAACCTGCGGCCATGGCAGGGCGGGTAAGCCCAAGAAAGCAGTCCACTTCCGCGCTGGTTTTCCCCGACTTACCGAACTGAACCGAACTTTTCCGAACCTTGCAGCCGGGGGTTGGCCGTCGCCGGTACGTTGTACATAAAATCTCTGTGCGTATACCAGTAATTTGGTGCGGAATATTTCCTATAGCAATCGGACCCGTCATACGGGCAAAGTATTATGCCCCTCAAATGGCTACCCTCCCGCTCCGAAGGGATGGCGACCAACGTTACGAAAGTGAACGTTGCCACTGCCCTTACATCCGATCTGGTAAGTCAGCTTCGACTTGCCTGACAGAGAAGGGCAGACTCCGGTTTTGAGAATGCGCATCGCATTTGCAGCGTTGCTGGCAGGATCGGGAGTGGTGTTTGCTGCGGGTACTACAGGCTTCACGGATGTGGCTAGCTTTGCAGTTTTCATTTCAGAATTCCCTTTTTGTTGGTGGTTTGGGTACTTCATATAAGATGGTTGCGTTTGCGCAGTGCGCTAGCGGATCTTTGCGAGCACCTCGGGATGGCGCCGCAGCACGTACAGAAGCGCCAGGCACTCGGCATGTGCCCTCAGCAAGTGCGCGTCAAACTCGATGATTGCTGCTCGCTCTTCAAACTCCTCGCGGAGGTTTTCACCAAGCAAGTTGACGATTTCTTCAACGATCAAATCCATAGGTCTGTTCACGGGGACTCCAGAATCGTGGTTTCAGAAAAGGAAACGCCACCAAGACCAACCGGGATGGCTGGCATTGATGGCGTAGTCGGGATGAAGCTAAGCGGTGCGTAACTGCTGTGACTCAGGGCTCCGCTAGCGCCGGCGTGGCGAATTCGGCGAGCATAGCCAACAAACCGGCGTCGATTCCTTCGGCTTTGGGGACGAAGAGGGTGATACCAAACCCATCATCGTTGGTGATGAAGAGCATTTCGTAGAAAACAGTTCCATCTGTTCCATGGTGTTCCTCCAAGATTTCAAACGACGGGGTGAAGTCGGGATTACCAAAGGGGATGTCTTCGAAGAGGTCATGCAAGATGCAGCAACTGGTTTCTTGCTCCAACTCCTGCACGGTGTCGCCGGGTTCCACTACGATCATGTAGCCGTGCTGATCTGCGTCATACGGCTCGTCCTGACCAATCTGCGCAAACCTCAGTTCGACCAGGCTGCGAATTGCTGGGTCGGAAATGCTGCCGGCGTCAGTGGGATCACGAAGGATGAGCATTTCGTACTTCCATAGATGTGCGGACGTACTTCTTGCGCTTGCAGAGTGGAACGAAGTGGTTGGTAATGCCGGGTGTAACAACAGGCGATTTCATAGAGGGGCTCCTTTCGATGGACGAAAAAAAAGTGCCCAACCCCTGTTAGGAGGTCGGGCACTGAAGGGGACTACTGAGAATGAGTACTACTAAAGCTCTTGACTGCTGAACTGCGAAAACTGCTGAAGGTGTGTTACCTACTCTTGATGCGTGTTAGATTCACTCCTCACTATTACGCATCACGCAGGCACTACCTCAAATGTGACGCTTAGGCCTATGCCAATCGAATCCATCCCCAAGTTCACTCCGCTGGCTGCCAACCTGTGGGACGCTATCCCCGGTCACGGCCGCAAGAAACTGCTCAACAACGTTTGGTGCGGGCAATGTGCCCATAGCGTGCCGATCACTAATTTCACGGGTGCGGTGAAAGGTGGCGACCTATTGCTGATGGGGAAGTGCGCTGTGTGCCATAGCGATGTGGCGAGGCTAGTTGAGTCGAACTGAGCCGGTGACGTTAGCGATCGCGATACCGCCGCCATGCGAATACCATGCCGACGACGCATACAGCCGCGAGAATAAGCGACAACATTGATTTGAAAACGCCGACCCACACGGACAAGGCGCCCAGCCTTATGAGTCCGACGCTTATTGCTGTTGCTGCTACGAATGGCCAAAACATATTTGTGCTCCTTTTCAAGTTAGAAATAGAAAAAGCCCCCATGACCAAAAGCGGCAAAAGGGGCTTCCTGAGAGAGTGAAGTAGTTATGCATCGGCTACTTCATTAGGCTTTGTATGGGGCTCTTGCTACCAGATCTCGAATCACCACATTTACAATTGCTCGCTATGATGATCGAAACGGGGAGACTGCAAACATGAGCATGAGAATGCCCATTGCCGCAATTGGTTGTTGCCTTCTAATTGCTGGATGCGGGGAAGATGCGGGTGTAGTCGCGGCCAGAAAAGCAAATGAGGAAATCGAAAGGGTCGCTGCTGCTGCTGCCGCCGCCGCAAGAAGGGATGAAGATGACGCCAAGATCGCTGTTCTAGCAGCCTTGAAGGACCCTGATTCAGCCAAGTTTGGAAGATTCAAGGCATATGGAGAGCAAGCTTGCTTTACTGTCAATGCGCGAAACTCTTTTGGTGGATATACGGGCGACCAGCAAGCGTTCCTAGCGCGTACAGGCGGAAAATGGGGAGTGTTCGCTATTAAGGGGGACCTTAGCCACGAGACTTGCATTCAGTTGATTTCGAGAATGCAATCCAACTAAATGGACATTCGTACACAGCTTCTGTGACAGAACTTCGTGGCCATACAGATGGCGTTCCAAAAAGCTCTCCATGCTATCCGTGTAGGTCAGCTTTTTGATAGGTATCGTTTGATCAAGTGGGTAACGGCTGGTTTGAGCTCTATGGCCAGCTTCGCGGCAAGTAAGAGCCAGGCTGGAAGCATTGCGTACTCCTTTGGTTGGTCTGAGGTGGGTGCATCTTTCAAGTCGTTCATAGATTTCTCCTTGTGGTTGGCTTCACAGGATTCCACACTCGGCCATCGAAACTGCTGCGCCACCGGCTACAATGAAGTGGTCTAAGACTTTGATGTCCACCAGCGCCAGCGCCTGCTTCAAATTGCTCGTGAGCAGTTGATCGGCCTGGCTGGGCTCAGTGACACCGCTGGGATGGTTATGGGCAAAGATCACTGACGCGGCGTTATGCAGTAGGGCTGTCTTGACTACTTCCCTCGGATACACCGACGTTTGCGTCAATGTGCCCCGGAACATTTCTTCCGAGGCGAGCACTCTGTTCTGTGCATCGAGCAGGACAACGACGAACACCTCGTACTCGCGGCTGTGAAGGATCAATTGAAGGTAATCCCGCACTGCTCCCGGCGAGCTGAGAACGTCGCCGTGTCTAATGCGGGTTGCAAGGATTTCGCGTGCTGCAGTGAGGACGTCTTGTGCTTCAGCCGAGTGTGCCAGGCGGATTGCACGGTTTAGTCGGCGGTAGGTCCTTTCGATATTCATAGATAGACTCCATAAATGAAAACACCCGCGACAGACACGAGGCCTGGGCGGGTGTAGGGGGAAATTACTGGGATTAGCCTGGGACAAAATACGCCGAATGCTGGGATAAGACAGACGACTTACCGAGCTTTTCTGCGCATTTGCGAGGGAGGGGGTACGATATAAGTCCCCCACGAAGTATTACTGGTGATCCGCACATGACTACGTTCTCTTATACGCTCGCACTCAATAACATCGAAGGTGTGTTGCTTTCAAATGTATTGGACTTAGCGGCTGAACAATGCGAAAACGCAATAGCAAACAATCAGCAAGGTCACTATATTGGGCGACTAGAAAGCATCAACCGCATAAGAAATAAGCTGTACAACAATGCTCGACAAACCAGCGGAAACAGCATTGATCCGGTGACAGGCGAATTCACTATTTGGATCAATTCGTACGTAGAACAATCTGAGTTAAGCACCACCTCCGAAGGCATGAATTCGTTGCTTAAGGAAGTGGAGGATATGGCGGATTTTCACAACGTCGATGTGTTGGATATTCTTCGCGTCCTTGTCAGGCAACAAACGGATCGTTTGAAGGATTCAGAAAACATCGCGCCAGATGCGTAATTGGGTGCGTTGAATATGCGCCTCTACGGCAAGTTGAAGGAGCAGCCTGATAAGGCGTATGCTGAACGCAAGCAGCAATAGCGAACGAACGTGGAATCTGCTACACGTTGAGATTGCCGATGCCGCCGAAACACGCGCGTACTGCTTACAGAACCTACGTTCGACGATAGCCAGACCTCGCCCATATAGGTTATTCAATTTATGCAAACTTATTTCGGCCTATCGCGCATGCCGTACTGCAATGGCCAATCCAACGATGGATCTTAAGCAACTATGCCAGAAAGCCGCTGACGGTGACCAGGTGGCGCTATCTGACCTAAAGAGACTCGCCGAGGGCGGCGATTCCGAAGGGTTGTTTTATCTCGGGTTCTTGTATGACCAGCCATCGGGCACCAAGCTTTCTAAAGATTCTGTAGCCGCGCGTCAGTACTATTCGCAGGCCGCGATGCTTGGCCACCGACTGGCGCAGTTGTGTGTAGGCAATATGTGTGACTACGGCGAAGGCGGGGCTAGAGATCTAGAAGCTGCGCGACATTGGTATTCTGCCGCCGCGCATCAAGAAGTACGGGACGCTCAGATGCACTATGGGCGGATGCTCGAAACTGGACGCGGAGGCCGGATTGACATTGAGGAAGCAGCAATCTGGTATTCCAGGGCAGTCGAGCAAGGAGACGAACTTGCGGCTACCAATCTCGCCCTATTGCATCTGAACGGGCTGCTTAACGAGTCGAACGTTCAGCTTGGCATGCGTTTGCTGCAATACTCCGCAGAGATGCTCGACGGCGTCGCTCATCTACAATTGGGCCAAATTTGTGAAAAAGGGAAGATCGTCCAGCAGAACCTAGAGATAGCTACGACCAAGCCATAACGTGCAAGGAAAGGGTACTCAGCAAATTGCCTGACCGAAAAAGCGACGCTGAATCGAAGGCGCTTGCATATGTTACTGAGCACAATGGGCGTTTGCCAGCCTAGAAGTTCTGCTTGAACAAGGGACGCAGAAAGCGGCCATGGTTAGAAAAGGATTTGGTGCATCCTCGCGCGTAGCCCGAAGCTAGAGAATGCTATCCGTTATCCTGCGTCCCGGTCTCGGTGACTATAAACTTGGGTCGCCAAGTACACGGCCAGATTGGGATAGCCACCCGGAATGGTACCCTTCGTAGGCCCGGATGACGTATAACCAGTGCTGGACGTTAGGGTTGAGCACAAGGCAATCAACCCCAGCAGCATCGCACAGTGTTTGCAGTTGCGGAACTTCATATTCATTGCTTAGTTATAGAAGATAAACGCGAATAGCAACTCGCAAAATCCCGCAAATATGCCAAGGAATACTACGAGGCCAACAACACGTATCAGAAGTTTGAGCCAGTACGGTATTTCCTTCTGGAAGACATTTTGCAACCCA
>JAPLRD010000062.1:15258-16466 GCA_026399375.1 Pseudomonadota bacterium
TGCCATCGTCGACCCGTATGTAGCAAGCGGCGCAGTAGTTCCTTACGGGACTCAGCCAGTCAATCATCTGCGTTAGCCCCTAACTCTGCAAACCTTTCTTGGTCTTCAAGCCGTCGTCAACATCATCTGGATCGTCTAAACGATGCCAAAACCATGCGATACAGCTAAGGAGCACGGTAATTGGGTAATAAAACCGCTGGTCGCCATACGGACCGAATTGTTGCATGCAGTCCACTAGCGGCATCTTGTCATGCTGCCCCATTCCGCACATGAACATTCCGGTTTGTCTGTAGCTAGCTTCCTCTACCGAAAGCAAAAGAGCTAAGATAATCATGATATACAGGAATACTGTTGCCGTTCTGTATGAATTGGGATTCTGCGGTAACAAGAACCGCGTGCATAGCGCAACGCAGCTACCCGCTACCACGCCAAGAAGAATCCTCGTACTCAAACGGAACGGATGCCACCAAGTAACATCACACCAATCTGCATAATTTCTAGTGTTTGCTAAATCAGAGGGGTGCGCTGCCGCAGCGGGGCACACATTGACGAAGGCGTATTCCCTCAGAATGTCGCCGAGCACCATCCCATAGATAAAAATAGCAAGCACAATAAACGGCCAAGCCAAGATAGAAATTATTCGAAGAAAGGTCTTCTGCATGGCGATTCGGTCGCATCCAATCAGCGCCTGGCTTGGTTGTTGATTGCTCATATCACTTCCCTTTTAGGGCGACAGTGAATCGCTGGCGAAGGATTAGGAACGCTGCGCTTGTTACCACGAATAGTATGACGAGGAACACGCCGACAATTGCGGGTTTCTTGTGATTCACAATATTCTCCATTGGCTACTTACCTAACCAGCGGTTAGCTCAGACGCATGGGCCCAATCCAAATCGATAAAATCGATGCCCCACAACTCGATTACTTTAGTGCTTATCGTGCGATGAAAACCGGGATCAGGCAGGCTGTTGAACCCCTTCACGATTTCCAGTGGACAATTACCTTCTGAATCGTCCACAAATGTCAAGCATTCGACACCGCTATGCTCGGTGCAAAAATGTCCTATTGCTTCAACCTGGCATGTAGTCACGTCATTGCGATACTTACCCCCATACTTCGAGCGCGAAAAGTGGGTGATACCGATACGTCTAGCGCCCCATTTGGTGTAAGCATGCGCGATCGCTTCGTAGGTTACGTTGTACATAAAA
>JAPLRD010000011.1 GCA_026399375.1 Pseudomonadota bacterium
GGTGACCTCGCGCGGCAGTGCGGCAATCGTATCGAACAATTCGCGGCTTTCGGCCGTCGGAACGCCCGCCGCCGGTTCGTCGAGCAGCAGCACCCGAGGCCGGGCCGCGAGCGCCAGCGCGATTTCGATCAGCCGCTGCTTGCCATAGGGAAGGTTCTGCGTGCGCTCGTTCGCCACGTCGGCAAGCCGCAGGCGCTCGAGCAATTGCGCCGCGTCGTCGATCGCGCCTGCATGGGCGGATGCCGGCTTCCACCAGCACGCTCCGAGTCCGAGGCGCTCGCACACGGCGAGCGTCACCGATTCGAGCACCGTCATCTCGGCGAACAAGCGGTTGATCTGGAACGTGCGCGCGAGGCCGCGCTTGACCCGGCGGTACTGCGCCAGCGCAGTGATGTCGTCGCCGCCGAGGATCACCTGTCCGCTCGTCGGTCTGAGAAAACCGGTGAGGAGATTGATCAGCGTCGTCTTGCCGGCGCCGTTGGGACCGATCAGTGCCTGGCGCGCGCCCGTCGCGACATTGAGCGTCACGTCGTCGGCGGCGACGAGGCCGCCGAAGGTCTTGACCAGATTGCGCGTCTGCAGCGCGTAGTTCATCGCGGCACCCGCGTGGAATTGGGCGCTGGCAGGCGCGCGGCAGACGCGGCGGCGCCGAGGCGGCGCAGTCCGCCCATGATTCCTTCGCGCGCGAACAGCACGACCAGCACCAGCAGGAGTCCCAGCCAGAACTGCCAGTATTGGGGGTTGATGTCGGCGAGGAGGTAATGCGCGACCATGAAGACGAGGGTGCCGAGCAGCGCGCCGTAGAGGCTGCCGGTGCCGCCCAGCACCAGGATAAGCAGCAGTTCGGCGGAGCGCGGAAAGGAAAAAACGTCGATCGAAACGAACTGCGTGGTCTGCGTCAGCAGCGCGCCGGCCACGCCGGCATAAGCGGCGCCTATGGTGTAGACGACGATCAGCCGGCGATTCACCGGAACGCCGAGCGCCGGCATGCGCGGCGCGTTCTGCCGGACGCCGCGCAGTTCCAGGCCGAAAGGTGAATGCACGATATGGCGCGCGATCCAGAAGAAGAGGAACAGCACGACAACGCAGTAGACGTAGCTCGTCCGGCCAACCATGTCGAACGCGAACAGGCCCAGCAGCGGTTTCACCTCCACCCCCTGCAGGCCGTCCACGCCTCCGGTGATATCGGTGAGCTTGTTGGCTGCTTCGTACAGCATCTGCGACACGCCCAGGGTCACCATGAGCCGTGTCAGGTCGGAGCCGCGCAGGACGAGGATGCTCGAAATGAAACCCGCGGCCGCAGCCAGCATCACCGCGGCCGCGAGGCCGAGCAGCGGATCGCCGAATCCATGCCGGGCGAGCAGGCCTGCGGCATAGGCGCCGAGGCCGAAGAAGGCCGCGTGGCCGAGAGAGACGATGCCGGCATAGCCGAGGATCAGGTCGAGGGAGAGCGCGAACAGCGCGGTGATCGCGATCTGCGTCAGCAGCGGCAGGTTCTCCGGGAACGCGAACCAGCCGAGCACCGGCAGCAGCCAGAACACGAACTCCGCCGGCCGCCAATGCGCGTCGCGCGCAAACGGGCCCAGGTCGACGCGCCGTAACGCGGGGGCGGCGGCCGGCGCGTCGGGGCTCATCGGGCGGCCCCGCGGCCGAACAAGCCCTGCGGCCGGAAGATCAGCGTCAGCACCATCACGGCGTCGATGAAGAACGCGCCCGCCTGCGGCAGGTAGTACTTGCCGACGACGTCGGTGATGCCCAGGATCAGCGAGGCGTAGAGCGAACCGAGGATGTTGCCGCTGCCGCCGACCGCGACCACGATGAGAAAGTAGACGATGTATTTCACCGGAAACTCGGGGTCGAGACCGAGCGTCTCCACGCCCAGGGCGCCGCCCAGGCCGGCGAGTGCGGAGCCGAGCGCAAAGGCGAGGCTGAACACGCGGTCGACGTCGATGCCCAGGCCCCTTGCGGCGCGCCGGTTGTCCACCGACGCGCGCAGCTCGGCGCCGAAGTGGGTCCGCGTCAGCATCCACTGCAGGCCCGCGGCGACGGCCAGTCCGACGAAAATCAGAAAAAGCCGGTAGACGCCGATGTCGAGGCCGGGCAGGTCGAGCTGTCCGCGCAGGAACGCGGGCAGCTGCAGCGGTTGCTGCTGCGCCCCGAAAAAGAAGTGCGCGGTGGAGATGGCCATGAACACCAGCCCGATGGAGAACAGCACCTGGTCCAGGTGCGAGGCGCCGTACAGCCGGCGATAGAGCGTGCGCTCGAGCGCCATGCCCGCGGTGGCGCAGACCATGACCACGATCGGCAGCGTCAGCAGGAAGGGGACGCCCAGGCGCGACAGCAGGAGGACGCAGACATAGCCGCCGAGCATCGCGAACGCACCGTGCGCGAGGTTGACGAAATTCATCAGGCCCAGGGTGACCGACAATCCCACGCTGATGAGAAAAAGCAGCAGGCCCGACGCGACGCCATCGAAGAGTACGGTCATGCCAGCCTGCTTTGGGGTGGGTAGAGAAACCGGCGGCGGGCCGGCCTGTGCAAGTCCTGCTTCCGCCGCCGCACCGGTTACTGCTTGCCCGGATCCTTGACGTCGACGATTTGGTCGAACTCGACGTTCTGCAGCCTGCCGCCCGCCTTTTCGACCTTGCGGATATAGACCGTCTGCACGATGTCGCGGGTGTCGGGGTCGATGGTGATCTTGCCGCGCGCGCTGACCCAGCTCATGCCCTTGGCCGCCGCGATGAACTTGTCGCCATCGGCGCTGCCGCCGGTCTTCTTCAGCACTTCGGCGATCAGGTGCATGCCGTCATAGCCGGCCACCGCCATGAAGTTCGGGCGGTCCTTGGGATAGGCCTTCGCGTAAGCGTCGGTGAACGCCTTGTTCTCCGGCGACTTGTGCACCTCGCTGTAGTGAAACGCGGTATAGACGCCCAGCGCCGCGTCCCCGATCGCGTCGAGAATGTCCTCGTCGGTCAGGTCGCCGGTGGCGATGATCTGGATTCCCGCCTGCGCGAGGCCGCGGTCGGTGAATCCTTTCATGAAGGCGATCGTTTCGGCGCCGGGCGGCAGGAACAGAAACACCGCCTCCGGTTTCGTGTCCTTGATCTTCTGCAGGTAAGGCGCGAAGTCCGGATTCCTCACCGGCACGCGCACCTCGCCCACGACCTCGCCGCCCGCTGCGGTGAACGTTTTCTTGAACTGGCCTTCTGCGTCGTGTCCGGGACCGAAGTCGGCGACCAGCGTGTACACCTTCTTGATCTTGTTTTTCGCGGCCCAGGTCGCGATGGGCGCGGTGTCCTGCGGCAGCGTATGCGAGGTGCGCACGATGTAGGGCGACCTGGTCGTGATGATCGAAGTCGCGGCGTTCATGATCACCATCGGCTTCTTCGCCTCGGCCGATATCGGCGCCACCGCGAGTCCGGCGGGCGTGAGGCCGAACCCGGCGAGGATGTCCACCTTGTCCTTGACCACGAGTTCCTGCGCCAGGCGCTTGCTGACGTCGCCCGACGTTCCGGGACTGTCGTCCTTTACGATCAGCTCGACCTTGCGGCCGCTGAACGTGTCTCCGTTGACGGCGAGGTAGAGTTTGACCCCGTGCTCGATCTGCTTGCCGTAGGCGGCGAACGGACCGGACATCGGCAGTACGAGCCCGATTTTCACCGGATCGGCGGCGAGCGCGGGGAATGCGGTGCCCAGCGCCAGCGCGGCGATGGCGAGCCTGTTCTTCAATTGCATGGTTGCCTCCTTCAGTTTGACCCCTCTTCGGAGGTTTCGGGTATTGCGTTGCGGGTGGACCGGTCCGCGGCCGGGTGCAGTCGCGGTGCTAAGCGCTGCATGTTCCGCACCCGATCGGCCTGTTATCGACCAATTGTTACGCCGCCATCTTGCCGCATTGCCTCCATCTATGCTAACTTCATCATAATGAATGAATGCTCATTCAGTCAAGCGCCGCGAAGTGTCGTGCTTTGTCGACGCCTGTCGTCGGCGTCCGTCGTCGGCGTCAAGCACCCGGCGGCCGCGGGCGCGAACGGAACAAAATCGGGAGACGTGCGATGAAGATGTTCGAACCACTGAAAATCGGCGGCATGACGATCCCGAACCGGATCATGGTGCCGGCCATGGTGACCCATCTGTGCAAGGAGGACGGTGTCGTCACCCAGGACACGATAGACCGCTATGTGCGCTACGCCGCCGGCGGCACCGGCCTGATCGTGGTCGAAGCGATGGCGATCCACCAGGTCAAGTCAGGCCCGCTGTTGCGCATCAGCGACGACAAGTACATCCCGGGTCTGCGCGATCTCACGCAGAAGGTCCACGCAACGTCGGACTCCAAGATCGTGCCGCAGATCATCCACTTCCTGAAAGTGGCGCGCACGGGCTGGCGCCAGACGGCCGACATGCTGTCCGTCGCCGATATCGACCTGATCGTGGAGCAATTCGGCGACGCGGCGCGGCGCGCGCGCGAAGCCGGTTTCGACGGCGCGGAGCTGCATTCGGCGCATGCCTACACGCTTTCGTCCTTTCTCTCCCGGGCGAACCCGCGCGCCGACGAGTACGGCGGCGCGAGCATCGAGGGAAGGCTGCGCCTGATCGGCCGGGTGATCGAGAACGTGAGGCGCAAGGCCGGCAGGGATTTCCCGCTCGGCGTTCGCTTCAACGCGGAAGAGTTCATCAAGAACGGCTATACGGTGGTCGATTCGACGCGCATCGCGGTCCGGCTGGCCGAGCTCGGTGTCGACTACATATCGCTTTCGGCCGGGGGCAAGTTCGAGGACGCCGTGCACACGCCCGGTCAGGTCCTGTTTCCCTACAGCGGCTATTCGGGGGATCGATGCATGCCGGGGGAATGGCTGCCGCGCGGCCTGCATGCGGGCATCGCCGCGGAGGTGAAAGCGCACCTCGTGTCCAAGGGGCATCATGTCCCGGTTGCGGTGGCCGGCAAGCTCGACGATCCGCGCGACGCGGAACGCGTGATCGCCGAGGGCATGGTCGATATCGTCGGCATCGCGCGCGGCCTGCTCGCCGACCCGGACTGGCCGGTCAAGGTCAGGCAGGGTCAGGTCGACCGGATCGTGCAATGCGACTACTGCAACGTGTGCAAGGCGCTCGACGGCACGCACAGGATGGTCAACTGCGCCCTCTGGCCGCAGGGGGCCAACCAGGCGCCCAAAGACGACCCGGCCGTGCCGGTGCCGCAGCTGGCCGAAACCCGCCTGACGGCCGTTGCCACTGACGCGCGCATTGAACTCAAGTGGTCCAAGGCCCCGGGCGCCGCCACCTACCAGGTGTACCGCGCCGAGGCGCAGGGCGACCCGCAGATGATAGACGCGGTGAAGGTCACCTTCTGGAGCGACAGCGATGTGCTGGGCGGGAACACCTACCGCTATTTCGTGCGCCCGTGCGCGGCCACGGGCACGCCGGGTGCGCGCTCCGATACGGCAACGGTGGATTTGCCGCGGCCGAGCTACATGGCGACGGCATAAGGATGCTTCCCGGCTGCGTTCCCTGGCCGGAGGAATTCGCGCGCCGATACCGCGAGCGCGGCTATTGGCGCGGCATTTCGCTGTTCGAAATGCTGCGGCAGTCGGCGGCGCGCTCGCCGGGGAAAGTCGCCCTGATCGACGGCGAACGGCGCATGACCTATGCCGCACTGGTCAGCGAGGCGGAAGATCTGGCCGCCGGATTGCGCGCAATGGGACTGCGGCCGCAGGAGCGGGTGATCTTCCAGTTCGGAAACGGGTTGGAATTGATGGTCGCGTTCTTCGGCCTGCTGCGCGCAGGCGTCATTCCGGTCATGGCCTTGCCCGCGCACAGGCGCAGCGAGATCGGCCACTGGGTCGAGCATGCCGGAGCGGTCGCCCATTTCGTGGCGGCGGCGACGCCGAAATTCGACTACCTTGAACTGGCGCGCAGCGTGGCGGCGGATCATGCCGGGATCCGCTGCATCGTGAGCGCAGGCGCGGCAGCCGAGGGCGTCACCGCGCTGGAAGCGTTGCGCGCCGAAGGCGGAAGGCTGCGCGCGGCATCGGGCGCGCTGCCCGAACCGGCCGCGGACGAAGTGGCGCTGATGCTGCTCTCGGGCGGGACCACCGGCATGCCGAAGCTCATTCCGCGCACGCATGACGATTACGTCTACAACGCCACGCAGGCCGGCGCCACCGCCGGATTCGGTCCTGACACGGTGTTTCTGGCGGTGCTGCCGATGGCGCACAACTACACGCTCGCCTGTCCCGGTGTGCTCGGCGTGCTGGCACACGGCGGCACGGCGGTCATCGCGCAGGGCACTTCGGCCGAAGAGGTGTTTCCGGCCATCGCGCGGGAAAGCGTGACCGTCGTCGGCGCAACGGTTCCGCTGGTTGCGAAGTGGCTCGATTCCGGCGAATTCGGCCGCCACGATTTGTCCTCCCTCAGGATGTTCATCAACGGCGGGGCCAAACTCGCCCCCGAACTGAGGCGGCGCGTTGAAGAGCGGTTCCAGTGCGAATACCAGGAGAACTTCGGCACCGGCGAGGGGTTGATCAACATGACGCGCAGCGGCGATCCGGAAGCGGTGCGGTACTTGAGTTCCGGGCGCCCCGTCTCCCCGGGCGACGAAATCAAGGTGATCGACGAGAAAGGCGACGAGGTGGCCGACGGACAGATCGGAGAGCTCGTCGCCCGGGGCCCCTACACCATTCGAGGGTATTACAAGGCCGAAGCGACCAACCGCGATGCATTCACCGACGACGGATTCTATCGGATGGGCGACATCGTCCGTATGGTGGACGGCTACATCTACCTCGAGGGCCGCAGAAAAGACCTGATCAATCGCGGCGGCGAGAAGATCAGTTGCGAGGAAGTGGAGAATTACATTCTGGCCCACCCAAAAATCATGTCGGCTTGCGTGGTGGCGATGCCGGATGCGGTTTTCGGCGAGAAGGCATGCGCATTTGCGATCCTGCGTGAAGGCTGCGCGCTGAAGCATGAGGAACTGGTCGCGTTTCTGCAAAAACGCGATATCGCGCGTTTCAAATTTCCGGAACGGCTGGAGATTGTCACCGAATTTCCGATCAGCCCCGCGGGCAAGATCCTCAGGCGGGACCTGCGCGAGCGCATCGCGCAACAGCTTCAGCTCGAACGGGTGCCTGAAGGCTCAAGGGATTGAACCATCGCCCGGCAGGACCGAAAGCCCGCCAGCCGGTTCCTCAATCGCCGCCCGGCGCTCCGAACAGCGGCAACTGGCTGGCCAACGACAGCACCTGCTCTTCCACGGCGCGCTTGGCCTCGGCCAGGGTCTTGGCTTCACCCGCAAGCGTGCCGGCCTGCCAGCGGTAAATGCCGTCCCATTCGGCGCGCTCCCCCAGCTGCACCGTGCCCAGGCGTTCCTTGCCCTGCCAGTAACCGTGCGACTGGTAGCCGCGCTCCCAGACTGGTCTCGGTTTTCTTGTGCTTTTCTTAGCCATAGCTCTTGTCACGAAATGAGGGGACATCCCCCGCGGGGACTTTCCCCTCAAGGGGGATCGAGACCTTCAGGGCGCATCCCCTCATGCTCCCCCAAGTCGGGGGCTGCTTCAGTCGTCCTGAAACAGCCGCCAAAGTGGTAGCTTACCAAAGTGCACCCTGCGCGACCACCCAGTAGCGCGCGAAACGCCCCGCAGCCGACCACAGAGCCACCGCGACCCAATTGAGCTTCGCCCAGCCCGCAGCGAGGCACAGCGCGTCGCCGACGAAAGGCAGCCAGGCGAAGGCCAGCAGCGGGCTGCCGTAGCGCGTCACGCGCTCGAGCTGGGTCAGCGGCTTTTTCGAGCCGATGAAGCGCCCGATCAGATAAGTGGTCATGCCGCCCAGCGTATTGCCCAGCGTGGCCGTGAATACTGCCGGCCAGAGAAGGTCCGGGTGCAGCTTGAGCACGGCGAACAGCGCCGCCTCCGAACTGACCGGGACCAGCGTGGAGGCGAGGAAACTCCAGCCAAGCAGCGTCAGCAGGCTGGCCTCGGCGCCTATCAATCCGTTTTCCCATGCGCCGTATCGCCGGATGCGCCTTGCCCCGGCAAAGCACATCCTGCTACCCTTACCCGCTCAAATTGAAACGAATCGACATGCATCCCGACTATCTCGAAAAAATCCTCAAAGCGCGCGTCTACGACGTGGCGATCGAAACGCCGCTCGAAGCGGCGCCCATATTGTCCAAGCGACTGCACAATGCCCTGCTGCTCAAGCGCGAGGACATGCAGCCGGTATTCTCGTTCAAGCTGCGCGGCGCGTACAACAAAATGGCGCAATTGTCTCCCGCCAGCCTGAAACGCGGCGTCATCGCCGCCTCGGCCGGCAATCACGCCCAGGGCGTGGCGCTGGCGGCGCAGCGCCTCGGCTGCAAGGCGGTGATCGTGATGCCGGTGACCACGCCCCGGATCAAGGTGGACGCGGTGCTGGCGCGCGGTGCGGAGGTCGTGCTCGTGGGCGATTCCTACGACGAGGCCTACCGCCATGCGCTGAAGCTGGAGACGGCGCGCAAGCTCACCTTCGTCCATCCCTACGACGATCCGGACGTGATCGCGGGCCAGGGCACGATAGGCATGGAAATCCTGCGCCAGGCGAAGGCGCCGATCGACGCGATATTCGTGGCCATCGGCGGCGGCGGGCTGATCTCGGGCATCGCCGCCTACGTCAAGCGCCTGCGCCCGGAGATCAGGATCATCGGCGTGCAGCCGGTGGATTCGGACGCGATGGCGCGCTCGCTCAAGGCCGGGCGCCGCGTGCGCCTGGCGCAGGTGGGCCTGTTCGCCGACGGCGTGGCGGTGAAACAGGTGGGGAAGGAAACCTTCCGCCTGTGCAAACAACTGGTCGACGAAATCATCCTTGTCGACACCGACGAGACCTGCGCCGCGATCAAGGACGTGTTCGAGGAGACGCGCTCCATCCTCGAGCCCGCCGGGGCACTGGCGATAGCCGGTGCCAAGGCCTATGCGGAGCGAACCGGAGCGCGCGGGCAGACGCTGGTCGCGGTGGCCTGCGGCGCCAACACCAATTTCGACCGACTGCGCTTCGTCGCCGAACGCGCCGAGGTGGGCGAGAAGCGCGAGGCCATCCTGGCCGTGACCATCCCGGAACGGCCCGGCAGCTACAAGAAATTCTGCGCCACGCTGGGCGCGCGCAACGTCACCGAGTTCAACTATCGCATCGCCGGCTCGAAGGAAGCGCACGTGTTCGTCGGCGTCGAGGTGCACGATCGCGACGAGACCGGCCGCCTCATCCGCAAGCTGCGCCGCCACGGCCTGAAGACCATCGATCTTTCCGAAAACGAAATGGCGAAGCTGCACGTGCGCCACCTGGTCGGGGGACACGCGCCGCTGGCGAAGAACGAACTGCTGTACCGCTTCGAATTTCCGGAGCGCCCGGGCGCGCTGATGCGTTTCCTGAACAGCATGCGCCCCGACTGGAACATCAGCCTGTTCCATTACCGCAACCACGGCGCCGACTACGGCCGCGTGCTGGTGGGCATGCAGGTGCCGCCGAAGGAAATGCCGCAGTTCCGCCGCTTCCTGCACGACCTGGGCTATCCGTTCTGGGACGAAAGCGAAAACCCGGCGTACAAGCTGTTCCTCGGCTGATCGCGAAAGCGCCGCAAAGACCCAAACCGCCGCGAGCGGCTGTTCCGCCATATAACCGGCATCGGGTCCGTGGCGCTTGCAGGTAGGTACGTGGTCGCGGTGGTCGCAGGACCGCAAACGGGGCGCTTAGCGACGACGGGGCTGCCGGTGTCTGACGACTCCTCAGTTCTCCCGGTGCGCGGTGGCAGACGAAACATTAACGGCACGGGCTTTGAAAAAAGTATAGCAAAAGACACCGTCCGCTTCTGCGGTTCGGTACAAATCGGCTACGCCCTTGTCGAATTCCCTTTCGCTCATCAGCCCTGCATCAAGGGAGGATTGCCGGATTCCTTCTATCATCGCGGTAAAGGTGTTCTTTGTGAATCCTTCGACCAGCTCGGGTTTGCTTGAGTCGACATAGACCATTCGCGGCGAGACGTAGATTTCGCCAAATCCGGCTGCCGTCAGCAGGGGGTACAGGGCGCGTCCTATCAGCGCGTTCCCCCTCGCCCTGGCCTGCAATTCAACCTGGCAATGAACAGCTCTGCGTGCGAATTCGCTGTCAGGCTAGAAATAGGTGGAGCCATGGTCGCCTTCGATTACCGTAATGGTTCCACCAGGCCTCAAGCCCGATTTCAGTGCCCTCAGCGCCTCGACCGGCTGGGCCAGATGCTCAAGGACGAAGCACAGGAACACATGATCGAACGAGGCGGGCGGGAATGGCAGGTGAAATATGTCCGCCTGCCGCAGTGTCACGCTGCCGATGCCTGCGGCCTGGACGGTCCTTCTGGCTTCGGCGATCGACGCTTCAGACACGTCTATCGAGGTGATTAGCGCTTTTGGACTATTGGACGCCAAGGTGACTGTTTGCGCACCGACCCCGCATCCGGCTTCCAGCACGCTGCTGCCTTCGGGGTAGGATGTGTCCGAATGCAGCAGCTCCACAAGCGTGGATGCCTGATCCTGCAGCCGGCGAGTCTCTCGCGGATCGTAGCCATGGACGTACGCGCTTTTCACTAGATCTCCTCAGTGGATGCCGGAAGCAATTTGAGAAATTGGCGCATCTCGTCATCAAATCTATCGCCCACCGGCCGTGATTCTAGATCAAAGGCGACCGGAATCCTTTAACATAACAAAAATGACAGGTCGCCCTGCGTTCGGAACATCCAAATGAGGGCGATTCTTGTGATCTCAATTTCATAAATCATTGCTCGAGTCGCAGATGCTTAAAGACAGCGATCGGTTCAAGGTAGTAAGCGAGAACATCCCCAGAGTAGGAGAGCGAATCCTTGAGTTGTGGGGAAAGCCTGGTCTCGTTGCATACATAAATGGATTGATAAACGATGCGAAGGACGATCCATCATTGGGGCTGACAACCAAAGTCGAATTGGCGTTGTATGGCCTTCGAAAGGAGCACGACCAACTATTTGGGCGACAAGCCCCCGGGTCAGAGGGCCAGACCCTTTCAGACAATGAGCACTTCAAAATCATCAACGTGCAATATCAGCGTATCGGTGGGCAGCTAAAGGAATTGTGGGGTGGGCCCGAACTCACCGGGTTCATCAATAACTTGCTTCAAGACACCAGAAACGGCGCACGACAGGGATTTCCACCCGATGTGGCGGCGGCGTTGTTCAAGCTCATGCAGAAGCACGACCAGGATTTTCCGGGGCATGCCCTGAAGATAGTGGATATATGGACTGACAGGAAGAAGCTGTAGATGGGAAGGACGTAGATTGGGGAAGACCTCCATGCAGGAGTCGCAACTCGTGACCATATTTCAGCTGTGACCCAATCCGGTCTATTGAGCTTTCCTTAACAAGTGACGAAACGCTATTCGGTCCTGTCATTCCGAGGTCGCAGCCCGGGGAATCTGCTTCTTCGCGGCCACGCAGCCGACGCTAAGACAAGAAGCTAGCGTCGATCCGGAATTTCAAGCACGCGGCGGCATTGCTGGGAGGTGTATTGGGTTTGTTCTTGCTTGACGACCCCGCATGTCCATTCGACTTCATTCTTCGAGTTCAGGCGCGGGCGGAGAATGAAAGTGAAAGGCACAAAATAATCAAGTTCCGCATCCACGACGACTGTACCGTCGGACGCAACATATCCTCCTGTGACCGGGGGCTGGGCTGCAATGCGCAATCCGGCATTGATAGCAGCGCCACCTTCACGCTTCCGCAGCCGTTCTGCAATCACAGGTCTCAAGTCAGATGCCATCACCATGGCCCGCCCGGCGAATGAGCGTCTACTGTGATCGCGGTAGGTGGGCCACAGAAATTCCCACACCAAAAAAAGGCATGCGAGAGCGATTAAAACGAAGATCAATTTGCGTCTAGATTTCACGGGCATTCCAATTTCGTCGATCTGCGCCGCCAGTAGAAATCCCGGCGGCCCCTTCCGGCCGCTTGTTCACCCCGGGGCCATCCGTCAACTGAAATTCCAGCCGGCGGCTGCATTTCAAGGACGCGAAACGCCACTCGAGCCTGAACAGACGCCCGGCCCGGCGCTACTCGAACGACAGGTTCCAATCGTATTCCACCGCGTCGCATTGGCGTCGGCCAGCATTCTGTGATGTCGCTTGACCATTCAAGAATCGGCCCTTTGTGCAGTCGTGAGGGTGGCAAGCACCTCATCGACGCGATTGTGATCCATGTCCACGACTTCAAATTCCCATTCGCCATAGAAAAATTTCTCGGCACGCTTGGGAATCCTGCCCATGTGCGCCACCACGAAGCCTCCAACGGTGTGATAAAGCCCTTGAGACTCATCGCCGAGTCCTGGCAATCCGAGCTTGTCCTGCAGTTCGTCGATGGGCAACAGGCCGTCGAGCAACCATGACCCGTCGTCGCGCTGCACCGCCAGCGCCAGCCCAGGGTCGTCTGCGCCCGGCATCATATTGCCAGCCATGGTCTGAAAGAGGTCCCCGATGGTGACGACCCCCTCGGTCACCCCGAACTCGTTCACCACCAAGGCGAAGTCCGCGTTGCGTGCGCGAAACGTCTTCAGCAACTCGATCAGCGTCAGCGACAGTGGCACATAAAGCGGCGGTGCCAGCGGCAACTGGGCAAAATGCAGTTCGTCGGAAAGCGCCGCGCGCAGTAATGTGCGGCTTTCGGCCAAGCCGATCACCTGCTGCATGTTCCCCCGGCAGATGGGATAGCGGCCATGGGGCAACTCGCCATGGGGCAACTCGCGCAGGACGTGAAGATTCTCGTTGTGGGAGCGGTCGAGATCGATGAAGGCCACATCCTTAAGCGGCGTCATCACCGCGGCGACATGGCGGTCTTCAAGCAGAAAGATGTTCCCCAGCAGATGGCTTTCCTCGGGTGCAATGGCACCTGAGCGCTCTCCCTCGTCGAGGGCGGCTAGAATATCTTCGACGCCTGTGACTTCCGGGGCAGACCGAATCGGCAGGAGTTTGAGCACCACATCTGCCGCCCACGACAGCAGGCGGATCGCCGGAGACAGTGCGCGGATGAAGAAATCCATGAACGGCGCGACCAGACTTGCCACCTGCTCCGGATAGGCGAGCGCGATGCGCTTGGGCACGATTTCTCCGAAGACAATGGCGAAAGCCGTCACCACCACCACCGTCGTCGTCATCGCCACCTCGGAACGAATAGTGCTCAATAGCGGCAGCCAAGCCTCGACAAAATGCTCGATGTGAGCGGCGAGTGCGTTTTCGCCGAAGATACCGGCTAGCAGACTTGCCGCCGTCAGGCCCGTCTGCGTCGCGGCTATAAAGCGCGAGGGCATCGCCTTGATTCGCAAGGCACGGGCCGCAGACCGATTGCCGGCATCGACCAGCAGTTGCAGACGCGAGCGCCTCGACGAGGCGAGCGCCATTTCGGCCAGGGCGAAAAAACCGCAGATCAGAATGAGCAGAACAAGAACGGCAAGAGCGTTCATTCACGGCGTCCGGAATGCAGGTGAATGTGTCAAGTATCCCACTTTCGCCAGACTGCTTAACGCGTATGCAGTAGTTCCCACCGAAAGCCGGCCCCCTGGCTCGACTGTGCGTGAAAGTGTCATCGTGGTGGACTGTAGGCGAACAATCGACGAAAGCATTTATACCATTATCGTCACTTATTGGATAAGCGCAAAGCCAGCACAGTAGCCGACTAAAGGGTGTAGACTTTTTGCATACTCCTAATTTGTACGGGAGGCACGTGGGTGCATCTTCACATCGGCGATTCCCGATAGCCTCCGGCGCTATCCTCGCCGCCCCGTTTGCACACGGCCAATCGAGTCGTCAATTTCGGATTGGTTGCCCGTGGGTTTCCTCCGAATCCGCAATGAAACCTTACCCAGGAGTTATTCTTGCGGGCGTGCGTCCGGATAGGACAGCGAACGTAACTAGAAATGATTAGGCCGATAGAATGAACCGACGTGACTTGATCGTTTGGATTGGCGCGGGTGCGATTGCTCCATTTTTATCGCTAGCCCAACAGCCCCCGAGGGTCTGGCGTATCGGATTTCTCCTGCCGCGCGCACGCCCGGCATCGAATGATGCTGACCCCGTCGGGGGCTTCTTGCGCGGTATGCGGGAACTTGGATACGTCGAAGGAAACAATCTCGTTATCGAGTGGCGATATGCCGACGGCAAGTATGAGCGTTTGCCGAGTCTTGCGACGGAGTTGATCAAGCTCAATGTTGACCTGATCGTCGCGATAACGACACCGTCGACCCGGGCAGTGCAGCGGGCGACCAAGAGCATTCCCATCGTCATGGCGGCAGTAGCCGATCCAGTTGGCGCCGGGCTCGTGGCGAGCCTGGCGCGCCCCGGAGGCAATACTTCCGGTATAGCGATACTCACTGGCGAGACCAGCAAAAAACAGATCGAGGTGCTGATCCAGACGCTGCCCAAGTTGTCTCGGGTTGCAGTGCTGATGAACCCCGACAATGAGTCAATGGAAGCCATGTATGGGAGCGTTCACGCAGCCTCGAAGTCGATGCGGGTTCGAACATTTCCGGCGCGGGCACAAACCCCCGAGGAAGTCGAGCGGGCTTTTTCCCTTCTGAAAAAAGACCGTGCTGAAGCACTTGTCGTGCTTGCAGATCCTTTCACGGAGTCGATTTGGTCGAGAACCTCCGGCGCGCCGCCGGTTATGTAGACAGGATTTTCAAGGGCGCCAAACCGGCCGACCTTCCGGTCGAGCAGCCGACCAAGTTCGAACTGGTAATAAACATGAAGATCGCGAAAGCCATGGGCCTTGTAATCCCGGGACCAATTCTCGCGCGTGCAGACCGCGTGATCGAATGACTGCTCCTGGCGTGCGCAATTACGTGCTGACCTACGCTGCCCGTGAAGACATAGTAGCGGTGCAGAAAGCAGTATTTGATACCATTTACATTCAGCATGCGCTCAGATCATCTATTGAATTGTCAGGCAAGCGCGCGTTGCATTTTCATGCAAATTGGCCAAAGCACTAAGGATAGGTCAATGAGGCCGATTCCGTATTGCTGATTCGGAACGTGGCTTCCACCCTTCTTGGTACAAGTCGGTACCGCTGCTGCTAAGTAGCACCTAAAAAATGCAGGACGTGGGGATGTCTACGCACTTGGATTATTCCCCCTGCTCGTAGTCACCATCCATGTCAGAGGGAGGGAGAATTCGTGACAGCGAACCCACCGCCAAGGAAAAGATTAGCAATCGTATTGAATGTCATCACGACGGTTGTATGCTGCGCCATCGCCTGGGAGGCGATCAATATCTTCGTGTTGTGGCCATCTGAGCGCAAGACAATTCGCCTACTGCAGGAGAAGCAGGCAATGGGAAGGCTAGGTGCCGAATCTAATGGTTCGGTCAAGTACGGCCGGATACGTCAGGGAATATCGTTTGCCGAATTCAAATCGATTGCACAAGAACATGGTTTGAAGTGGCGCCCGCATCCGGAAATGCGGGGGGGTGTACGGTTCACGGTTTCAAGTCCTATCTGCAGGCCGCATGCCACATTTGAAAATGACGAACTATACGAAATATTTCTCGGCTGCCTGAACTGACAACTGGCGGCGGTAGCCCGTATTGCCGAATGAACGACTCAGAATCCGCGCAATTGTGCAGTTACCTTCCAGCGACTGCGTCGGCGCGATTGCCCGGTGTCAGCGACCGGTTTAAAGAAGAACATACTTGCCTGCCGAAATTCCGGCCAGCGACGGCTTTCCAACAAGCGCGGGCCGGCGGTTTCGACCCGCTGCCGACTTTCGCCTTGCCAAAAAGCGGACTGTCAACGCACAACGCGAAATGTGACCCCATCATGGGGCGAACTAACAAATACGTCCTTTCCATCTGGGTGTGGTGGGCAGGACAACTCCAGCTCGGTCGCAGATTTCCACGATAATCGTCCCTTCGCGCAGTAGCCTATCCAGAGAGTGGTGCCTGTAAATCGTCCCAATGTGTCGCCTGCGGTCGAGAGCATGACCTCTTCGCCATAAGGCGCCGGACCACCTTCATTTAGCAGCCGCACAAGGTGCGCAGTGTGGGCTGCCATAGGCGAATAGACGATTTGAAGCACAGGACGCATAACAAATTTCAGATACCACACGATCAAGATTGCAATCCCCGCAATCAGCGCAGTTCCAGTGATCACTCTGCGATTCTGCATCGGTCATCCTACCTGCAGTAGATCAACAAAATAATGGCAATAATGGCGCGCATGGGCTACCGGCGTCGCTTTATCTGTAAGCATGGGACCCCCGTGGTTTGCGGCGTCTAACGAACTAGGTAACCGGCCGCCGGCAGCGGTCCGTTTGACCGAAGGTTAGGGGCAAATGGGATGTCATCTCCTGGTGCCAAAGCGACCGCGCAGCGCGAACCAAAGCAACAGCAATGGCGCCCCCACAGCGAGGGCGGCGAAGACGACGACCCGCCGTGAGATCAATGAGGTCACAGTTACGAGAGAGCCACCGGCCAAGCTACAAGCATAGCCGGCGTCGGTTACAACACCACCTCGGTCAAGGCAGGCTTCCTGACCGAGGCTTGCGACCACAACAATCCACGCGACGAGAAACGCCGTACATAGGGCGCCAACAAACGCGAACGTGACTAGACCATGCTTCATACGCGCAGTGTTCCTAACATTGATTGAAGAGACCGGCGTGTCTCTTCATCAATAATGACGAAATCATGTGCCGAAGCCATTAAAAATTTGATTCTTATTCACATAAAAAGAATCTTGTCTCTATATCAATAAAGTGACGCCCTATTGCCGGAAGGCGCCTAAGACTTGCGCTTCATGATCGCAAGTAAAGTGAGGCCGAGTACCCCAGCTAGGACGCACGCCCACTGCAGCTGCTCGATGGATACGAGCCCCTGCATTGGATTCCCCTGAAGGAACGGCCAGAACGGGCGCACGTCAGCATGCATGACCCCGTCGAGCAAAATATGGCTAGCCGTTCCGACGAACGCGCCTGTCCATGCCGCAATGTTGCCAATCACGACCTGGGTTCCTAACCATTGCTTTTGTTTTTGACTGAGCTGGCGGTTCCACCAGCCCAGTAACCATTCGCAAGGCCATCGTCCCGCAGTTGCAGCTACGATGGCAACTGCGATGGCACCGGGAGCGGTATGCAACCAAGGATGAGCCGGGTCACCAGTTAGGATGAAAAGCAGGATCGGCTCGAGATCAATAAGTACATTTGCGAATGCGAACACCGCCCAGGAGAAATTCTCGGGCGTCGCGCATTTGAACAGCGCACCTGGGCCGAAGTGAAAGGGAGTAATTGGCATTTCGCTAACGCTCGCTTAATCGTGAGCCCATCAACTTGTAGGGCGATCTCATATCACTAAACCGCAATTTAGCAGTAAATCCATGCAACAATTTTCAAATTTTGTGGCACCTGTCGGTGGGACGCAACCGCAATCCCCCCGCCTGCGAGTTACCGGTACCGGGGGTTATGAAACGTAACTGTAAAGGTCAGCTTCTGGCCGAAAGTGACGATTGACCGAACTTCCCGTTAGCCCCCACTTGAAACATCGGGTCAGGGAAAACCTATCGGCTAATGCCTTGGAGAACCGCGTCAGCACGTCGCGCGTGTGCGCTCGATCAGCTGCCGCGATAGTGAAGCCTAGCTGCCCGCCGGGCCTTCCCCGAAATAGCCCGGCGCGATATCGGCCGCGTAGCACACCGGTGAACTGAGTTCGGTGCGCTGCTCCCGCGGCATGCCCAGAAACTCGAGCTTGCCGCTGTCGCCCTGACCGTTCTCACGTCCATAGACGCCGCGCTCGGTCACTACGTAGTCTACCGGCATGTCCCAGGGCTGGGGGTGGATGGTCTCGATCGCGCCGGTTTCGAAGGTGACGCCGATGACCAGCGGCCTCCTGTCTTTCAAGGCCTCCAGCGTGCGGTCGAAAAAGCCGCCGCCGTAACCGAGTCGATAACCCTGCGCATCGAAACCGTTCATCGGCAGCAGCACGGTGTCCGGCACCAGCTCGGCGCTTGCGGCCGGATAGGGTATGTCGAGTTTGCCCAGCGCCATTTCCACGCCCGGATGCCATTCGCGGAATACGAGCGGCGCTTTCGGCGCGATCACCACCGGCAAAGCGGCGGTCGTGCCCCGTTCGCGCAGTATGCGCACCAGATGGCGCGGGTCGTATTCGTTCTGGATCGGCCAGCAGAAGGCAAGCACGCCCTTCGCCAGGCCCGGGAACCCGTACAGCAAATGCTGGTCCATCCTTATGCGCAGCGCGTGAAGCTCTTCTTGGGTCAATGCCTGCCTGCGCGCGAGCAGTTCGCGGCGCAGGTTCTTGCGCCACGCCATGAGTTCAGTGTGTTGCATTTTTTATCCTTACTTTGTCCACACCGGCGCCGGAGCGCTTATACTAGTTCCATCATGGAGTTAGCCATTAAACCTACTATAGCATCGATGCTGCGGGGCCTGATCCTGGGTCTCGCCCTGGCGCCGCTGGCGGCAGCGGCGGCGCCGCAGCCGCAACAGACGCAGGACGAAATCTTTGTCGCCGCGCGCGCCGCGGCACGCGCGGGAGACTACGACAGGCTCGTCAAGTACGACGCGCAACTGCAGGGCCATGTACTCGAGCCCTACGTCGAGTCCTGGATATTGCGCGCGCGATTGGAAGATTCCAGCCCGGAGCAAGTGCGCGATTTCCTTTCGCGCCATCAGGGCAGCTACGTCGCCGAGCTGGTGCGCAAGGAATGGCTGAAGGTCCTGGGCAAGAGGCAGCAGTGGGATTTGTTCCGGACCGAGTTTCCGTCGCTGGTCGGCGACGACAACGACGTCACCTGCTACGCCCTGCAGACGCGCTGGCAGCTGCGGGACGAATCGGCGCTGGCCGAAGTGAAGACGCAGTGGTACGTGCCGCGCGACCTGCCGGAAGGCTGCGTGCCGCTCGCCGAGGAGCTGATTTCCCGCGGCCAGCTGACCAATCGCCATGTATGGGATCGCATCCGCTTGCTGCTCGAAGCAGGTTCGGTCAGCGGGGCCTGGCGCACCGCCGCCTACCTGCCGCCGAAGGAGGCGCTGGACCGGGGGCGTCTGTTCGGCGTCGCCGCAGGGCCGCAGCGCTATCTTGACGACAAGAAGAAAGACCTGTCGCGGCGCCAGGCGCGCGAGCTTACGCTGTTCGCGCTGCAGCGCTTGGCTCGAAACGACACCGTGGCCGCTGCGGACTATTGGGACAAGAAGCTGCGCGCGAAATTCTCCGCCGACGAGCAGGGCTACGCCTGGGGCCAGCTGGCGCTGCAGGCGGCAAAGCGCAACCTGCCGCAGGCGCTGGAATGGTACGCAAACGCCGATGCTTCTGGCGCCACGCTGGGCGAAGAACAGCTTGCCTGGCGCGTACGTGCCGCGCTGCGCCAGGGCAGCTGGCGCGAAGTCAAGGCGGCGGTCGACAAGATGCCGCAGCCGCAGAGGAACGAACCGACCTGGATTTACTGGCAGGGGCGGGCCGCGCAGGCGCTGGGAAACGCCGCCGAGGCGCAGACGCTGTTTGCGCGCATCGCCGGCGAGCACCATTTCTACGCCCGTCTGGCCGCGGAAGAAATGGGCCTCGCGTTCACCATTCCGCCCAAGGGTTACACGCCGACGGCCGAAGAGGTGGCGGCGCTCGCGCGCGAACCCGGATTCCAGCGCGCGCTTGCGCTGTATGTTCTGGGCCAGCGGTTCGAGTCGGCGCGCGAGTGGATCTGGTCGATACGCGGCATGGACGACAAACAGCTGCTGGCGGCGGCGGAATTCGCGCGCCGCAACGAAATGTTCGACCGCGCCATCAACACCGCCGACAAGACGCTCGCGCTGCACGACTTCAGCATGCGCTATCTCGCGCCTTACCGCGAGGCGCTGGGCGAGAAGGCGCGCGCGCAGCAGCTGGAGGAAGCCTGGGTGCTGGGCCTGGTGCGCCAGGAAAGCCGCTTCATCGCCGCGATCAAGTCTTCCGTCGGCGCGGCCGGCCTGATGCAACTGATGCCCGCGACGGCGAAGTGGGTGGCCGGGCGCATGGGCATGCAGGGCTATTCGTGGGCGCGCGTGACCGACACCGACGTCAACGCGGCGCTCGGCACCTATTACCTGCGCCATGTGCTCGACGATCTGGACGGCAGTCCGGTGCTGGCGGCCGCGGCCTATAATGCGGGACCGGGGCGGGCGCGCAAGTGGCGCGACACGCGCGCGCTGGAGGGCGCGATATACGCAGAAACCATCCCGTTCAACGAAACCCGCGACTACGTCAAGAAAGTGATGAACAACACCGTGTATTACGCCGCCCTGCTCGGAGGCCAGGCGCGCTCGCTGAAGGCGCGCCTGGGCACCATCGCCCCGCGCGGCGGGGGCAACGACAAACTCATCGCACAGCGCGAAACGGAACAGGAAGAACCAAAATGAAACTGGAACGAATAGCCGTCCTCGGCGGCAGCGGTTTTGTCGGCCGCCACCTGGTGCGCATGCTGGCTGAACAGGGCAAGCGCGTCGTCGTGATCACGCGCCGGCGCGAGCGCGCAAAGCATCTCTTTCTTCTGCCGACGGTGGAAGTGGTCGAAGCCGACGTGTGCGATCCGGCGCAGCTTGCCGCGGCCTTGCGCGGCTGCGACGCGGTGATCAATCTCGTGGGCGTGCTGCAGAGCCGGCCGGGAGAGCCCTACGGCGTCGATTTCCGCCGCGCGCACGCCGAGTTGCCGCGGGATCTCGCCGCGGCCTGCGAGCATCTGCACATTCCGCGGCTGTTGCACATGAGCGCATTGAACGCCTCCAGCAAAGGCCCCAGCGCCTACCTGCGTTCCAAGGGCGACGGCGAGAACTGGATGTTCGCCGAAGGCAAACGCCTGGCGATCACGGTGTTCCGCCCCTCGGTCATATTCGGCCCGGAAGACGGCTTCCTCAACGTGTTCGCCCTGCTGCAGCGCTTCATGCCGCTCATGCTGCTCGCCTGTCCCGAGGCGAAATTCCAGCCTGTCTATGTCGAGGACGTGGCGCGGGCGTTCGCGCACGCGCTGGATGATCGCGCGAGCTTCGGCAACACCTACGATTTGTGCGGCCCCAAGGTCTACAGCCTGCGCCAGCTGGTCAAGTATGCCGGGCGCGCGAGCGGGCATCCGCGCCCCGTCATCGGCCTCAGCGCAAAGTATTCCATGCTGCAGGCCTGGGTCATGGAATGGCTGCCGGGCAATCTGATGAGCCGCGACAACGTGCTTTCGATGTCGGCCGACAGCGTGAGCGCCGCGCGCTTTCCCTTCGGCATCCAGCCCGCCGCCGTCGAAGCGATGGTGCCGTCCTACCTGCGCGAAAGCGCCGCGTGCTCGCGCTTCACCCTGCTGCGCAGCCAGGCCGGCAGAAAGACAAGCGAAGTGTGACGCCGCCCAAGCTCGCGCTAGACCTCGCGTGCTGCGGGCCGGCGAGCCTGAACCATGGCCGCGCAGCGGGCTCGCAGTGAAAACCTACACTGTCGGCGGGGCGGTCCGCGACGAACTCCTCGGCCTGCCGGTGAAGGATCGCGATTACGTCGTGGTCGGCGCCACGCCGGAAGAGATGACCCGCCTCGGCTACAAGCCGGTGGGCAAGGACTTCCCCGTCTTTCTGCACCCGAAGACGCACGAGGAATATGCGCTTGCGCGCACCGAGCGCAAGACGGCGCGCGGCTACAAGGGTTTCCAGGTCTATGCCGCGCCGGACGTGACGCTGGAAGAGGACCTGTCCCGGCGTGATCTCACCATCAACGCCATCGCCCGCGATGAGGCGGGCCGCATCATCGATCCCTATGGCGGCGCCGAAGACCTGAAGCGGGGCGTGCTGCGCCACGTGAGCCCGGCGTTCGCCGAGGACCCGGTGCGCATACTGCGGGCGGCGCGATTCTCGGCACGCTTCGGCTTCAAGCTCGCGCCCGCGACGCTGCGGCTGATGCGCGGCATGGTCGAAGCCGGCGAGGCCGATGCGCTGGTGCCCGAGCGCGTGTGGCAGGAACTGGCCATAGGCCTGATGGAGGCGGCGCCGTCGAAAATGTTCGCGCTGCTGCGCAGTTGCGGCGCGCTCTCGCGCGTGCTGCCGGAACTGGCCGTAGCGTGGTCGGAACGCGCGCAGTACGCACGCTCGCAGCGGGCGCTCGATTACGCCGCGGCCCGGGGGCGCTCGCTCGAAGTGCGCTACGCCGTGCTCGCCTGCGCGCTTGCCGGCGACGAGGCGCCGGAGGGCGCGCTGCGCCGCATGAGCGCGCGCCTGCGCGCGCCTTCTGACTGCGCCGAACTCGCCCTGCTCGCGCTGCGCCAGCGCGAACAGATCGCGCTCGGCTCGAAACTCGGGGCCGAGGCCATCGTCAGCTTGCTCCAGGCCTGCGACGCCTGGCGCCGGCCGGCGCGCTTCGAACAGTTGCTGCAGGCGGCGGAGAGCTGCCAGGGCAGCCGCGCCCGGCCTTTTGCCGCCGCAGCGCACCTGCTCGCTGCGCTGGGCTCGGCCCGCGCTGTGGACGCAGGCGCCATCGCCAGGAACGAAACCGAGCCGCACAGGATCGCCGCCCGCCTGCGCACGGCCCGGGTCGCCGCTGTGCGGCTGGCCCTATGTTCGACCCCTGGCCCGAAATAGCGCGCGGCGAGGCAGAGCGGCAGATGAAATCCAGCGCGGCGATGCTGCTGCAGGGCCTGCGGCGCAACCTGATGGCCGGCATGCGACTGGCGGCCTTCCTTCGCGTCAGCCGCTACGATTTTCGCGTCTCCCCAGGCGATTTCGCGCTGCTGTGGGTGTTCAACCTGGGTGCGTGGCTGATCGGCGGCATGTTGCGCGGCGGTTTTCCGGGGTATATCGACTACGGTGCGCTGCCGAGCGCGCTGGCCGAACTGCCGCTGGTGCTGCTGGCGAGCATGGCCGTCGCATCCTTGTACCGCAGGCGCGATCTGCTGCTGGCGCTGGCGCTGTTGCTGATCTCGCCCGGCGCCCTGTTCGAATTCACGTCGTCGGCGATCGTGATCGGGTTGCGCGTCGCCGGCGCGGATACGCCGCCCACCCTTCAGCTGTCGCTCTACGCGGCTTACCTCCTGTGGGTGCTCGCCGTCGCCCTGCGCACGCTGTGGGTCGCGGCCGGCGGGCCACGGCGCCAGTTCGCGCAAAGCGGCGCGCTGCTGCTGTTGTTGTTCGCGGCCCTGCTGACTTACATGCCGCGCACCGAACTCTGGGCCAGCTTCCAGGACGCGGGCGCCGGTGCGCAGAACAGTCCCATCCTGCGAGAAGACTTGTTCCACGCCCAGGACGGGTTGCTGGCCGCGCACCTGGCCGCGCTGCAGCCCGAGCGCCCCGGCGTTACCGACCTGTATTTCGTCGGTTTCGCGCCGCACGGAGCCCAGGACGTGTTCGGGAAGGAACTGGACACGGTGTCGCGCCTGATGCGGGCGCGCTTCGACACCGCCGGGCGCTCGATCTCGCTCAGCAACGATCCGGCGACGCTGGGCGAATTGCCCATCGCCAGCGCCACCAATCTGCGCCTGGCCCTGGAGCGCGCGGGCGAGGTCATGGATGCCGGCGAGGACATCCTCTTCCTGTACATCACCACCCACGGGTCGGAGAGCGGGGAACTGTCGGTCGAGCTGTCGCCGCTGGAACTGTCGCAGATCCGGCCGGCGGCGCTGGCGCGCATGCTGCACGACAGCGGCATCAAATGGAAGGTGGTGGTGATCTCGGCCTGCTTTTCGGGCGGATTCGTCGAACCGCTGAAGGACGAAAACACGCTGATCATCACCGCGACCGATGCGCGCAACCAGTCGTTCGGTTGCGACAACGGCGAGGAACTGACCTGGTTCGGCCGGGCCTATTTCGACGAGGCTTTGCGCCGCACCCGCTCCTTCACCGAAGCGTTCGGGTTCGCGCGCGAAGCGGTGGCGCGGCGAGAGCGCGAGCAGAAGTTCACCGCGTCCAATCCCCAGATGTTCGCGGGCGCCGCGATGAAGGAGCGGCTGCTCGCGCTGGAAGCCAGGTTGAAGACGCCGTGACTGTGTAACAGTTTGTTGCGGCCGTAGCCGAATTCTCCGCCATGGCGTTATTGTCCTTACGACCCACAATTACCGGAGGATGAACATGTTCAAACGCAGCCTGATTGCCACCCTGATCCTGGTTCCCGCTTTCGCTTTCGCCGCGGACAATCCCGCCGACGCCAAGGCTCCGCGCGGCCCGGGGCATTTCAAGAAAGCCGACACCAACGGCGACGGCAAGCTCTCGCGCGCCGAATTCGAGAAGGCCATGCCGCGCCTGTCGGACAAGTTCACGGCCATCGACACGGACAAGGACGGCCAGGTTACCCGCGCCGAACTCCAGGCCTGGAAGAAATCGCACAAGGGTGAAAAGCAGGCGAGGGCGGCCGAGCGCTTCCGCCATGCCGACACCGACGGCGACGGCGCCATCAGCCGCGCCGAAGCCGACAAGAACGCGCCGCGCCTGGCGAAGAAGTTCGACCTGATCGACAGCAACAAGGACGGCAAGCTGACGCAGGACGAACTGCGCGCCTACCGCGAGTCCAAGCGCAGTCCCAGGGGCAAAGTATAAGAAGCACCACCGCGCTGGCGCGGCGGCTGGCGTCTTTAACAATGCGAGGGGATATATCCCCTCGTGTTCCCGTTCGTGCTCCCCTAATTCAGACGTAACAAAAAGACTTTTGTTACGGGCTTCAAATGAGCCGCGCCAGCAGCGTCAGCGCGAGCGACATCAGCACCGTGCTGGTGAAGGGCAGGTAATAGGACCTGCCCTTGTAGCGCAGGCTGACGTCGCCCGGCAGGCGTCCGAGTCCGAATTTCCTGAGCCATGGCGTGCACAGCGTCAGCACCGCCAGCGCGAACAATAGGGTCAATAGCCACTTGAGCATCGAATCATTGTAAACTGCCCCGCTGAAGAATGAACCGACAGGGCGGACAAATGATCGATCTCTATACCTGGAAGACACCGAACGGCCGCAAGGTTTCGATAATGCTGGAGGAGTGCGGCCTGCGTTACAACGTCCATGCGGTCGACATCGGCAAGGGCGAGCAGTTCACGCCGCAGTTCCTCGGCATCAATCCGAACGGCAAGATCCCCGCCATCACCGACACGGACGGTCCGGACGGCAAGCGGATCGAGCTGTTCGAATCCGGCGCGATTCTGGTCTATCTCGCCGGCAAGACCGGAAAATTCCTGCCCGGCTCCGACCGCGGAAAATACATCGCCCTGCAGTGGCTGATGTTCCAGATGGGCGGCGTGGGGCCGATGTTCGGCCAGGTGCACCACTTCCTGCGCGCCGCCAAGGAACAGGTTCCTTACGCCATCGAGCGCTACGGCAGGGAGAAGGACCGCCTCTACGGCGTCCTGAATCAACGCCTGGGCGAGGCCGAGTATCTTGCCGGCGAATATTCCGTCGCCGACATCGCGACCTATCCCTGGGTGGCGCGGCACGAGTGGCACAAGACCGAGCTGGCCGACTTCCCCAACGTCAAGCGCTGGTATGACACGATAGGCGCACGCCCTGCCGTTCAGCGCGGCATGGTCGTTCCAGTCTAGGCGCCGGCGGGACGATGAACATGCCTGCGGAAGCTGAAAGCGCGGAAAAACTCGAAATCATCGAAGTCAGTCCGCCGAAAAGCAGGAAAGGCGGGACGCGGCCGGTTCTGTTCGTGCACGGCGCGTTTGCCGGGGCTTGGTGCTGGGCCGAGCATTTTCTGCCCTATTTCGCCAAGCGCGGATTTCGCGCCTGCGCCCTGAGCCTCTCCGGACACGGCGGCAGCCCGGGACGCGAGCGGCTCGACTGGCTTTCGATCGGCGACTACGTCAACGACCTGGAGCAGGCCGTGAGCGCAGTCGGCGGCGACCCGATACTGGTCGGCCATTCCATGGGCGGCTTCGTGGTGCAAAAATACCTGGAACGCGCGGCTGCACCGGGAGCCGTGCTCATGGCGTCGGTGCCGCCGCAGGGGCTGTTGTCGTCCTCGATCGCGCTGGCGTTTTCCAATCCGCGCCTGTTCTCGGACGTGAACTCGATGATGAACCACAACCGTGTTTCGCTCGACGCCCTGCAGAACGTGCTCTTTGCCGGGCCGGTCGAAGTGGAGAAGCTGCGCGCCTGTTACCGCCGCATGCAGCCGGAATCCCAGCGCGCGATGTGGGACATGACGTTTTTCAATCTGCCGCATCTGCGGCGCGAGCGCTGTCCGCCGATGCTGGTGCTGGGTGCGGAGTGCGACATCCTGGTGCCCTCGTCGCAGGCCGAGCAAGCCGCGCAGCACTACGGCGTCGAAGCGGAAATCTTCCCCGGCATGGGCCATTTGATGATGCTCGAAACCGACTGGCAGAAGGTCGCGGACCGCATCATAGAGTGGATGAAATCATCCAAACTCGACCGCGCATAGCTGCTTGCTCTTACAGAGAGTGGCTGCGCTCGCCCTCGGCAAAGCCCATCAGCGGCGCCGCGTAGTCTTTACCGAATGCGATCACTTTGAACAGCTCGCCCATTTCCGAGGGTGAGAGCAGTTGTTGCGCCGCGGACGCCTGCGGCAGATAGGCTGCGGCGTCTTCGGGCGGCGTGCGCAGCAGGATGTCGGTGATGCCGCAGTTGATGAGGAACTGCGCCTGCCCGGCATAGCCCAGCAGCTCCAACCCCGCTTCTTCGCCGGCGCGCGCCACGGCGCTGAAATCGACATGGCTGGTGATGTCCTGCAGCCCGGGCAGAAAGAAGGGGTCGCCATGGGCGCGATGGCGGTAGTGGCACATCAGCGTGCCCTCGCCGCGCTGGCCGTGGTAGTACTCGTGCGCGGGAAAGCCGTAGTCGATCAGCAGTATCACGCCCTTCGCCATCGATTGCGCGAGCGAGCGCACGAAGCCGCAGGCCACCAGTTGAATCTCGGACTGATAGCCTTCGGGCAACTGCAGCGCTGCGGCGGTCGCCAGCAACTCCGCCGCGGCCGGCCGCCAGGCCCAGGCGAACGCATCGCCCTCTCGCGTAACGCCGCCTTCCTCCGCCCCGGACGCGGCGCCCCGGACGATGTGCACCGGCATTGCGTCCAGCACCTCGTTGGCGATGACCAGGCCCGGATACACCGTCGGCAGCTGGTTGAGCCAGGTGACGCGCTCCAGCAGATGCGGCACCTTGGCGGCGAGCAGGTCGCGCTCGCGCTCGCGCAGGTCGGGGCTGACTTCGAGGATGTAGTAATTGCGCGGCAGCCGGTCCATGCGCTCGAGTTCCGCCAGCAGTGATGCGGCCAGAGCACCCGAGCCGGCGCCGATTTCCAGGATCTGCTCGAAGCCGGATTCCAGCACTTCGGCCGCCTGGCGCGCCAGCGTCTGGCCGAACAGCGGCGTCATTTCCGGCGCGGTGATGAAATCGCCCTCGCGTCCCAGCTTTCTCGCGCCGGCGGTGTAATAGCCCAGTCCGGGCGCGTACAGGGCCAATTCCATATAGCGCGAAAACGGAATCCAGCCGGAGCTGGCGTCGATTTCGCCGCGGATGAGCGCGGTGAGCCGGTCGCTGTGCGCCAGCGCTTCCGCCGACGGGGTGGGCAAATCGAAATTTGGCATAGTAGTGATAGTGCGCGAATCCGGTAAAATCTTCAAATCATGTCCGCGCAGCTGCATAACAAGACCATCCTGATCACCGGCGCGGCCAAGCGGGTCGGCGCCGCGATCGCGCGGCGTTTGCATCGGGCCGGCGCCAACCTGACGCTGCACTACCATTCGTCGGAGCGCGAGGCGCACGCGCTGCAGTCCGAACTCAATCTGCAGCGCGCCCAGTCGGTGACGCTGGTGAAAGCCGATTTGGCGGAAATCGCCGGCCTGGCGGAAATCGTGAAGACCTGCGTCGAACGCTACGGCGCCCTTGACGCCCTGGTCAACAACGCGTCTGCATTCTACCCCACGCCCGTGGGCGCGATCAGCGCGGAGAACTGGGACGATCTCGTCGGCGCCAACCTGAAGGCGCCTTTGTTTCTGTCGCAGGCGGCGGCACCCTATTTGAAGAAGACCGCCGGCTGCATAGTCAACATCACCGATATCCATGCCGACCGGCCGCTGAAGAATTACGTGGTCTACAGCATCGCCAAGGCGGGGCTGGCGGGCCTCACCACTTCGCTCGCGCGCGAACTCGGTCCGGAGGTGCGCGTGAACGCGGTCGCGCCCGGTCCCATCGCCTGGCCCGAGGACGGTTCCTTCGACGAGGTCACGCGCCAGCGCGTGATTTCGCATACGCTGCTCAAGCGCACCGGCGAGCCCGACGACATTGCGCGCGCGGTGTACTACCTGATTGCGGAAGCGCCGTATGTTACTGGCCAGATCATCGCGGTCGATGGCGGCCGGAGCGTAAATCTTTAAGAAGCCATTTCAAAATTCCCTGTCATTCCGAGGCTGAAGGCCGACGAATCTGCTTTTTCTTGATTCAAAAGCAGATTCCTCGCTATGCTCGGAATGACAATTCTTGGAATTGTCATTTTGCGATACCCTCTAACTGTGAACGCCCCCGACCACAAGCAGCTGGAAAAACAGCGCCTCGAAGCCAACAAGCTGGAGAAGCGCCTGTGCCGCCTCACCGGGCAGGCGATCGCCGATTTCAACATGATCGAGGCGGGCGACCGCGTCATGGTCTGCCTCTCCGGCGGCAAGGACAGCTACGGCCTGCTCGACGTGCTGCTGAAGCTGCGCCAGCGCGCGCCCATCGCGTTCGACATTGTCGCGGTCAACCTGGACCAGAAGCATCCGGGCTATCCGGCGCATGTATTGCCCGATTACCTGAAGTCGCTCGGCATCGAATTTCGCATAGCGGAGCAGGACACCTATTCCACGGTCAAGCGCTTGATCCCGGAGGGCAAGACCATGTGCTCGTTGTGCTCGCGCCTGCGCCGCGGCGTGCTCTACCGCATGGCGGGTGAACTGGGTGCCACGCGCATCGCGCTGGGCCATCATCGCGACGACATCCTGGAAACGTTCTTCCTCAACCTGTTTTTCGGTGGCAAGCTGAAAGCCATGCCGCCGAAGCTCGGGTCGGACGATGGCAAACATGTCGTGATACGCCCGCTTGCCTATGTAAAGGAGAAAGACCTGGAACGCTACGCCGTCGTGCGCGCCTTCCCCATCATTCCCTGCGATCTGTGCGGCTCGCAGGACCATCTGCAGCGCAAGCAGGTGAAGCAGATGCTGCGCGCCTGGGAAAAGGAGTTCCCCGGCCGGGTCGAAACCATATTCAACAGCTTGCAGCGGGTTTCGTCGTCGCATCTGCTGGACCGAAAGCTATTCGATTTTCCCGCCGTCACCGCAGGGGGCATGGTCTCCGGTGAAGGTGATAAAGCCTTTGATGCAGAAGACTTTTCATCCATTTCTGCGATCCCTTTCAGGATGCATTCGACCCCAGAATAGCCTGATAAGCAAGCTTGGTTTGTCAAATTCATTTTGTCATGCTAGAATTTTTGCATGAATTGCGCTGAACGACTGGTTTCAATTTTCGGCAGCCAGGCCGAGGTGGCCCGGCACTTCCGCCTCGATCGGGCGGTCGTGAATAACTGGGTCAAATCCGGCTATGTTCCGGCACGCTGGGCCATGGAGGTCGAGCGCGCCACCGAGGGCAAAGTCGAGGCGGTGGAAGTGCTCAACGAAGCCAACGCCAAGAAGCCGGTTCGAGTCAAATCGCGTCCCGACGATCTGTTCGGGTCGCATCTTCCAGGGAGTGACGCCATGAGTGATTTCGCACCAGCCAAACGCATCCATTCTTTCCATCCGCCGCAGCGCACCCTCATGGGGCCCGGCCCGTCCGAGATCAACCCGCGCGTGATGGCGGCGATGAGCCTGCCGGCGATCGGCTATCTCGATCCGGTGTTCGTGGACATGATGGAGGAGTTGAAATCATTGCTGCGCTACGCCTTCCAGACCAAGCACGCCCTGACCTTTCCGGTTTCCGGGCCGGGCTCTGTCGGCATGGAGTATTGCTTTGTCAACCTGGTCGCCCCCGGTGACAAGGTCATCGTCTGCAGGAACGGCGTGTTCGGCGGGCGCATGATCGAGAACGTCGAGCGCTGCGGCGGGACGCCGATCATCGTGGAAGATGCATGGGGCGAGCCGGTCGATCCGCAAAAGCTGGAAGACGCGCTGAAAAAGAACCCGGACGCTCGCCTCGTCGCCTTCATCCACGCCGAAACCTCGACCGGGGTGCAGTCCGACGCCAAGACGCTCGTCGAGATCGCGCACAAGCACCATGCGCTCGCCATCGTCGATGCCGTGACCTCCCTGGGCGGTACACCGGTGCTGGTGGACGAGTGGAAGATCGACGCCATCTATTCCGCCAGCCAGAAATGCCTGTCGTGCACGCCGGGCCTGTCGCCGGTGTCCTTCAGCGACCGCGTGGTCGACCACGTCAAGGCGCGCAAGGACAAGATCCACTCCTGGTTCATGGACATGAACCTGCTGCTGGGCTACTGGGGCGCGACCACGCGCACCTATCATCACACCGCTCCGACCAACAGCCTGTACGCGCTGCACGAGGCGCTGCTGATCATGAAGGAAGAGGGCATTGAAAACGCATGGGCGCGCCATACGCGCCATCACCTCGCGCTCAAGGCCGGCCTAGAAGCCATGGGCCTGAAGTTCCTGGTGAAGGAGGAGGCGCAGCTTCCCCAGATGAACGCGGTGTACATCCCCGATGCGATCAAGGAGCGCGAGGCCGAAGTGCGCAAGACCCTGCTCAACGAGTTCAACCTCGAGATCGGCGCCGGCCTCGGCCCTCTCGCAGGAAAGATATGGCGCATCGGCCTCATGGGCTATTCGTGCAAGCCGGAAAACGTGATGCTGTGCCTGTCTGCGCTGGGTTCGGTGCTGTCCGACATGGGTCTTGCGATCCACGTGGGCGAAGCCGAGGCGGCGGCGCACGGCGCCTACGCGGCACTGCACGCCAAGGCGGCGCAGCACAAACAGCAGCACAAGAAACGCGTGGCCTGATTCCACGTTTTCGCAGGGAGCGCAAGAGAACGGCGAGCCAAGGTTCGCCTTTTTTTGGTCCGAACCCGCGCAATTCCCCGGCGGGACTAGCCGCCCTCCCTCGAATCGGCTTACACTCTGCGCTCGCGGTTCGCGCCGGACACCTACGTTCCCGCGCCGGCAGCGGTAAAGGAGGGGTCGATGGCAGTCCGAATGTTGCAGCGGGCGCGGCGCGGCTTTGCGCTCGCCTTGGCGGTTTCGTTTTCCTTCGCCGCCTTGCATTCTGCGCAGGCGCAGGAACGCTATCCCAACCGCCCCATCCGCATGATCGTGCCCTTTACCGCGGGCACCGGCATGGACCTGCTCGCACGCACCATCGGTCAAAAACTGTCCGAGAGGCTCAAGGTGCCGGTGGTGGTCGACAATCGCGCCGGCGCGAGTGGAAATATCGGCACCGAAGCGGTATCCAAGTCCCCGCCCGACGGCTACACCCTGCTCATGACCGCGAGCACCATCGTGCAGAACGCCGCGCTGTCGCGCTCGGTGCCCTACGATCCGGTGCGCGGCTTTACGCCGATCGGACTCACGGCGATAGGCAACATGGCGCTGGTGGTGAATCCCTCGGTGGCGGCGAAATCGGTGACGGAATTCGTCGCCCTCGCGAAGGCGCAGCCGGGCAAGCTCAACTATGCCTCGCCCGGCAGCGGCACGCCGCATCACCTGGCGATGGAACTGTTCAAACTCAATTTCGGCATCGACATCGCGCATGTTCCGTACAAAGGGACGGCCGGCGCGGTCACCGACATTCTGGGCGGGCAGTTGCAGGCGATGTTCCTGCCGGTGCACGTCGCGCTGCCGCACGCGCGCAGCGGCAAGCTGCGCATGCTCAGCGCGGGCGGGGCGAACCGTTCCCCGGTCACGCCGGAACTGCCCTCGCTCGCCGAGGAGGGCGTGAAGGACATCGACGTCGACATCTGGTACGCGCTGTTCGCGCCTGCCGGCCTGCCGCGGGACATGGTCACGCTGCTCAACGGCGAAGTCGTGGCGATCCTGGGCCAGTCCGAGGTGCGCGAAAGCCTGCAAAAGCAGGGGCTCAACCCCGTAACCGGCACGCCGGAAGAATTGAGCAAGCTGGTCGAGAGCGACCTCGAGCGCTGGACCAGGGTGGTGCGCGCCGCGCGCATCAGCGCCGACTGAATTACAAACCGAAGGACCGCAAATGAAACTCGATATTTTCAATCACATCTTCCCGAAAAAGTTCTATGAACGCATGCTCGAAGTCTCGCCCAAGGGCAAGGACATGCAAAAGCGCGTGCGCGAAATCCCCTGCATCGTCGACCTGGACGAGCGCTTTCGCATCATGGATGCGTTCGGCGACTACGCGCAGGTGATCTGCCTGCCCTCGCCGCCGATCGAGGTCTTCGGCCCGCCGCCGCTGTCCACGGAGCTCGCGCGGCTCGCCAACGACGGCCTGGCCGAACTGGTGAACAAGCACCCGAAGCGCTTTCCCGCGTTCGTCGCTTCGCTGCCGATGAACGATCCGAAAGGCCTGCTCGCAGAAGCGAAGCGCGCGATCAACGATCTGGGTGCGGTCGGGGTGCAGGTGTTCAGCAACGTCAACGGCCGGCCGCTGACGGCGCCCGAGACCATGCCCATATTCGACCTGATGGCCGAACTCGACCGGCCGATATGGTTGCATCCGGCGCGCGGCGCCGACGTCGCCGATTACAAGGGCGAAAAGAAGAGCCACTACGAAATCTGGTGGACTTTCGGCTGGCCCTACGAGACCAGCGTGGCCATGGCGCACATCGTGTTCGCCGGCCTGTTCGACAAGCATCCTGACCTGAAGATCATCACCCATCACTTGGGCGCCATGGTCCCCTATTTCGAGGGCCGCGTCGGTCCGGGCTGGGACCAGCTCGGCAGCCGCACTTCCGACGAGGACTATTACGCGCTGCTGGCGAGCCTGAAAAAGCGGCCGCTCGATTATTTCAAGATGTTCTACGCCGACACCGCGGTGTTCGGCTCGCTCGAGGCGACCAAATGCGGCCTGAAATTTTTCGGGGTGGACAAGGTGCTGTTCGCCTCGGACGCGCCGTTCGATCCGGAGAAGGGCTCCGCCTACACGCGCTGGACCATCGAAATCATCGACCATCTCGATCTCTCGCCGGCCGACCGGCACGCGATCTACGAGGGCAACGCGCGCAAGCTGCTGAAACTGTAGTAGCGGCCCGTCCCTTCAGAGCCCCCGTCGGAAGAAGTTTCCCGGGGGCTTTATAACTTCCGGCGATAAGTAATTCGCCATTCCTTCCTTGTGGCGTGCCGCGGCGCCGCTATACTCCGCGGTTCACATTTGAAGGAATCACGCCGTCATGAAAATCGAAACCCTCGCCCTGCACGCCGGATACAGCCCGGAACCCACCACCAAGGCGGTTGCGGTGCCGATCTATCAGACCACGTCCTACGCTTTTGACGACACCCAGCATGGCGCGGCCCTGTTCGACCTGAAAGTCGAGGGCAATATCTACACGCGCATCATGAACCCGACCCAGGACGTGCTGGAGAAGCGCGTCGCGGCGATGGAGGGCGGCATCGCCGGACTCGCGCTGGCTTCCGGGCAGGCTGCGATCACCTATGCCATCCAGACGATCGCCGAGGCCGGCGACAACATCGTGTCGGCGAGCACGCTCTACGGCGGGACCTACAACCTGTTCGCGCACACCTTCCCGCAGTTCGGCCTGCAGACGCGCTTCGCCGACTACCGCGATCCGGACGCCTTCGGCAAGTTGATCGACGAGAAGACCAAGGCCATCTACGTCGAATCCATCGGCAACCCGCTCGGGAACATCACCGACTTCGAAAAGATCGCGGCCATCGCGCACCGCCACGGCGTGCCGCTGATCGTCGACAACACCGTGCCCACGCCCTACCTGCTGCGCCCGTTCGAGTTCGGCGCGGACATCGTGGTGCATTCGCTCACCAAGTACCTGGGCGGCCACGGCAACTCGATCGGCGGCATCATCGTCGATTCGGGCAAGTTTCCCTGGGCCGAGCACAAGAAGAAGTTCCGCCGGCTGAACGAGCCCGACGTCTCCTATCACGGCGTGGTCTACACCGAGGCGCTCGGCCCGGCCGCGTACATCGGCCGTGCGCGCGTGGTGCCGCTGCGCAACACCGGCGCCGCCATTTCGCCCTTCAACGCATTTCTGATCCTGCAGGGCGTGGAGACCCTGGCGGTGCGCATGGAGCGCATCGTCGACAATACGCTCGCGGTGGCGAACTATCTCAAGGGCCACAAGAAAGTGAGCTGGGTCAACTACGCCGGCCTGCCCGACCACAAGGATCACGCGCTGGCGCAGAAATACCTGGGCGGGCGTCCCTCGGGGATACTGACATTCGGCGTCAAGGGCGGTGCACCGGCAGGCGCGAAGTTCCAGGATGCGCTGAAGCTGTTCACTCGTCTCGTAAACATAGGCGATTCCAAGTCGCTCGCCTGCCATCCGGCGTCCACCACGCACCGCCAGCTGGGACCGGAGGAACTGGTGCTTGCAGGCGTGACCGAGGACATGGTGCGCCTGTCCGTCGGCATCGAGCACATCGACGATCTGAAAGCCGATTTGGAGCAGGCGCTGCAGGCTGTCTAGCGCGGCACCAATCTGCACCGGGGGCAGACCCGAGGAGGCAATACCGAGGGCGGCCGCCGCCAATGGCAGCGCGCATGTGTTTCACGCGCTACCATTGCGGCATCCCGTTTTAAAAAGCGTGCTCTCACGTGTTGACCCCGGTAGACGGTGGAGCTTTTCATTTGACCTTGCTGCGATGTCTGTCGCGCGCCCTCATTGCGGCCGGCGTGGGGTTTGCCGCGGCCGTCATGCCCGTGCACGCGGCAATGATGGATGAAATCCAGGTCTACACCGATGACATCAACCAGCCGGGCGAGTTCGGGCTCGAACTGCACGTCAACACCACGCCCAAAGGCCGCAGCACGCCGGATTTTCCCGGCGAAATTACGCCGCGCCACGGCCTGCGCACGACGGCGGAGTTCTCCTACGGCCTGACGCGAACCGTCGAAGCGGGTTTGTATCTGCCCTACGCGCGCGACGCCGAGGGAACCATGCATTTCGCCGGGCCGAAGCTGCGTCTGAAATGGCTGCCCGTGCAGCCGGAGGACGGCAACGCCGGATGGTTCATGGGGATCAATACCGAATACGCCTGGGTCAGGCCCGCGTTCGAGCAATCGCGCAACGCGGTGGAACTGCGGCCGATCGTGGGCTATCGCGGGCGTGAATGGTTGCTCGCGGCCAACCCGATACTCAATTGGTCGCTGGCCGGCCCCGACCACGACGGCAGGCCTGATTTCGTTCCATCGGTGAAGATTGCCCGCAAGGTCACGTCGAGCATTGCCTTGGGCGCAGAGTATTACGCCGAACTGGGCAAGGTGAACCACATCCTGCCGCATGCGGAGCAGGCGCACACCCTGTATTTCGCGCTCGACTACGAGCGCAAGCCCTGGGTGTTCAACGTCGGCATCGGTCGCGGCCTCACCGGTGCGGCCGACCGCTGGACTTTGAAAACGATCATCGAAATACCGTTCGATTGATCCCGGCGAGTTAGGTGATGCGCTCTGACTCCACGATGTGGACGCCGGGCGCGTGGCCCAAGGCCGCAGACAGCAGCGCGCGCGCCACGGCCTCGGTGTCGACGGCGCGGTAACGAGCCGGCACGAGTGGGCGAAAAGTCTTCGCGATCCACAGGCCCAGGTGTTCGCCCGGGCGATTGTCGGGACGCGGCCCGCCGTCGAGGAGCGATGGGCGCACCAGGGTGAGCGAGGGATAGCCCAGCGCGGCGATGGCGGCCTCCGCTTCGCCTTTGACCCGGTTGTAGAACACGCGCGAATTCGCATCTGCACCCAGGGCGGAATTGAGCGCAAACGCCCCAGCGCCCGCGGCCCGCGCGAGTCGCGCGACGGCAAGCGGATAGTCATGATCGACACGGCGGAAGGCGGCTTGCGATCCGGCCAGCGCCATGGTCGTCCCCAGGGTGCAGATCACCGCGTCCACGTTCCACCAGTCCGCGCCCTGCGGCAGACGGTCGAAATCGACCTGCGGATTTTCCAGTCCGGGGGCAGCGGCGAGCGGCTTGCGCGTCGGCGCGATCAGTCGCCCCACGCTGCGCTCGGCCAGTGCCAGCGCCAGCACCTGCTGTCCGACCAGCCCGCTTGCGCCAACGAGTAATAGTTTCATGCAGTGTATGCCACAGGCTCCGACGAGGCGATCATAACAGCGCCGATGGCGGTGTCCTGCGTCAATGCCGTATTCCGGATTCCGGAATGCGCTACCGTTATTCGGCAAACTATTGCTCTTGGTCAATGTTCCAAAACGGGGAAAACTGTATTTATACGTGCTGCGTGCGCGCATCCGGCTCTCCGGATTGGCTGCAACGTACTTCCATAAGACACGAAGGAGGGTTTCATCATGGCTACGACTTACAAGATTTTGATCATGGGCGCATCCTACGGTTCGCTGCTCGGAACCAAGCTGGCGGCTGCGGGGCACACGGTGAAGCTGGTCTGCCTGCCTGCCGAGGCGGACCTGATCAACCAGGAAGGCGCCATCGTGCGCCTGCCGATCAAGGGCCGCGAGGGTCTGGTCGAAATCAGCTCGAAAAAGCTGCCGGGCCAGATGTCCGCCGGCGGCACCACCGCCTTCAACCCGGCCGACTTCGACCTGGTGGCCCTCGCAATGCAGGAACCGCAGTACCGCTCGCCCGGCGTGCGCGAGCTGCTGGAAGCCGTGGCCAAATCCAAGGTGCCCTGCATGTCGATCATGAACATGCCGCCCCTGCCTTATCTCGCGCGCATTCCGGGCGTCGACGCCGCAGCGTGCAGGGGTTGCTACACCGACCCGGCCGTATGGGACAGCTTCGATCCGAAGCTGATGACCCTGTGCAGCCCGGACCCGCAGGCGTTCCGCCCGCCCGAAGACAAGGTCAACGTGCTGCAGGTCAGGCTGCCGACCAATTTCAAATCGGCGCGCTTCGACTCCGACGCGCACACCGCCATCCTGCGCCAGCTGGAAAAGGACATCGAAGCGGTGCGCTTCGATACCGGCGACGCGAAAATCGAACTGCCGGTCAAGCTCAAGGTGCACGATTCCATCTTCGTGCCGCTGGCGAAATGGAGCATGCTGCTGTCGGGCAACTATCGCTGCGTGCAGAAGGACGGCATGATTCCGATCAAGGACGCGGTGCACGGCGACATCGAAGCCTCGCGCTCGGTCTATACCTGGGTGGCGAAGCTGTGCATGTCGCTGGGTGCGGCAGAAAATGACCTGGTCCCGTTCGAGAAATACGCCGCTGCGGCGCAGTCACTGGGAAGCCCCTCGTCCGCCGCGCGGGCCCTGGCAGCCGGTGCGACCAATATCGAGCGTGTCGACCGTCTGGTGCAGGCCATTGCCGCGCAGAAGGGCATGCAGAACCCGGTGGTCGACCGTAGCGTGGCCTTGGTCGACGGCTGGTTGGAGGCCAACAGGCGCAAGGTCTGAAGCGGAAGTTCCCGCGCGCGCGGCCGGGCGGGAAACCGGGCTTGCGCTTCGCGCCGGGCCGGCGAGCCGGATCCTCAGCCGCCTTTGTAGGGATTTTCGAGTTTCTGTACGAGCTCGGTCAGCACGGTGCGGAACTGCGCGTCGTCGCAGCCCATCAGCACCGCGTCCTCGAGGGCGTCCTGGCAAACCTGCCGGATTTCCTCGAGGTTTTCCCGCAGCACCTTGATTTTCTCCACGCAGGCGACGATCTCGCCTTGGGGCGAACGCCATACGATTTCTGGAATGTTGGCCATGTCGGAGGCTGTCGGTAGCGCTGGAAATCCGGATTGCGATTATACCCGCGCCGTCTTCGCACCAAGGCTGGTGCCGCGCCGGATTATCCGGCGCAGTGGTGCCTCTTACGCCGCCTTGGCCGCACCCGCGGCATCGAACACGCCTTCGAACAGGATGGAACTCAGGTAGCGCTCGCCTGAATCGGGCAGCACGACGACGATGGTCTTGCCGGCGTTTTCCGGCCGCTGCGCGAGCCGGACGGCCACCGCGGCCGCGGCACCGCACGAAATGCCGGAAAGGATTCCCTCCTCGCGCGCGAGCCGGTGGGCGAACAGGATCGCCTCGTCGTTGGAAACTTGTTCAACCGCATCCACCAGCGACAGGTCGAGTACGTCCGGCACGAAGCCCGCGCCTATGCCCTGTATCTTGTGCGGCCCGGGTTTCAATGCTTCGCCGGCCCGTTTTTGTGTCAGCACGGGGCTGGCGACCGGTTCGACCGCGACCGAGACGATCTTCTTGCCGCGGGTATTCTTGATGTAGCGCGAAATGCCGGTGATGGTGCCGCCGGTCCCGACACCCGATACGAGAATATCGATGGCGCCGTCGGTGTCGTCCCAGATCTCCGGGCCGGTCGTCTTTTCGTGAATGGCGGGATTGGCCGGATTCTTGAACTGCTGCAGCAGAACGTATTTCTTCGGATCGGAGGCCGCGATTTCTTCGGCCTTCGCGATCGCGCCGCTCATCCCCTTCGCGCCTTCCGTGAGCACGAGTTTCGCGCCGTAGGCGATCAGCAGTTTCCGCCGTTCCAGGCTCATGGTGTCCGGCATCGTCAGGGTCAGCGGAATGCCGCGTGCGGCGGCGACGAACGCCAGTGCGATGCCGGTGTTGCCGCTGGTCGGTTCCACCAGTTCCTTGCCCGGGCCGAGCAGGCCGCGCTTTTCCGCGTCCCAGATCATGGCCGCGCCGATGCGGCACTTGACCGAGTAAGCCGGATTGCGGCCTTCGATTTTCGCCAGCACGGTGGCTTTCGCGCCGTCGGTGATCCGGTTCAGCTTAACCAAGGGCGTACGCCCTATGCTCTGCGAGTTGTCTTCGTACCATTTGGCCATGCGTGTCTCCTTGACTGCAGTTGGGCCGCCGAGCGTGCCACGGCACCGAAACCCGGGATGTTCCATATTCAGCGGCGGTGCGGAACCTTACCCGAAAATCGCCCCTGAACAAACAAACCAATAGTCATTGCCTTATTCCAAATGGGTATTAACAGGGTGAAAAATCGGACCGTGCGGCATGACGCCGCGCTTCCCGATTACCCTTAATTGACTCTACGGCCCTGGATCCGGGCCTTCGCTTATCGCCAATGCTTATATGAAAGTAGCAACAAAGTATTTCCGCTGAACCCGCGCCGCCGGTACCTTCGCATCCCATGCAAGCGTGAGCGCCGTACGCGAGCAGGCGATCCTGCCACACACCACATCGAGAGGAAACGACCATGTCTAACAAGCTCAAGGAACTCTTTGCCAATACCCAATCCGCGCTGGCCAACAGCCCCGGACAGGCCGTGGCTACCTTTTCTGCGGAGAGCCACGGCCATGGCGGCCTGTACCGGAAGGTGAAGATTCGCGATTTCACGGTGGAAGTCGACGAGCCGGCCGCCCTGGGCGGAACCGATCGCGCGCCCAATCCGGTTGAATACGCGCTGGCCGCGCTGGCCACCTGTCAGGAAATCACCTACTGGCTGCACGCTGCAGCTCTGGGCATCCCCCTTACCGACGTGTCGGTGAAACTGGAAGGAACGATCGACTTGCGCGGTTTCTTTGCAGCGGCCCCCGGCGTGCGGCCGGGCTTCAAGGAGATTCGCGGAACGGTGCAATTCGACAGCACGGCAAGCGCGGACGAATTGCGCCGGCTGAAACAGGTCGTCGATGCGCACTGCCCGGTGCTGGATCTGTTTCGCAATCCCACGCCGATCGCGCTGGAACTGTTCGAAGCGGCGGAGGCGAAGCGCGCCGCGTAGAAAGTTCAGATTGCCGGGTGCGGACGACAAGGCGGCACCCGGCGGTCCTATCTCGCCGGCGACGCGGGTCGCCTGTTCATTTGCGCGCCTATGACACCCGCGATCACCAGCCCGCCGCCGCAGAGCTGCAACGGTGTCAGCCCCTGCCCGAGCAGCAGCCAGCTGCCGCCGATCGCGATTATCGGCTCGATGTTCATGACGAGGCCGGTGCGCAGCGGTCCGATGCGCACGGCGGAGGTAAACAAAGCGACCAGCCCGATCGCATACAAAACGCAAACGCCCGCCACGGCCCACAGCCCCAGGGCGCTGCGCGGCCACATGATCGCATCGCCCGCCACTGTCGCGGTTGCGACCGCGGCCGAGGTGGTGAGCATCATCCAGAAGGTGCGGCTTTTCGCATCGACGTGGCTCAGCCGGTGGGTGGATACCACCAGCACGGCCGAGGTGAGCGCGGCGGCGAGAATGGCGTAGCCGATGCCGGCCGCGTCCACGGCGTCGGGCGACGCGCCCGTGGCGAGCGCCAGGCCGACCAGGGAGAGCAGCGCGTACAGCAGCACGCGCCCGGTCATGCGCTCGAACCCGGCCATGGCGCCGAACACGCCGATCACCAGCGGGTTCACGTAGAACACCAGGATGGCAAGCGGCACGCGCAGGATTTCGATCGCCTTGTAGAACGAGAACACGCCCAAGGCGAAGACCAGGCCCAGCCCCAGGAGCAGCGCGCGCTCGCGGCCGCTGGTGTGCCGCTCGCTGCCGTCGATACGCAATGCGACGCCGATCGCGAGCGCCGCGAAGGCGCAGCGCACGCTGACGACCGTCGCCGCGTTGCTGCCGTCTTCGAAGGCAAAGCGCGCCAGCACCACGGCCGAGCCGTAGCAGAGCGCGCAGAGGAGTACGTGGCGGTATTCCGAAAGGCGCAAGCCGGTCAGTGCTTCTTGAATAGCTGCTCCGCGTTGCGAAAGGCGATCTTTTCCGCCACCGCCGGCGGCAATTGCGCGAGCCAGCCCCGGTATTCGGCCATGATGCTGCCGTAGCTGTCCCAGCGCTGGCTGATCCAGGTATCCGAACCCAGCAGGAAGCGGTCGGGGTAGCGCTCGAACAGTTTCTTCCATTCCGGCGTCAGCTTGCCGCCTTCGGTGATGCCGTAGCGGTAGGACAGTTCGCACCATACCGCCGGATAGCGCTCGAGGTAGGCGGCGACCTTTTCCGCCGGGGTGGAAAACCCCGTGTGCGCCCAGATGATCCGGGCCTTCGGGTTGTGGGCGAACAGGATCTCCAGCGCCTCGTCGTCGGCGTGGGCGTGCAGGTAGAGGTTTCTCTCGACCGCGAAATCGACCGTGCGCTTCACCAGCTTGGTCGACGCGGCTTTGCCCGTGAGGTGGACCCACGCCGACGTAGTAGCCGCGCTTGTATTCGGTTTCGATCAGCTCCTGGATGGACGGGTCGTCCATCCAGGTCTGGATGTCCGGTCGCACGCGGTAGGGGCGGATGAAGGGCACGACCCACAGGTCCTTCGGTTTGGCCTCCACCAGTGCGCGCGTGCCGTCGTTGGGCCGGCTGGTGGCGAGGATGCCCGTGATTTTGTTCTCACGGAACAGCGACAGCACCTTCTCCAGCGGAAAATGCGGCGCCGGTTCCCAGTTGTAATGCAGATGGGCGTCGAATATGGGCATGGTCGGTCCATCCGCGGCGCGGGATGCGGGGACTGCCAAAGTCAGCAGTAGTGCGAGGCAGGCGAGACAATAGCGCAGCAGCGCAGAGGCGCATCTATTCATGTTCGATGCTCCATGCGGGAGTTCATTTGGCTTGCGGCCGTTTGTGGTGGCTGAGTTGATGCGCTTCGCGCTCGAGCGGGTCGCGCAAGCGCAGCAGCTTCGCCTGGCGCTTGGTGATCAGCGCATAGTGCCGCGCTTCGTCCAGCGCCCAGCCCACGTCCCAGCAGCTTTTCTTCTGCGTCACCCAGGTCGCAGGGTCCAGGCGCCGCATGTCGAAGCCGGCCGAGTAGCTGCGCAGCGTCTTCTGGTGGCGCTTGTTGCAGTATTCATGAAAATAGGACATGGCGAGTTCGCGCTTCTGGTGGCGCTTGTTGCAGTATTCATGAAAATAGGACATGGCGAGTTCGCGCAGGCTGCGGTAGACGGGATCGCGCCAGCGCAGTATCGGGTGGTTGGTCTTGGAGATCGCGCCCCAGCAGCCGTTGCGGCGAAACAGCGTCACGATGTGGTCGTAGTCCCGCGTCGCCTTCAGGTCCATCAGCAGCGGCGGCTCGCCGTGCACCCACAGCGCGGCGGCGGCGATCATTGCGCCCTCGATGCACAGCGCCCTCTTTTGTCCCAGCGCCTCGCGCACCGAAAGGCAGGTTTCGCCGCCGATTTCGAAGTTCTGCGGAATGGCGTCCAGATAGGCCTGAATCTTCTCCGGGGTATTGAGTCGCCTGAGAATTGCAAACTCGGCCTTGGTGAGGCCCAGACGCTCGCGGCTGGCGAAGCGCGCTTTGATCATTTCGGGCGCGGCCTGCTTTTCTGCGCTTTGGCGGGCGGTGCAGCCTTCTTTCCGACGGTCTTCGCGACGAACGTCTTTGCCGGCGCTGCCTTCTTCTTCGGCGGCGCCAGCTTTGCCGCAGCCCGGGCTTGTCCGGCAACCTGCTTCTTCGCGTTGCTGCGCAAAGCCGCGGCGTAGGCGGTGCGCGCCCAGGGCAGCATCAGCTCGGGGGATTCCATGGCGTCTTCCGGCGCGCGGAAGAAATTGAGCGTGGCGCGCCTGCCCTGGCGGGCGTAGCCGAAAATCTCGCAGCCCGCCTGTTCGAATTCGACGCGGTTCATTTCGTCCGCCTTGAGATAGAGCGTGTCCTCCATCACGATGGCGAACATCAGGCCGTCCAGGTAGACGCCGTGGCCGCCGAACATGCGCCGCGTGCGGACCGTGCCGAACGGGCCGAGCAGTTCCATGACATAGTCGATAAACCCATCGGACATCGGATTTGCCTGAGATTGAACGCCTGCGGCCGATTGTAGAGGCTGGCGCGCGCCTAGCCAAGCAGGATTGCAGTCGCGCCTCCGTGGCATTTGCCAGCAACGGCGGCCGTGTAATAGACTCCGGTTATAAGAATAGGGACTTAACACGCCCATTGATATAACCAAGGGAACTTTAGGCTCGAACATGAATTTCCAGCAGTTGCGCTATGTGCGCGAGACGGTGCGCCGCGGCCTCAACCTGACCGAGGCCGCCAACGCCCTGCACACCTCGCAGCCCGGGGTGTCGAAGCAGATACGCGAACTCGAGAGCGAGCTCGGCTTCGACATTTTCGTGCGCTACGGCAAGCGCATCACCGCGCTTACCGAGCCCGGGCGGGCGGTGCTGGTGGTGATCGAGCGCGTACTGCAGGAAGCGGAAAACCTGAAGCGCGCGGCGGACGATTTCAGGGGCCAGGACACGGGCAATCTCACCGTCGCCACCACCCATACCCAGGCACGTTACGCGCTGCCGCGGGTGGTGGGCGAATTCAAGCGCCGCTATCCGAAGGTGCACCTGACCCTGCAGCAGGGCAATCCGCTGCAACTCGCGCAGATGGTCCAGGCCGGTACGGCGGACATCGCCATCGCCACAGAGGCGCTGGATGATTTTCCGGGATTGCTCGCGTTGCCCGGCTACACCTGGAGCCACTGCGTGGTCGTGCCGCAGAAGCATCCCCTGCTCAAGGCGGGAGCGCTCACGCTGGAGGCGCTGGCGAAATTTCCCATCGTCACCTACGACGCCGCGTTCACCGGACGCACGCACATCGACGCGGCGTTCGCCGCGCGCGGCCTGAAAGTGGACGTGGTGCTCTCGGCCATCGACGCCGACGTGATCAAGACCTACGTCGAGCTGGGCCTGGGCATCGGCATCATCGCCGCCATGGCGTTCGACGCAACGCGCGACCGCCAGCTGCGCTCCATCGACTGCGCGCACCTGTTCCGCTCCAACACCACGCGCGTGGCGGTGAAGCGCGGCAACCTGCTGCGCGGCTACGCCTTCGAATTCATCGAGCTCTTCGCCCCGGCCCTGAACCGCAAGCTGATCGAACGCGCGCTGGCGGGCGAGGGCGAACTGTACGACCTTTGAGCATGTCCCGCGGCCTCGTGCGCGAACTGGTGCGCCTGGGCTGGCCGGCCTTTCCAAGCGCCGCAACGCGGCAGACGCCCGTCCTGGTCGCAACCCGAAGGGACGTCGGCGTTTGGGCGCATCGCTGCGTTGCGCCGGCTTGCTTGGGGATGACCCAAGCTTCGCCGCCGCGCCTTGCGCTGCATCCCAAACGCCATAGTCGCACACGCGTTTCACCGTGTTAGGGGCTCTAGGCACCCCCCGCGGTCTTTACCGCGAACTGGTGCGCCTGGGCTGGCCGGTGCTCGTCGCGCAGCTGGCGGTGATGGCGAACAACGTCATCGATACCATCATGGCCGGGCGTTACGGCACGCTCGACCTGGCGGCGGTGGGGATCGGTTCGAGCATCTACTTCTCCGTGTTCGTCTCGCTGATGGGAGTGCTGCTCGCGCTCACGCCCATCGTCGCGCATCTCTACGGCGCGGGGCGCCACGCCGACATCGGCGAGGAACTGCGCCAAAGCGCGTGGCTCGCCGCCGCGCTGGCGCTGATCGCGCTGCTGCTGTTTGCCTGGCCCGACCCCTTCCTCGCCGTCGCCAGGCTGGAACCGGCGCTGGAAGCCAAGGTGCGCGCGTATCTGCACGCGCTCGCGTGGTCCGTGCCGGCTTCCCTGCTGTTTCGCGTGTTCTACAGTTTTTCTACCGCCATCTCCCGGCCGCGCACGGTGATGGCTCTTACGCTCGTCGGCCTCGTCCTCAAGGTGCCACTCAACTGGGTGTTCATGTACGGCAACCTGGGCGCGCCCGAACTAGGCAGCACGGGCTGCGCGGTGGCGACCGCGATCGTCTCCTGGATCGTTTGCGCGCTCGCCTGGGCCTGGTGCTGGTTCGAGCCCGCCTACCGGCCCTACCGGCTGTTCGCGCGCTGGTCCCCGCCCGACGCGAAAGCGCTGGGCCGCATCGTCTCGCTGGGGCTGCCCATCGGATTGACCTTTCTCATCGACGTGACCGGGTTCACTTTTATGGCGCTGTTCATCGCGCGCCTGGGCGCGCTGTATTCGGCCGCGCACCAGATCGCGGCCAACCTGGCCGCGCTCACGTTCATGCTGCCCCTGGCGCTGGGCAACGCGGCCAGCGTGGTGGTCGGTCAATCGCTGGGCGCGCACCGGTACGCGCGGGCGCGTGCCGCCGGTATCGCCGGCATCGTCCTCGCGCTCGCTTGCGCCGCGATCATCGGTGCGGGCATGTACGTTTTTGCCTCCGGCATCGCCGGCTTGTACACAGGCGATCCAGACTTGCGCCGTGTCGCGGCCGGACTGCTCGCCTTCGTCGCCGTCTATCACCTGTTCGACGCGGTGCAGGCGGTCGTGGTCAACGTGCTGCGCGGCTACAAGCGCGCGGTGGTGCCCATGCTGATCTACGCCGTGGCGCTGTGGGGAGTGGGGCTCGGCGGAGGCTACGCGATCGGATTGACGCCGATCGATCTCTCCTGGCTCGGGCTGCACCCATTTGGACTCGACCTCCCCGGACTCCACGCTTCCGGACTCAACACGCCCATGGGTGCGCCGGGATTCTGGCTAGCGGCCATTGCGAGCCTGGCGCTTGCGAGCACCCTGGTCACGGCCTATTTCCTGAGCGTGAGCCGGGTCCCCGCCGATGACCGGGGCGGCGCACTGCTGTAATACAATCCACCGGGCGCGTCTCCGGCGCGCATAGACAGGAACCTGCACCCATGAGCGTCGATCCCGGCACCGGCACCGATCAGTTGCGCGAACAGTTGAACCGCATGCTCGAGCAGGCGCGGGACAACGAGGCCTTGATGCGCCGGCTGCAGGCGTTCGAACTGAGGCTGATCCAGGCGACGGACCTGCGCGAATTGAGCGAGGCGCTGCTTTCGGATTTTCGCGATGCTTTTGTCCTCGACCAGGTAACTCTGGTGCTGGTCGATCCCGAGGATGAATTGCGGCACATGCTTACCGATGCGGGGGTCGATCCCGAGGCCGTTCCAGGTCTGAGCTTTGTCGACAACGAGCAGATCCTGCGGCAACGCCTGGAATCGGGTGCCGCGCCGGTCCTCGGGCGATACGAGCCGTCCAGCCACGCAGCGCTCTTCCCGGGTTCGACCGGCCTTGCGAGCGTCGCCGTGCTGCCGCTTGTGCGCGGCCAGAGTCTGAGCGGCAGCCTCAATCTTGCCAGCGCGCAGGAGGGGCGGTTCGCAGCCGACATGGCGACCGACTTCATGCAGCGGCTCGCCGCCATCGCCGCCATCTGCCTGGAGAACGTGGCCAACCAGGAGCGGCTGCGCCACCTCGGCATGACCGATCCGCTGACGGGCGCCTACAACCGGCGCTACTTCGACCAGCGCCTGGTCGAGGAGACCGATCGCGCGCTGCGCAACGGCCAGCCGCTCGCCTGCATGATGCTCGACGTCGACCACTTCAAGCAGATCAACGACGGCTTCGGGCACGCAGCGGGCGACATCGTGCTGCGCGAGATGACCAAGCACATCAAGTCGCTGCTGCGCGCGAGCGATGTCATGGCGCGTTATGGCGGCGAGGAATTCGCTGTGCTGCTGACGCAGACCGACATGGCGGCGGCGCTCGCCATCGCCGAACGCATCCGGCAGAAGGTCGCCGACGCCCGCTTCGCCGCTGCGGGCGGAACCGTGCTTGCAGCGACGCTCTCGGGTGGTGTGGCTTTGCTGGATCGCAACCGGCACGCCGGCTCGCAGGGCGCGAGCATCGTTGCCGAGGCGGATGTGGCGCTCTATCGCGCCAAGAACAGCGGACGCAATTGCGTCGTCGCCGCCTCTGCGGACGCGCCGGTCACCAACTCATAGTGGGATCGGCGCTCATAAGCGAGGTGCCGCGCGGCGGCGCTGGATGATTGCGTCTGTTCGGGCCTACAGCCCGAGCCTCTGCACCGCTCTTAGGATGGCATCCGGTCGGGCTAAAGCCCAAGCCGTTGCCATATCGTACTGCTCGGCCCGGCCTGGTTCATCGTAATTCTCTTAGAGTTCCGGAAAACTTCATTTGTTTCAAGGGAGGTGTCTTGGTTTTCGCACCTCGATTTGGCACAACACATGCTATTCCCAATCTCACCACGTATGCTGCCGGCGACGGTTGCAGGCCAAAGTGCTTTTCACTGTTTCCGGTCGCAATTTCCGACCTACCTTCCACCCAGCACAGCCGTTGGAGCTAGCCGTGCCGAGTGGCGTAGGAAATTTTAACCAGGTTCTCGCCTAAGCGGGTGTCTCTTCGTCGGTGCTGATCCACCCCTTGCCCATAGTGTTTGAGGCTGCATCCGTCGCGGCAAGTAACGTATCGTCAGAAAAGTGCGCGTACCTCTCGGACATACTTATGGACGAGTGCCCGAGCGCACGCGACACGACCACGAGGGAAGCGCCCCCCAGCAGGGCGGCACTGGCCCAGGTATGCCGGAGCGAATGCAGGCAGCAGTCCTTGATATTTGCACGCCGTAAAGCTGTGCGAAACGATTCCCTGACGCCAGTGAACGGTTTCAAGGTGTGGGGGTTAGGCACTGTCCAGGGGCAGCCCTCCCATTTCGGCAGACTCTTCAGAATTGCGACAGCCGCCAGCGACAGCGGGACATGACGCAGTTTGCCGGACTTGGACCGAGGAATCTTCCAAGTGCGACGCTCTAGGTCGAAGTCCTCAAGCTTTGACTGCAATAGCTCCGATTTCCGGCAGCCGAGAAGCAGCAACAGCGGCACGATGTACTTCAACTGCGTGTTACGTCGCCATATTGCGCCAGAAATACCCCAATCTCACTGCAGCGGACGCTGCAGATATTATTCTCGCTACTGCCAAGTGGAACCCGGCTTGGGGGACAAAGAGCGCTGCAACGCAGGCGATATACGGCCAGGGCGAGGCAGACTTGGCTCACGCGCTTGCATCTATTGGCTCTCTCCCCGGATGCGCGAACGGGGCAACTGATTATCCGACTTGTACGGCACCTAGCACTGGAACTGGAACGACCGGTGGAGGTTCTTCAGGGTCATCGGGATCGTCAGGGTCATCAGGATCATCGGGCACGACTACGCCTCCGGCGCCATCGGTTACTTTGCAAAGTATCGCGATCACGCCTTCTTCCCCAGTGGTGGGGGTTGGCCAAACCGTACAGTTGACTGCGATTGGCACCTATTCCAATGCCGGCACAGCCGACATAACCAATCAGGTGGTTTGGGCATCTGGTACGACTTCGCGTGCAACGATTAGCGCTATCGCGGGTTTGGCAATAGGCATCGCAGCAGGAACTTCGGCCATAACTGCGTCTCTAGGAACTGTAACGGGTAATGCGACACTTACAGTAACGGCAACTATGGCTCAAGGTACGACGTATTCTGACAACTTTGTCGCTACCGGCAGTGTGGGAACACGCACGTCCGAACACACTTCAACGCTCTTGCCCAATGGCAAGGTACTAGTCATAGTAGGCTCGCTGTCAGTGATATTCGATCCGGCAACCGGTATTTTCACCAGTACTGGCCCAATTTCGTCGCCGAGATATGATCACACTGCAACCCTAATGCCTGACGGTAAAGTCCTCGTCGTCGGAGGATTTGACGGATCCGGGATTTCTCCCTATTACGTAAGCGCAGAAATTTATGACCCCGCGACAGGTCGCTTCACCGCTACTGGCAGCATGGCAACTGCACGGGGCTTTCACGCTGCAACACTAATGCCTGACGGTAAAGTCCTTGTCGTCGGAGGGTCGTACGGCGGTGGTGTTCTTGCTAGCGCAGAAATTTATGACCCTGCGACAGGCCGCTTCACCGCTACTGGCAGCATGGCAACTGCAAGGAGGAGAAACACTGCAACTCTGCTGCCCAATGGAAAAGTGCTTATAGCGGGGGGCGAAGGTATTTCGATCCAATTTGCCACTGCGGCGGTATATGACCCCGCGACCGGCAGCTTCACCTCTACTGGTAGCATGGCTACCGCAAGGACAGGTCACACGGCAACGCTTTTGCCAAATGGCAAGGTGCTGGTTGCGGGTGGGGCGTTTAACAATGGAACTAACGTATATCTATCCAGTGCCGAAATCTTCGATCCAGCGACGGGAAATTTCACTGCAACTGGGAGCATAACGGCTATGAAGATCAACCACACCGCCACGCTGTTACTCAATGGCAAAGTGCTTGTAGCAGGAGGGACGGATTCGACGAGCTATCCATCGGGCGCAGAATTGTATGATCCGGCGTCGGGTGCGTTCATTGCTGCTGGCAACATGGTGACGAAGCGGTCGCAACACACGGCGACCCTGCTAGCTAACGGCAAGGTGCTCTTGGTAGGTGGGTGGGGTGCGCCGAATGACCCAAGTGGAAATAGCCTATTGAGCAGCGCCGAGTTGTACCAGTAAGGAAACGACTCAGGATTACTATACCGAGCCCCCTCCCACAAAACCCAGAAAGCAAAAAGGCCACCCCGAAAGATGGCCTAATGCTTTATGAAAGGCAGCCCCAAGTCAAAGCACGTCAGTACATTCACATTCCCGAGGACTGTAGAAGGTACTTAAAGTCCCAGCCTTTGCCATATGGTACTGCTCGGCCCGGCCTGGTTCATGGTATAGAAATGCAGTCCCGGCGCGCCCTGGGAAAGCAGCCGGTCGCACAGGTCGGTGACAATGTCCAGGCCGAAGCTGCGGATCGATGCCACGTCGTCGCCGTAGGACTGCATCTTGATGCGCATCCAGCGCGGGATTTCCGCGCCGCAGTTGTCGGAGAAGCGCGCCATCTGGAAAAAATTGTTGATCGGCATGATGCCGGGAACGATGGGGATATCGATGCCCATCTCTTCGCAATCGTCGATAAAGCGGAAATAAGCGTCGGCGTTGAAAAAGTACTGGGTGATCGCCCCGTTCGCGCCGGCATCCACCTTGCGCTTGAACGCCTGCAGGTCGTCGCGCGCAGAGCGCGCCTGCGGATGGAATTCCGGATAGCAGGCGACTTCGATGTGGAAATGATCGCCTGTCGTTTTCCGGATGAATTCCACCAGTTCGTTGGCGTAGCGCAGCTCGCCCGAGCTCGCCGTTCCGGAAGGCAGGTCGCCGCGCAGCGCGACGATGTGGCGCAGCCCGTTCTCCTTGTACAGCTCCAGCGTCGCCGTGATGTCCGCGAGGCTGGAGCCGATGCAGGAAATATGCGGCGCGGCGTCGCAGCCAGATTCGCGGATGTCGAGCACCGCGTTCAGGGTGCGGTCGCGGGTCGAGCCGCCGGCGCCGTAAGTGACCGAAAAAAAGCGCGGTTTGAGCTGCGCCAGCTGTTGCCAAGTCGCGCGCAGCCTGGCGATACCCTCCGGCGTTTTCGGCGGAAAGAACTCGAAGCTGAAACTGCGTGGATATTTCTTCTGGCTTTCCATGAGCGGGGACTCCATGCGGGCGGCGACACAGCGCGCAAACCCGTAAACCATCTAGAAAACGGTCGTTTTGAGAACAACCATTGCCCGAAGATCAAGGAATGACGCGGTTCTTCAGGCAACGGCCGTTTCGTGAATGAACCAGGAGCGCGTTCGCGAGCAAGCGCGCTCCTGCAATCGCATTCCCGTATTAGTACCGGTACGAATCCGCCTTGTACGGGCCGTCCTTGCTGACGCCGATGTAGGCCGCCTGCTCGTCGGTGAGCACGGACAGCATGGCGTTGAGTTTCTTCAGCTGCAGGCGCGCCACTTTTTCATCCAGATGTTTTGGCAGCACGTAGACGCCGACCGGGTACTTGCCCGATCCCTTCTGATCTTCGGACCATATCTCGATCTGCGCCAGGGTCTGGTTGGCAAAGGACGAAGACATGACGTAGGAGGGATGCCCGGTGGCGCAGCCCAGGTTCACCAGGCGGCCTTTGGCGAGGATGATGATGCGCTTTCCCGGACGTCCTTCCATCGGGGGGAAAATGACGTGGTCGACCTGCGGCTTGATCTCTTCCCACTGGTATTTCTCCAGCGATGCGACGTCGATTTCGTTGTCGAAGTGGCCGATGTTGCAGACGATGGCCTGGTCTTTCATCTTGACCATGTGCTCGTGCTTGATCACATGGAGGTTGCCGGTGGCGGTGACGAAAATGTCCGCCTTGTCCGCGGCGTATTCCATGGTGACCACGCGGTAGCCTTCCATCGACGCCTGCAGCGCGTTGATCGGGTCGATCTCGGTGACCCACACCTGCGCCGACAGCGCGCGCAGCGCCTGCGCGCTGCCCTTGCCCACGTCGCCGTAACCCGCCACCAGCGCGACCTTGCCGGCGATCATCACGTCGGTGGCGCGCTTGATGCCGTCCACCAGCGATTCGCGGCAGCCGTACAGGTTGTCGAACTTCGACTTGGTGACCGAGTCGTTGACGTTGATCGCGGGAAACGCGAGCTTGCCTTCCTTGTGCATCTGGTACAGGCGGTGCACGCCGGTGGTGGTTTCCTCGGTCACGCCCTTCACCGCGGCGAGGCGCTTGGAATACCAGCCGGGCTTCTCCGCCAGGGTCTTCTTGATCGCCGCATAGAGGCAGGTCTCTTCCTCGCTGGTCGGCTTGGCGATCACCGACGCGTCTTTTTCGGCACGCGCGCCCAGATGCAAGAGCAGCGTGGCGTCGCCGCCGTCATCCAGGATCATGTTCGACAGTTCGCCCTTCGGCCATTCGAAGATGCGGTGGGTGTAGTCCCAGTATTCGGTCAGCGATTCACCCTTGTAGGCGAACACCGGCGTACCGGCGACGGCGATGGCCGCGGCGGCGTGGTCCTGGGTGGAAAAGATGTTGCACGAGGCCCAGCGCACCTGCGCGCCCAGCGCCTGCAGCGTTTCGATCAGCACCGCGGTCTGTATGGTCATGTGCAGCGAGCCGGTGATGCGCGCGCCCTTGAGCGGCTGTTTCGCGGCGTACTCCTCGCGAATCGCCATCAGGCCCGGCATCTCGGTCTCGGCGATGCGGATTTCCTTGCGTCCCCAGTCGGCCAGCGACAGGTCGGCAACTTTGCAGTCGGTGAAGCTCTTGCTATTGGAATTGGCGTTCATCACGCGCTCCTTTCGATTTAGAAAAAAGTTCGTGAGCGCCGTTGCAATTTACGCCCGCAACCGACCGGTCGCGGCGTAACCACCCCAAGCCTGGCGGATGGAGAAATCCGTCGCAACGCTCCTCAGGGGACGCGGATTCTACCCCAAATGGCGGGTTTTTGTCATGGCCACTTTCTGTGTTCCCGGCCAGTCAAAAAAAATTGCTATGAAATGACAAA
>JAPLRD010000007.1 GCA_026399375.1 Pseudomonadota bacterium
CTCGGCCAACTGTATGAACCCGAGGACTACGACGAACTGCTCTATTACAAGGAAGCGAAGGACGGCCAGATTCTGGAGGAGGGCATCAACGAGGCGGGTGCGGTGTCGTCGTGGATCGCCGCGGCCACCAGCTACAGCACGCACGGCACGCCGATGCTGCCGTTCTACGCCTTCTATTCGATGTTCGGCTTTCAGCGCATCGGCGACCTGATCTGGGCCGCGGCCGATTCGCGCTCGCGCGGCTTTCTCATCGGCGCGACCGCCGGCCGCACCACGCTTGCCGGCGAAGGCCTGCAGCATCAGGACGGGACCAGCCATCTCATTGCTTCCACCATACAAAATTGCATCGCCTACGATCCCTGCTTCGGTTACGAACTCGCAGTGATCCTGCAGGACGGCATGCGGCGCATGCTCGACGCACAGGAGGACGCCTTCTACTACGTCACGGTGATGAACGAGAACTACGCGCAGCCGTCCCTGCCGGCGGGCGCGGAGGAAGGGATCAAGCGCGGCATGTACCGGGTGCGGCAATCGCCGCTGGGCGCCGCCGCTACCAAAGCCGGAGGGGCGAAAGAAGTTCCACGCGTACAGCTGCTGGGCTCGGGCACCATCCTGCGCGAGGCGCTGGCGGCGGCCGAAATGCTGGAGCAGGAGTACGACATCGCCGCCGACGTCTGGAGCGTCACCAGCTTCACCGAGCTGCGCCGCGACGGCCTCGCCTGCGAGCATTGGAACCGGGAGCATCCCCAGGATCGGCGCGCGAGCTGGGTGGAACAATGCCTCGCCGGCGCGCCCGGGCCGGTCATCGCCGCGAGCGACTACGTGCGCGCGGTAGCCGATCTCATCCGCGCCTGGGTGCCCGGCGAGTATCTGACCTTGGGCACCGACGGCTTCGGCCGCAGCGATACGCGCGCCGAACTGCGCCGCTATTTCCAGGTGGACGCGCAGAGCATTGCGCGCACCGCGGCGCGCGCCGCCGCATCGAAGTAATTGCTACCCGATCAGGATCGCCTTGATCGGAGTCGGCTCCGGACGGCTCATTGAGAAATACAAAACTGCGTTACAGCCCACCCTCACCCCAACCCTCTCCCGCCCAGGCGGGAGAGGGGGTTTTCTCCCTCTCCACCGGAAACGGGGGAGAGGGTCGGGGGGAGGGGGTGGTCGTTCGGGAATCAGTCATGGGGTTACGTAACACTCGATAAGCGCTTTCGCCAGCGCCTATCCCTGCGCGGCGCTGAGATACACACCCTGTTTCGCCAGCGCTGCCTGCAGCTCGGCGACGTTCACGGCGCGCGGCGCAACGCCGCGGTTTGCCGCGAGCGCCGCTCCTGCTCCCGCCGCCTGGCCGGTGATCCAGCATTGCGGAATTTCGCGCATGAACCCGTGGGAATTCGCGTCGCAGGCGATGTGACGGCCGCAGGCGAGCAAGCCGTCCAGCGCCTTCGGCACCAGGCTGCCGTAGGGAATCGATATGTTGGGAAACTTCGGCGACATGCTGGGCGAGACGCCGATCTCGTCGGCGAACACCTGCCCGGTAGGCCACTGTGCCCGCGTCACGCCGCTCACGCCCGCCAGGCGACGGCTGTGGCGCACGCCGAGCTGCGGCGCGGAGAGCATCAGGAAAGCGTTCTCGAAACCGGGCGCGTTGGCGCGGTAGAAGTCGAGGTGCTGCGCCATCAGGCGGTGCGAGCGGATTTCGACTTCGGTCTGGTCGTCCACGTCGAGCGCGGAGAAGCCCGACTGCCGCGGTCCCATGAAGAGGGCCACGTCGGTGCGCCACGAGACGAACGGCCGCTCGAACAGGCGCAGCGCCTCGCGCCCGCGCGCCATGAACTGCGTGTACTGCTCGGGCTGGCCCGCCTTGAATTCGAGCCAGCGCTCCATGCTCACGCCGGCGAACATCCACGAGGTGTTCATGCAATGGTGGATGTCGTCCTTTTCGATGTCGGACTCGAACGCGCCGCCGGCCCGGGCGAACATGTCGCCGTCGCCGGTCGCGTCCACCACTACCTTGGCGAACACCGCCTGGCGCCCCGCCTTGGATTCGAAAATGGCGCCGCGCACCGCGCCGCCTTCGACGATGGGCGTCGCCGCCCAGGTGTGGAACACGAGGTGCACCTTGCTCTCCAGCACCATCTCCTGCGACAAGAGCTTCAGGCGCTCCGGATCGATGGTGGGCGACCAGGTGACCACGCCGTGGTATGCGGCGGTGCGGTTGGCCCAGTGCGCCGCGCGCGCCGGGTCGCGCGAGCCCCATTCGGCGCGCGCCGGCCCCGCCACCGCATCCGCAGGCAGGCGATCGAACACCTCCTCGGCGAAGCCGCGAATGACGTGCTTGCCGTCCCAGTCGCTCATGCGGTCGATCCAGATCACAAGGCCTCCGGTCGAGAGGCCGCCGAGGTGGTTGTAGCGCTCGAGCAGGATGACGTCGGCGCCCAGGCGCCCCGCCGCCACCGCCGCCGCCGTGCCCGACGGGCCGCCGCCGACGACGAGCACGTCGCAGTTGCGATAGATCGGAATGTCGCGCGCGGGCTCGCGATGCCTGCCGAAATCGGCCTTCGCGCCGCGCTTGCGCTCGACTTCGAAGCGGTCGACCTGGAAAATGTCCGAGACCATGATGCGCTCGTCGCTGCGTTCTCCGGGTTTCCCCCCTTTGTTCTTGTCGTCGTTCATCGCAGTTGATCCTTCCGTCCTGTCGCAGCCAGCCTACTCCGGCGTTATGCCCGCGTCCTTCACCCACTTCGCCCACTTGGCGATTTCGATTTGCAGGAACGCGCCGAAATCCTCGGGCGTGCCGGTGCCCATCACTTCGAGCCCGATGACGTTGAGGCGCTCGCGCAATTCGGGGCGGGTGAGCACGGCACGCATCTCTGTGTTGAGGCGGTTGACGATTTCTTTCGGCGTCCCCGCGGGTGCGAGCACGCCGTTCCATGAGGTGAGCACGAAGCCGGGCAGGGTTTCGCTCATCGCGGGCAGTCCGGGCAGCAGGGCGGTGCGCTTGTTGGTGGCGGCCAGGGCGCGCATACGGCCGCTCTTGATGTGCGGCAGCCCGGTGCCGAAGTCGATGAAATAAAACTGGGTCTGCCCGCTGATCAGGTCCGTCGCCGCCTGCGGGCTGGACTTGTAGGCCACGGCGACCGCTTCGATGCCGGACATCACGCGCAGCGTTTCGCCCGCGACCTGCGCCGTGCTCGAGGCATAGGGAAACGACAGCTTGCCCGGGTTGGCCTTGCCGTAGGCGATCAACTCGGCCGTGGTCTTTGCCGGCACGGCGTTGTTGACCACCAGCGCGAACGGCACTTCGCCCACGAGCAGGATGGGCGCGAAGTCCTTGATCGGGTCGTAGGGCAGTTTCTTGAACATGGCCGGGTTGGCCGAGTGGCTGGTGTTGGTGGTCATGAACAGCGTATAGCCGTCCGGGGCCGATTTGGCCACCAATTCGGCAGCGATCTGTCCGCTCGCGCCCGGTTTGGGATCGACGATCACCGGTTGTCCCAGGCGCTCGATCAGCGCCTGGGCGACAACGCGGGCGATGCTGTCGGTCGCGCTGCCGGCGGCAAACGGGACCACCAAGCGTATCGGTTTGTTCGGATATTGCGCTTGCGCCGCGCAAGCGAGAGCGGAGGACAGAAGCAATACGGCCAGACGCAAAACGGATCTCATGCGGACTCCTTCAATATCGAATATTTGGCACGGCGCCAGCCCGTTTGGGGGCCTAGCCTCTTATCGCCTTCTCGGGGGATTCGCCGTAGGGCGGCGAATACATCACCAGCGCCTTCACCGGCGTGTCGCTGGTCACGGTGAAAGTATGGCGCATGTCCGCCGGGAAGAAGCAACAATCGCCGGGCCCGAGCTCGCGCGACTGCCCGTCGACTTCCGCCAGCGCCCGGCCTTCGAGGACGTAGCAGACCTGTTCTATGCCGGGATGGCTGTGCGGCAGAGCGCCTTTTCCTTTTTCGACCACGCCGAGCAGGACCTCGATGTCTCATCGCAGGACGGGTCGCATATTCTATCCGCTTGATCTGGCGCAAACTTCGCTTAAGACTAAGCCTTTGACTTGGCTTATAATTACCAGTTGTGGAAGTTTTGGATGCCCGCTCGCCGGCACCCTTTGACCGCTTTACCTGGAATCGCGCAATCGATATGCAGCTCTACGCACTAGGACTGAATCACAACACCGCTCCGCTCGCGATCCGCGAGCAGATGGTGTTTCACGCCGAAAAACTGCAGGCGGCTCTGCGCGAGCTGACCCAGACCAAACCGCATCCAGCCGCAGGAACTGAAGCCCTACGTCTATACCCTGCCCAAGGAGCAGGCGGTGCGCCACGCGTTTCGCGTCGCCTCGGGCCTGGAATCCATGGTGCTGGGCGAGCCGCAGATCCTGGGGCAGATGAAGGAGGCGGTGCGCCTGGCGGAATCCGCCGGCACGCTGGGAACCCTGCTGCACAAGCTGTTCCAGCGCTCTTTCGCGGTGGCGAAGGAAGTGCGCACCAACACCCAGATCGGCTCCAACGTGGTATCGATGGCGGCGGCCTCGGTCAAACTCGCCGCGCGCATTTTCCCCAGCCTGAAGGAGCAGAAAATACTGTTCATCGGCGCGGGCGAGATGATCGAGCTGTGCGCCACCCATTTCGCCGCGCAGCAGCCGCGCGCCATCACCGTCGCCAGCCGCACGCTGGAGCGGGCGCGGGCGCTGGCGCACCGCTTCAACGGCAACGCGATCGAACTGCGCGACCTGCCGGAGCAACTGCACGACTTCGACATCGTCGTGTCCTGTACCGCAAGTTCGCTGCCCATCCTCGGCAAGGGGACGGTGGAGCGCGCGATCAAGGCGCGGCGCCACCGGCCGATGTTCATGGTCGACCTGGCAGTGCCGCGCGATATCGAGGCCGAGGTGGCCGAGATGGACGACGTGTTCCTCTACACCGTGGACGACCTGGGCCAGATGGTGAAGACCGGGGTCGACGCGCGCCAGTCGGCCGTGGCGCAGGCCGAGGCCATCATCGAAACCAACGTCGGCGGGTTCCTGCACTGGCTGTCCTCGCGCGACCTGGTGCCGACGATACGGGCGCTGCGCAGCCACGCGGAAGAAGCGCGCGGCGAGGAAGTGCAGCGCGCACTGAAGCTGCTTGCGCGCGGCGACGACCCGAAGCAGGTGCTGGAGGCGCTGTCTCACGGGCTTACCAACAAACTCATGCATGCGCCCACGCAGGCGCTCAACGAAGCTTCCGCCGAGGAGCGCGCAAAGCTCGCCGACCTGGTTTCGCGCCTGTACCAGATCCGCAGCCCGCGCTAGGCGCGGACCTGCTTTTCCCGCCATGAAGTCCTCTATCGCCTCGAAACTGGAGCAGCTTGTGCTGCGCCTGGGCGAACTCACGCGCCTCCTGTCCAGCGAAGACGTGGCGCGCGACATGGACAATTACCGCAAGCTGACGCGCGAGCATTCCGAGATCACGCCGGTGGTCGAGCTCTATCAGTCGTTCAAGCAGGCGGAAGAGGACGCGCAAACGGCGCAGGGCATGCTCTCCGATCCGCAGATGAAGTCCTTCGCCGAAGTCGAGATCAGGGAAGCGAAGGAGCGCATGGCGGCGATCGAGGTCGATCTGCAGAAGCTGCTGCTGCCCAAGGACCCGAACGACGAGCGCAACACCTTCCTTGAAATCCGCGCCGGCACCGGCGGCGACGAGTCGGCGCTGTTCGCCGGCGACCTGTTCCGCATGTACACGCGCTTCGCCGAGCGCAACCGCTGGCAGGTGGAAGTGATTTCGGAAAGCGCATCCGAGGTCGGCGGATTCAAGGAGGTGATCGCCAAGATCATCGGCCAGGGCGTGTACTCCAAATTGAAATTCGAATCGGGCGGCCACCGCGTGCAGCGCGTCCCCGCGACCGAGACGCAGGGCCGCATCCACACCTCGGCCTGCACCGTCGCCGTGATGCCCGAGGCCGATGAAATCAACGACGTGGTCATCAATCCGGCGGAAATTCGCATCGACACCTTCCGCGCCTCCGGCGCCGGCGGGCAGCACATCAACAAGACCGATTCGGCGGTGCGCATCACCCACCTTCCGACCGGCATCGTGGTCGAATGCCAGGACGGACGCTCGCAGCACAAGAACAAGGCGCAGGCGATGTCGGTGCTGATGGCGCGCATCAAGGACAAGCAGGTGCGCGAGCAGGCGGCGACGCAGGCGGCGACGAGGAAGAGCCTCATAGGCAGCGGCGACCGCTCCGAGCGCATACGCACCTACAATTTTCCGCAGGGGCGCGTCACCGACCATCGCATCAACCTGACGCTGTACAAGATACAGAGCATCATGGACGGCGACATGGACGAAGTGACCGGAGCGCTCGCCGCCGAGCACCAGGCCGAGCAGCTTGCGGCGCTGGGCGAAGACGCCGCGGCCCAGGTCTGAACCTCACGTGTCGACCGTGGCGCAACTCCTGGCGCAATCCGGCCTGCCGCTTCTGGAAGCGCGCATGCTCGCCTCGCACCTGCTGGAAAAAAACAGCGCGTGGCTGATCGCGCACGCGGACGAAGCGCTGAGCGCCAAGAACGAACAGGCGTTTGCGGGCCTTGCCGGGCGGCGGTTGAAGGGCGAACCGATGGCCTACATTCTGGGCGAGCGCGAATTCTACGGCATCGGCTTCCGCGTCACCCCGTCGGTGCTGATACCGCGCCCCGAAACCGAGTTGCTGGTCGAACTGGTGCTGGAGCGCATTCCCGCGGATGCGGCCGCGCGCGTGCTCGACCTCGGGACGGGCAGCGGCGCAATCGCCGTCGCAGTGGCGAAGGCGCGGCCGCAGGCCCGGCTGACCGCGGTGGACGTGGAGTACGCGGCGCTGGTTGTCGCGCGCGAAAACGCGGCCCGGCACAAAGTGAAAATCAGGTTTTTTTGCGGCGACTGGTTCGGTGCGCTGCCGGGAGAGCGTTTCGATCTGATCGTCTCCAATCCGCCTTACGTCGCCGCCGGTGACGCGCATCTGGCGCAGGGCGATGTGCGCTTCGAGCCGCAGCGCGCGCTCTTGGGCGGTGCGGACGGCCTGGATTGCCTGCGCGCCATCGTCGCCGCTGCGAAAGAACATCTGCATGCAGGTGCATGGCTTTTGTTCGAGCACGGTTACGACCAGGCTGAAGCCTGTCGCGCGCTGCTCCAGGCGCAGGGGTACGGTGAGGTACAATCCTGGCCCGACCTCGCCGGTATATCGCGCGTGAGTGGCGCACGCGTGAGCGGCGATATCGGACCACTTGTTGCGCAGACTGAAAGAAACGCATCGACATGAAATCCGCAAACACGCCGCCAGGTGCCAAGGCGCCGGCGCACTTGATGAAACAAATGACCGGCCTGGCATTCATGCAGGGAATGCTCGATGGTACGTTACCGCACGCGCCCATCGCGGCCGTGCTCAAGATGGAAGTGACGCACGTTGAACATGGCCGCGTCGTGTTCGAAGGCACGCCCGAAGCAAGTTACTATAATCCGATCGGCTCGGTTCACGGCGGTTACGCCGCGACGCTGCTCGATTCCTGCATGGGCTGCGCGGTGCACACGCTGCTGCCCGCGGGGCGCGGCTACAGCACATTGGAGTTCAAGGTCAACTTCGTGCGCCCCATGACCGGCCAGACCGGCCGCGTGCGCGCCGAGGGGCGGGTGATTCATCCCGGGAATCGGGCGGCCACGGCCGAAGGGCATATTTACGATTCCGCCGGAAAATTGCTCGCGCACGGCACCACCACCTGCCTGGTTTTCCCGTTATAGAATCGGTGCCTGACCAGGACGGAACCAGGACGGATCTGGTTGACCGCAGCGCAGTCACCCAGTAAAATTCAAAGCTGACCAATTTACTCAAGTATTTGCAAAGGAGTTGTTCATGGACGCGCAAGAACTGATCAAGGAACAGGTTACCGGCCACTCTATCGTGCTCTACATGAAAGGCACGCCGAAATCGCCGCAATGCGGTTTTTCCGCAAACGCGGTGGCGATGCTCGACGCCTGCGGTGCGAAGGAGGTATTCACGGTGGACGTGCTGACCAATCCCGATATCCGCCAGGGCATCAAGACCTACGCCAACTGGCCGACCATTCCGCAGCTCTACGTCAAGGGCGAATTCGTGGGCGGCTCCGACATCATGGGCGAAATGTACAAGACGGGCGAGCTGCAAAAGCTGTTGGGCGCCTAAGGCGTGTCCCGACCCGGTACGCCGCGACCGAGATAGGCGAGGGCGCTGGCGCCTGAGACCTATCGCTGCACACGCTCGGCAGCATGCCGCTCTTGCCGTTCCAGGAATCCTATTAGTCCCTTGGCGACCAGGCTGCCGCCGCGCGCGGAAAGATGGTGGCTGTCGGCGTAGAGCAGCCCCGAAGGATCCGACACCTTGCATGAGCCCTCCCGCTCGCAAAAAATCGCGGTGGGATCGTAGAACAGCACCCCGGCGTTCTCCGCCTTCAATCGGGCAACGAAGCTGTCGTACCTCGGATGAGGCTCCAGATCGTCCGGGGTGGTTCCGCCGCAGAATTTCTTTTTCTTCACCAGCGCATTTCTCAATTCGATCGGACTGTTCTCGCAGATTCTGGCCGAATGCTTTAGCGTGGGTTGATCGATCACGAACACCACTTTCTTCCCCAGCGCATTCAGCCTGCGAATCGTCTCGTTGTAACCCTGAAGAATCCTTTCCAGCACATCGTCGCTCGACCTTTCGATGGTCCGGCTGTAGGTCGACAGGCTCACGAACTCTATCGACGGGTTTTCCGCTATGGTCCTGATCACCGTCGCCATCGCCGTCTCGCATCCACCGGCGTGCGCCGCCGTTCCTCCAAATTCCGCTCCCAATGCCGGCAGGCATCCGCCTCTTCCGATATTGATCGTCTGGCCGAATGCCTTGTCGCCGCTCGAGACCAGTCCCTGCCACAGGGCGAGGGAATGGCTGTCGCCGATCACGGCTATTTTCGGGGTCGCTGTTCGCTGACAGAAGCTGCCTTTGGGAAGATCGGCCCCGCAGTCGAAGGTGTTCGACACACTGGCCTCGCTTTCCGCCAGCCCGGCCGCTTTCGCCAGCCGGAAAGCCATTCCGTCAAAACGATAGCCGCCGTATCCGACGCCGCCCACGACCAGCATCAGCATGAACAGGATGATGGCCTTCGATTGGCCGTGCTTGCCGGAACGAATAGGTTTTTCGATGAGCGCGTAGGTCAGCCACGCAAGAACGATGGAAACAAGCACGGCGGCGACGCGCAATTCGCGCGAGGGCGTTTCGCCTTCGACGATGCGGGCAAATGACAGCAAGGGCCAGTGCCACAGATACAGCGGAAAACTGATCAGTCCGATCCAGACCAGCACGCGGTTTGACAGGACTGCGGCATTGAAGCGGGCTTGCGCCCCGGCCAGGATGAGCAGCGCCGCGCCCACGGTCGGCAGCAGTGCCCACCAGCCCGGAAACAATTTATCTTTGGTAATGACAAATAGTCCGGCGGCAATCAGCGCCGCGCCCAGGGCGGATTGAATGTCGCGCAAGGTCTTGCCATTGGGTCCATGGGCCTCCGGAGCATGGATCTGCCTGTGCAGCCATGCTTTTAGCCCGCGCGACGCGGGTTCGGGAGGTGCGACGCCCCGGCCGTTCCGCATCAAATAGGCCAGAACGGAACCCGTCATCAATTCCCAGAAGCGCGATTGCGGTTCGTAGAACGCGGCAAGCACATCGGTGCCGGCGTCGTACACGTTCAGCGCAAATGAAATCACTCCGACGGCCAGCGCGACGGCCAGCAGATTCAATCTCCGCTTCCAGGAAAGCCACAGCAGCAGTGGCCAGACGATGTAGAACTGCTCTTCGATGCCAAGGCTCCACAGGTGCAGCAGCGGTTTGGTGTCGGCGGCATCGTCGAAGTAGCCGCTTTCGCTCCACATCACGAAGTTGGAAACGAACCCAGCGCCACCCGCGATGTGCTTGCCTAGCTGTTTGTACTCATGGGGGAGCAGTGCGATCCAGCCGAATGCAAAGCTGGCGACCAATACGACCAGGAGCGCCGGGAAGATGCGTCTGATGCGGCGGCTGTAAAACTCGGCGAAACCGAAGCTGCCGCGTTGCAGGCTTTGGAAGATGATGGTGGATATCAGAAAACCGGAAATGACGAAGAAGATATCGACGCCGATAAAGCCCCCCTTGACCCAAGTCGGAAAAGCGTGAAAGCCGACTACCGACAGAACGGCTATCGCGCGCAGCCCGTCGATGTCGGCGCGATATTTCGGATGAACCAGATCACCGGGTTCACTTTGGGGGTGAAATGCCATAAGCAGGCTGAGCGGTGCGAGTAGGCCGTAACGGTTGTCCGGATGGGTCGGGAGTCACATCGTCGCTGAATCGAGCAAGAGCAAGTTTCTCACAACGGCAAGGACAATCGACGGAAAATCGTTTGGGGTTGGGGTGCGAAGCGCCAAGGCTGGGGCGCCTTCTTCGTCCGGGACAGGTCGAGAATGAAGTAAAGTACGGCCTTCGCTTTCTCGCAGGGACCCGTGGTAGGGCATACATCTTCGGTGCCGCCGATACCAGCCGGGTTGCAGCATCATGACCGTCAGAATTTCGGACCTGCACATCGCGCGCGAGGAGGTGTTGCCCGCGCCGCGCGAATTGCACCTCGAACTGCCCGCAGGCGAAGCCGAGGCCGCGTACATCGAGCGCGAACGCGCAGCCGTGCAATCCATCCTGCGCGGCGATGACGACCGCCTGCTCGTGATCGTCGGCCCGTGCTCGATCCACGAGCCCGCGTCTGCGATGGAATACGCGCGGCGGCTGCGCGATTTTTCACCCGGCGTCGCCGATGCGCTGGCGCCGGTCATGCGCGTCTATTTCGAGAAGCCGAGGACGCGCATGGGATGGAAGGGGCTGATCTACGATCCGGACCTCGACGGCCGGGGAAACATCGGCGAAGGCCTGCGCCGCGCGCGCAGCATCCTGCTCGAGTGCGCCCGCATGGGCGTGCCGGCGGCCTCCGAAATTCTCGACCTGGTGACGCCGCAGTATTACGCCGAACTGCTTACCTGGGGCGCGATCGGCGCGCGCACGGTGGAGAGCCCGCTGCACCGGCAGATGGCCTCGGCGCTGTCGGCACCTGTGGGGTTCAAGAACGCCACCGACGGCAGCGTGCAGACCGCGGTGGACGCGATCCTGGTCGCGGCGCAGCCGCACACCTTTCCGTCGATTTCGTTCGACGGCAGGGCGATCGTCGTCGGGAGCACGGGCAATCCGAACGGTCATCTCATCCTGCGCGGGTCGGACCAGGGGCCCAACTACGATGCCGCGAGCGTGCGCAGCGCGGCGGACGCGCTGGCCAAAGCCGGATTGCCGCCGCGCATGATCGTCGACTGCAGCCATGGCAACAGCGGCAAGGATTACCGCAAGCAGCCCGAGGTCGCGGCCGATGTGGCGGAGCAGATCGCCGCAGGCTCCCGCGCCATTTGCGGCGTGATGCTGGAGAGCCATCTGGTCGAAGGCAATCAATCGATTCCGGCCGACCTCGCCAGGCTGAGCTACGGCCAGAGCGTGACCGACGCCTGCATCGGCTGGGAAGAAACGACGAAGGTGCTCGAACGGCTGGCCGCCGCGGTCCGCCTGCGGCGCGGGAGCGCGCCCGCGTGACCCTGCTTAGATGCCGATGAGCCGGGTGTTGGAGAGCGACAGGCGCTCGACCAGGATCGCCATGAAGGCGCGGTCGAACTTGTGCCGGCAGACATCCGACGCGCGGTCCAGGTCGTCGTTGCGTATGGTGATCACGCGCGAGTCGGAGAGGGTGGCGACGTCGGCGGTGCGCACGCTGCCGTTGGCGCGGGAAATGTAGGCCATCTCGCCGACGCATTCACCCGCGTTGAGGATGTTGAGCAGCTTGCCTTGCTTGATCACCTTGACTTCGCCCGAGGCCAGCAGGCAGAAGAACTCGCCGGTCTCGCCTTCGCGCATCAGCACCTTCCCCGGTTTGCAGTATTCCCAGCTGCTGACCCGCATCACTTCCCACAATTCCGCCTCGGTGAAGTTGGCGAAGAACGGCAGATCGCGCAGGTTGTTGAATTTCTCGCTGTCGGCGAATTCTTCTTTCTTCTGCTGCTCTTTTTCGACGCGGAAGACTTCCGACAGGTCGTTGGAGAACGCATCCCAGTCCTGGTAGCGCTGCTCCAGTTCCTTTTGCATCGCCTTGTGCACGATCCGGTCCATCGCCGGCGGCAATTCGGGACGCAGCGACGAAGGCGGCTGCGGTTCGACGTTGGTGATCTGGTACATCATGCTGAAGTTGTTGCTGGCCTGGAACGGCAGCTGTCCGGTCAGCAGCTGGTACATCACCACGCCGAGCGAGTAGATGTCGGTCTGCAGCGTGAGCGGGTGCTCCTTGATCTGCTGCGGCGACATGTAGGCGGGCGAGCCGATGCCGCTCACCTGCGTGCTCTTGCTGGTGGTGATCAGCGCCGAGCCGAAGTCGGAAATCTTGATGTCGGTTTCGCCGTGCAGCAGGATGTTGGCCGGCTTGATGTCGCGGTGGATGACGCCGGCGCGGTTGGCGAAATCCAGGGCGCGGGTGCACTTGAAGATGATCTGCACTATCTTGTCGACCGGGAGCAGCGTGTCCGGGTTGCAGTGCGGCTCCAGCGTGCCGCCGTCGATGTATTCCATCACCACGTAGCTCATGCCTTCGTCCACGACCGCGTCGTAGATCTGCACGATGTGCGGATGATCGGGTTTGCCGGCCAGTGGCGCTTCGGTGATGAGCAGCTTCTTGAACAGCTTGCGGTTCTCGTCGTCGACGACCGAGTCCGGAAATACCACCTTGATGGCGACGTCGCGGTTGGCGAAGGGGTCGTGGCACAGGTGCACTTCGCTGGTGGCGCCTTCGCCCAGCTTTTTCACGACCTGGTATTTGCCGATCTTTTCCATGGCGTGTCTACTTCAAAGCCTTGCGCGCGCGCTTCACCGCGGCGCGCACCCGGGCCGGCGCCGTGCCGCCCACGTGGTTGCGGCTGGCGAGCGAGCCTTCGAGCGTGAGCACTTTGAACACGTCGGTTCCGACCAGGGGGGAAAACCGGCGCAATTCGGCCAGGCCGAGTTCGGGCAGGTCGCAGCCGCGCGCCTCGGCGGCGCGCACCGCGCGCGCCACCGCCTCGTGCGCGTCGCGAAACGGCAGTCCCTTTTTCACCAGATAGTCGGCAAGGTCGGTCGCGGTCGAAAATCCCTCGGCCGCGGCGGCGCGCATCGCGCGCTCGTCGACCTCGACGCCGGCCACCATGTCGGTGAAAATCGCCAGCGTGTCGGCGAGCGTGTCGACGCTGTCGAACAGGGGCTCCTTGTCCTCCTGGTTGTCCTTGTTGTAGGCGAGCGGCTGCGACTTCATCAGCATCAGAAGCGCCATCAGATGGCCGGTCACGCGGCCGGTCTTGCCGCGCGCGAGCTCGGGCACGTCGGGGTTCTTCTTCTGCGGCATGATCGACGATCCGGTGCAGAAACGGTCGGGCAGGCGGATGAAGCGGTAGCGCGGGCTCATCCACAGCACCAGCTCTTCCGACAGGCGCGAAATGTGGGTCATGACGAGCGCGGCTGCGGCGCAGAACTCGATGGCGAAGTCCCGGTCCGACACGGCATCGAGCGAGTTCTCGCACACGCCGTCGAAACCCAGTTCCTCCGCCACCATGGCGCGGTCGATCGGATAGGAGGTTCCGGCGAGCGCGGCCGCGCCCAACGGCAGCCGGTTCACGCGCCTGCGGCAATCGGCGAGGCGCTCCCGGTCGCGGGCGAACATTTCGAAATACGCCATCAGATGGTGGCCGAAGGTCACCGGTTGCGCGACTTGAAGGTGGGTGAAACCGGGCATGACCGTGCCGGCGTGGCGCTCGGCCAGGCCGACGAGGCTGCTTTGCAGCGCCGCGAGTTGCAGTCCGAGCGCGTCGATCGCGTCGCGCAGCCACAGGCGCACGTCGGTCGCCACCTGGTCGTTGCGCGAGCGCGCGGTGTGCAGGCGCTTGCCGGCATCGCCGACGAGGGCGGTCAGCCGGCGCTCAATATTGAGATGCACGTCCTCCGCTGCGATCGACCATTTGAATTTTCCGCTGCGCACTTCGGCCAGGATGGTGCGCATGCCCGATTCGATCGCGGCCACGTCGCGTTTGGAGATCACCCCGCATGCCGCGAGCATGTGCGCATGCGCGAGCGACCCGCGGATGTCGTGCTCGGCCAGGCGCTTGTCGAACGTGACCGAGCCCGTGTAGCGCTGGACCAATTCGCTCACCGGCTCGGAAAAGCGGCCGGACCAGGCGGCGACGGATGGTTTCTTACGCGTGTTCTTGCTCATTGCCCTGAATGCGGTCAGAATCGAAAAAAACAGGCGCTGCCGCGCCCATTCACTTTGACTTTGCTTTCAACACCATTGAGCCATTTCGGGATTGTCGAAATGGCCTCTGATTTAGGGGAGCATGAGGGGATGGTTCCCCTCATATTCAAATAAGCTCTTAACTGTGCCTAGTATAGATCAAATTGGGTCCATCGACTCTCTGCCGGATTTAGGCAATTCGCGCTCTGTCCCGAGCATCCCGCGTCGTTGCCGGGGGCGGGAATGAGCGGCGCCCTGCGGGTGATGCTGGTCGACGACGAGGCGCCGGCGCGCTCGCGCCTGAAGGAATTGATCGCCGATTGCGCGGCAACGGCCAGGGCGGTGGTGGTGGGCGAGGCCGCCAACGGGCGCGAGGCGCTCGAGCTGCTGGCGACCGTGCCGGCAGACCTGGTGCTGGTGGACATACGCATGCCGCAGATGAGCGGCATCGAATTCGCGCGCCATGCGCTCGCGCTCGATGCGCCGCCGGCGATCATTTTCGTCACCGCGTACGATGAATACGCGATCCAGGCGTTCGAATTGCGCGCGATCGACTATTTGCTGAAGCCGGTGCGCCGCGCGCGGCTGCAGGTCGCGCTCGAACGCGCGCACAGCCTGCGTGCCCCCGCGCGCGAAGACCTGCGCGGCCTGGATAGCGCGCCGCGGCGCAATCTGTCGGTGCCCGAACGCGGACGCATCCGCCTCGTGCCCGTGGCCGACATCGTCTACCTCAAGGCGGAGCTGAAATACGTCACCATCCGCACCGCGGAGCACGAATACCTGCTGGAGGAGTCGCTCACCCACCTGGAACAGGAGTTCGCCGATTTCTTCGTGCGCGTGCACCGCAATGCCCTGGTCGCCAAAGCGCGCATACGCGGTTTCGAAAAGGCAGATGTGGAGGACGGCGAGCAGGGCTGGCTGGTGCTGCTCGAAGGCTGCGCGGAAAAACTCCCCGTCAGCCGGCGCCAGTGGCCGATCGTGAGGGAGCTCGCCGCAGGCTGAGAGCGCCGCGAGGCATGCTAGAATTCGGCGCGTCTAATCCCCATAAGAATCCCGTCTTGAGCCAACCAGAACGTATCGTCATTGCCACGCGCCAGAGCCGCCTCGCCCTGTGGCAGGCGGAGCATGTGCGCGACCGGCTGCGCGGATTGTTTCCGCAATGCCAGGTCGAACTCCTCGCCCTGTCGACGCGCGGGGACGAGATTCTGGACACCTCGCTGGCGAAGATCGGCGGCAAGGGCCTGTTCGTGAAAGAGCTGGAACTGGCGATGGCCGAGGGGCGGGCCGATCTGGCCGTGCATTCGGCCAAGGACGTGCCGATGGAACTGCCGCCGGGCTTCGCCCTGGGCGCGATCATGGAGCGCGAAGATCCGCGCGACGCCTTCGTTTCCAACAAGTTCGACGGCCTCGAAGCCCTGCCCGCGGGCGCCATGGTCGGCACTTCCAGCCTGCGGCGCGAGGCGCAGCTCCGGAGCCGCTATCCGCAGCTGATGGTGAACAGCCTGCGCGGCAATCTGGACACGCGTCTGGCCAAGCTGGACCGCGGCGAACATGACGCCATCATCCTCGCCGCCGCCGGCCTGAAGCGGCTCGGTCTTGCGTCCCGCATCCGCTCGGTCCTGACGGCGGAGCAAAGTCTCCCCGCCGCGGGGCAGGGTGCGCTCGCGATCGAGCACCGCGCCGAGCGCAGCGACATCGCGCAGTGCCTGTCGGCTCTCAATCACCGCGCCAGCGAACTTGCAGTGCGCGCCGAACGCGCCGTGAGCCGGGCGCTGGGCGGAAGCTGCCAGCTGCCGCTCGCCGCCTACGCCGTGGTGACCGGCGCGACGCTGGAACTGCGCGGCCTGGTGGCGAATCCCGACGGCAAGAGCATGGTGAGGGCGGAAGTTTCCGGTCCGTCCGGATCGCCGGAGGAACTGGGCAACCGCCTCGCGGCCGAGCTGCGCGCACAAGGTGCCGACAGAATCCTAGCCGCATTGCTATGAGTTCGCGCGGCCTCGCCGGGCGCCGCGTCGTGCTGACACGGCCCGCCGGGCAGGCGGCGCAGCTTGCCGGCCTGATTCGCGCGGCCGGCGCCGAACCGGTGCTGTTTCCGACGCTGGAGATCCTGGAGGCGACGGATTCGCGGCCGTTGGCGGCACTCCTGGAACGGCTCGACCTGTTCGATCTCGCGGTGTTTATCAGCGCCAACGCGGTGCACAGGGGGCTCTCGCAGGTTGGCGCGCGGAGCAGCTGGCCGCCCGGGTTGCGCGTGGCGGCGGTCGGCAGCGCGAGCGCGCGGGCGCTGCACAGCCATGGTTTTGAGGCGGTCATCGTGCCGGCACAGGGTTTCGACAGCGAAGCCTTGCTGGCCCTGCCCGAGTTGCAGGATGTCGCCGGCAAGCGCGTGGTGATTTTTCGCGGTGACGGCGGCCGTGAACTGCTCGGCGACACGCTGCGCGCGCGCGGCGCGGCGGTTGAATATGCGGCCTGCTACCGGCGCGCGTTGCCGCCG
>JAPLRD010000176.1 GCA_026399375.1 Pseudomonadota bacterium
GCTGGTTCGGGCAGAGCGAGAACATGAGTTGGTTGCGTGACATCTCCGCCACGCTGTCGCCCGGCCAGCCGATCTACGTCATGCTGTATTCGGGCGCGATCATCTTTTTCTGTTTCTTCTATACCGCGCTGCAGTACAACCCGAAGGACACCGCGGACAACCTGAAAAAGAGCGGCGCTTTCGTTCCGGGCATACGCCCGGGGGACCAGACCGCGCGCTATCTGGAGAAGATTCTGACGCGGCTCACCATGGCCGGCGCGGTGTACGTGACCCTGGTGTGCCTGCTGCCCGAATTCATGATCCTGAAATGGAACGTGCCCTTCTATTTCGGCGGAACGTCGCTGCTGATCATCGTGGTGGTAACCATGGATTTCATGTCGCAGGTGCAGGCGTACATCATGTCGCACCAGTACGAAAGTCTGTTGAAGAAGGCCAATTTCAAGGGTGCGGGCTTCCCAACACGCTGATGGCGAAAGAAGACGTAATCGAGATGCAGGGGGAGATCGTAGAGAATCTCCCGAACGCGACCTTCAGGGTAAAGCTGGAAAACGGCTACGTCGTGTTGGGACATATCTCCGGCAAGATGCGGATGCATTACATCCGCATTCTGCCCGGCGACAAGGTGACGGTGGAACTGACGCCGTATGATTTGACAAGAGCGCGGATCGTTTTTCGCGCGAAGTAGTCCGGGCATGACACAGCCGGGCGGACCGGGGCAGAGCAGGAGAGAACCATGAAAGTACAGGCATCGGTAAAAAAGATGTGCCGCAACTGCAAGGTGATTCGCAGGAAGGGCGTGGTGCGCGTCATTTGCACCAATCCGCGGCATAAACAGCGTCAAGGCTAACTGATTGGCAGAGATGATGATATCAAGCTATAATTATCGGTTTCGCATTCTTGGAGTGAACTAATGGCCCGTATCGCAGGCGTCAACATTCCAAACCACCAACACGCGGAGATCGCGCTGACGGCGATCTTCGGCATCGGGCGTGCCCGCGCGCAGGCAATTTGCGTTGCCGCGAAAATCGGGACATCGACCAAGGTCAAGGACCTGTCGGATTCCGACATGGAGCGCTTGCGCGAAGAGGTGGCCAAATTCACCGTCGAGGGCGACCTGCGGCGCGAAGTGTCGATGTCGATCAAGCGCCTGATGGACCTGGGCTGCTATCGCGGCTCGCGCCATCGCAAGGGCCTGCCCGTGCGCGGACAGCGCACGCGCACCAACGCGCGCACGCGCAAGGGGCCGCGCAAGGCCGCCATCAAGATGAAATCCGCGGCGACCAAGACCTAAAGCCCGGATCAACGGATACGTAGAGGAAAGCACAAATGGCAAAACCCCCGAGCACGAACGCGACCGCATCGGCGCGAGTGCGCAAGAAGGTGAAGAAGAACGTCGCCGAAGGCATCGCGCATGTCCACGCGTCGTTCAACAACACCATCATCACCATAACCGCCCGCCAGGGCAACGCGCTCTCGTGGGCGACTTCTGGTGGCGCCGGTTTCAAGGGCTCGCGCAAGAGCACCCCGTTCGCGGCGCAGATCGCCGCTGAACAGGCGGGCAAAGCGGCGCAGGAATGCGGCGTGAAGAACGTCGAGGTGCGCATCAAGGGCCCCGGCCCCGGACGCGAGTCCGCCGTGCGCGCCCTGAACGCCATCGGACTGAAGATCACCAGCATCAGCGATGTGACGCCGGTACCGCACAACGGTTGCCGCCCGCCCAAGCGTCGCCGGATCTAATAGGAGACTGGAAAGTGGCCCGCAACCTAGACCCGAAATGCCGCCAGTGCCGCCGCGAGGGCGAGAAGCTGTTCCTCAAAGGCGAGAAGTGCTTTACCGATAAATGCGCCGTCGAGCGCCGCGCCTACGCGCCCGGCCAGCACGGCCAGAAGAGCGGCCAGCGCCTCTCTGATTACGGCAAGCAGCTGCGCGAGAAACAGAAAATCCGCCGCATCTACGGCATCCTCGAGCGCCAGTTCCGCGGCATCTACTTCGAGGCCGCGCGCCAGAAGGGCATCACCGGCGAGAGCCTGCTGCAGATGCTCGAGTCGCGCCTGGACACGGTGTGCTTCCGCATGGGCTTCGGCGCCTCGCGCAACGAAGCGCGCCAGGTCGTGCGCCACAACGGCGTCATGGTCAACGGCAAGCGCGTCAACATTCCTTCCTACCACGTGAAGGCGGGCGACGTCGTCGAGGTGGCCGACAAGGCCAAGAATCAGCTGCGCATCAAGGGTGCGTCCGCGGCGGCAGCATCGCGCGGCATCCCCGAGTGGCTGCAGGTGGACAGCACCGGCCTGAAGGGCACGTTCAAGGCCAAACCGCAGCGCACCGAGCTGCCTTCGACCATCAACGAAAGCCTGGTAGTCGAACTGTACTCGAAGTAATCGTCAAAGCTTCCCAGAGGAACCTCCATGCAAAGCAGTGGATTTCTGAAACCGCGCATTATCGACGTGCAGAGCATCGCTCCGAATCACGCCAAAGTCGTGATGGAGCCTTTCGAGCGGGGCTACGGCCACACGCTGGGCAACGCGCTGCGGCGCGTGCTGCTGTCCTCGATGCCGGGTTTTGCCCCGACCGAGGTGCAGATCTCGGGCGTGCTGCACGAATACTCGACCATCGACGGCGTGCAGGAAGACGTGGTCGACATCCTGCTCAACCTGAAAGGCGTGGTGCTGAAAGTGCACAACCGCACCGAAGCCCTGCTGACGCTGAAGAAGAAGGGCGAGGGCGCCGTCACCGCCGCCGACATCGAGGTGTCGCACGATGTCGAGATCATCAATCCGGAGCACGTCATCGCGCATCTGTCGCCCGGCGGCAAGCTCGAGATGCAGATCAAGGTCGAGCGCGGCCGCGGCTACGAGCCCGGCAACATGCGCGCGGCCCCGGAAGAGACCAAGGGAATCGGCAAGATCATTCTCGACGCCTCCTTCTCGCCCGTGCGCCGCGTCAGCTACGCGGTCGAATCGGCGCGTGTGGAACAGCGCACCGACCTCGACAAACTGATCATGGACATCGAGACGAACGGCGTGGTCGAGCCGGAAGAGGCGATACGCTACGCCGCGCGCGTCCTGGTGGACCAGTTATCTGTGTTCGCCGCTCTGGAAGGCACGCCGATTGCCAGCGAGCCGGTCAAGGCGCCGCAGGTGGACCCGATTCTGCTGCGTCCGGTGGACGACCTGGAACTGACGGTGCGCTCGGCCAACTGCCTGAAGGCGGAGAACATCTATTACATCGGCGACCTGATCCAGCGCACCGAGACCGAGTTGCTGAAGACGCCGAATCTGGGCCGCAAATCGCTCAACGAGATCAAGGAAGTGCTGGCCTCGCGCGGGCTGACACTGGGCATGAAGCTGGAGAACTGGCCGCCCGCAGGACTGGAAGTCGCACGCGTCTGAGCCGGGCCCGCCCGTTTGGGGCAGGCCGCGCTTGAACGTTTGGCGGTAAAGGGATATCGCCCTCGAAACCGGGGCAGAAAAAAAGAGGCAAGAACATGCGTCACCGCTTAGGACTGAGAAAACTCAACGTAACCAGCAGCCACCGTCTGGCCATGCTGCGTAACATGACCAATTCGCTGCTGAAGCACGAGGTCATCAAGACTACGCTGCCGAAAGCGAAGGAACTGCGCCGCGTGGTCGAGCCGATGATCACGCTGGGCAAGGTCGCGACGGTCGCCAACCGTCGCCTGGCGTTCAACCGCCTGCGCGACCGCGACATGGTGACCAAGCTGTTCAACGAACTCGGTCCCCGCTACGCGAAGAGAAACGGCGGATACCTGCGCATACTCAAGTACGGCTTTCGTCAGGGCGACAATGCGCCCATGGCCCTGGTCGAACTGATGGACCGTCCGGAACCTGCGGAAGCGGCTGCCGTGGCCGAAGCGAAGTCCTGATAAAGTCTGTTGCCCCCCCAAAAAGCCGGCCGAGTGCCGGCTTTTTACTTTCTGGGGATACAATGCGCCTATGGCGATCGTCCTGTTTACCGATTTTGGCGCGGGAGACCTTTACGTCGGGCAGGTGAAGGCGGTGCTGCAGCGGCTGGCGCCGGGAGTTCCGGTGATCGATCTGCTGCACGAAGCGCCCGCCTTCAACGTGCGCGCCAGCGCGCACCTGCTGGCAGCGATGGTCGGCTGGTTCGCCGAAGAGAGCGTGTTCATGACCGTGGTCGATCCCGGCGTCGGCGGATTGCGCAATCCCCTGGTGGTAAAGGCCGATGATCGCTGGTACGTCGGGCCGGACAACGGCCTGCTTTCCGTGGTCGGCGCGCGCGCGGCCAAGGGCGATTGCTGGCGCATCGTCTGGCAGCCGGAGCAGCTTTCGGATTCCTTCCACGGTCGGGACCTGTTCGCCCCGGTCGCGGCGACGCTCGCGCTGCAGGGCAGCCTGCCCAAAGGCTGGTTCGAGCACGCCGGCGAATTCGACGTGGAATTCGGCGGTGACGACTTGCCGCAGATCATCTACGTCGATCACTACGGCAACGCCCATACCGGTATCCGGGCGCGCGGCATTCCGCGCGAAGGCCTGCTGGCTGTCGGCGAGCACAGAGTGCCGTATGCGCGCGTCTATTCCGAAGTGGCCGAAGGCGCGGCCTTCTGGTATGAAAACAGCCAGGGACTGGTCGAGATCGCGGTCAACTGCGGTCATGCGGCGCAGTCGCTGGGCCTCAAGATCGGCTGCGCGGTCGCCTGGGCCTGAGCGCAGCTCCCGCGGCAGCCGCGCCCTCGCCCTCGCCGGGCGCGGCCCTTGCGTCCAATCAGAACGTAACTTTCTCGCCCGGTTTCAGGTAGAGCACGTCGGCTGAGTTCTTGCCCAACGCATCCATGTACTCCTCCGGCGTTCCCTTGAGGAACGCGTTGGTTGCGTAGTGCATCGGGATCGCGAATTTCGGTCTGAGGAAATACTTGGTCACATACGCCGCGTCTTTATGATCAGATCGGGCTTGTAGTACTCGCCGATCAGTTTCATGTCGCCGAAAATCCCGGTGTCGCCCATGTGGTAGATCTTGAAACCGTTTTCGAGCTCGATGATGTAGCCCACCGGCTCGCCGCCCACATGCGTCTCGTCCTTGCCGGTGGCCGGATTTTTCCACATCAGTTCCGAGGAATGCTCCGCGTGAGTCGCCGTGATCTTGATGTTAGGGCCAAAAGGCATGATGGTTCCGCCCTTGCCCATGCGCGGCGCCAGTTCGGCCGGAAGAATGCCGAGCGTGATCACCGACTGGTTCATGCCGGCAGGCCCCCACACCGGTGCGTTGTTCAATTTTGCCAGTGCCGGCGCGTCGCCGAAGTGGTCGCCATGCCCGTGGGTGACCAGGATCAGATCGACCTTGCCCAATGCCTCCAGTTTCTTGTATTCGGGCGGCGTCTTCGGATTGTTGATCAGGTATGGATCGATGACGATCACCTTGCCGCTTATCGTGGTGATTTTCATCGCGGCATTGCCCAGCCACTGCACTTCTATTTTTCCGCTTTGCGCCGAGGCGCAAAACGTTGCGAGCGCCAGGATAATGCCCAGCGCGATTTTCAGGTTCTTCATTCATCCTCCCGGGGATATGAAAATACGAATGATTCTTATACCATAAGTATGACCCGAAAATCATTGACATTGGTGCGTGTCGGACCGGTTACCACCAAATCGTTCAGGCACTCGAAAAAGCTGTAACCGTCGTTGTCGGCCAGCAGTTTCTTCGCGGCGGCGCCGGAGGCGGCTGCGCGGGCGAGCGAGTCCGGCGCCAACACCGCGCCGGCGTTGTCCTCCGACCCGTCTATGCCGTCGGTGTCGCAGGCCAGCGCATGGACGTCGGGCATGCCCCCAAGTTCGATCGCCAGCGACAGCAGAAACTCCGCGCAGCGTCCGCCGCGGCCTTTGCCGCGCACGGTGACCGTGCATTCGCCGCCGGAAATCAGGGCCACCGGCGGCTTGAGCGGCTCGCCCCTATCCTTGATCTGGCGCGCCAGCGCGGCGTAGACTTTCGCCACTTCGCTCGCTTCGCCGGTGACGCTGTCGCCGAGGACCGCCGGCGTGATTCCCCTGTCGCGAAAAAAAGCCGCTGCCGCCTGCAGCGAGCCCTGGGCCGTGGCGATGACCCGGTTCTCGACGCGCGTGAACAATTTGTCTCCCGGCTTCGGCGTTTCTGCGATTTCGCCGCGCACGCCGCGGTGCAGATGCGTCATTACAACCGGCGGCGCCTCGACCCCGAAGCGGGCGATGATGTCCAGCGCGTCCTGATAGGTGCTGGGATCGGGCGCGCAGGGCCCGGACCCGATGTGCGTGGGATCGTCGCCGGTCACGTCGGAGACGATCAGCGCCAGCACCCGCGCCTTGCACGCCGCGGCCAGCCTTCCGCCCTGGATGCTGGATATGTGCTTGCGCACCGTATTCATGTCCTGGATCGGGGCACCGCAGCGCAATAGTTCCCTGGTCGTCGCCTTCAGTTCGTCCATGCTGATGCCCTCGGCGGGCAGGCTCAGCAGGCTGGATCCGCCGCCCGACACGAGCATCAGCAGCAGGTCGTTCGGTCCGAGAATCTTCACGCGCCGCAGAATTTCCTGCGCCGCCTTTTCGCCGCTCTCGTCCGGGACCGGGTGCCCGGCCTCTATGATTTTGATCCTGTTCGTGAGCGGGCCGTGCCGATAGCGCGTGAGTGCTGCTCGACCGCGAGCGCCATCGATGCGGCGGCCTTGCCCGCTCCGACCACCAGCGTCTTGCCCGCGGGCGGCTGCGGCAGATGTTGCGGCAATATTTTCAGCGGGTCGGCGGCGCCGACCGCAGCCTGAAAACTTTCGATGAGCAGCGTGCGCGGATCCATTGTCCGGGTTCCTATAGCCCCATCATGCCGATCGCGCCCCTGAACAGGGCGCTACCCGGATTCGCGAGTTCCTCCACCACGGTCAGATGGTTGCGCCCGGGCGCGGGAATCTCGCCGGCAAAGGCATAGCGCCAGGTCCGGGCAATAAGCGCGGCCTGGCGCTTGAACTCGTCCGATTCGTCGCCGCCGACCGCGGTATAGAGCGGGGCGGTGGTCGCCGGGGGAATGTGGACGGGGCTGAGCCGGTGCGCCGTCGCTTTGTCCAGCTTCAGGTCCTGATTCACGAACGGCGCCTGCACCAGGGGTTCCAGGTCGTAGATGCCGCTGATCGCGAGGCCGCCCTTGATCAGGTTGTAGGGCAGTTCGGGCATGTAGACGTTCCAGCGCGCGGCCAGCATCATCGCCGTCAGGTGGCCCCCGGCCGAGTGCCCAGCCATGTACAGCCTGCCGGGGTTGACGCCGTAGCGCGCGCCGTAGTGCCACAGCCAGGCGATCGCGAGCAGGTTCTGCTTGACGATGTCTTCGATGCCGACTTTCGGGCAGAGCGCGTAGTTGGGCAGGGCCACGGTCACGCCGCGACGGTTGAATTCGCGCGCGAGAAAGGAAAAATCGCCCTTGTCCAGCGACCTCCAGTAACCTCCGTGAATGAACACCAGCAGTGCTTCGCTCTTGCCCGCGGCCGGAAAGATATCCAGTCTTTCCGACTTGCCGGCGCCATAGGGAATGTCGAGGTGGCAGGGCAGTTGCGCGCGCGCCTCCTGCGATCGCACCTTCCAGCGCGCGAAAATCTGGGGATGGTCTGGAATCATGGCGCGGGCGTTATATTGCCCGTCGTAGAAGGCGCTCGTGGCGTCGGTCATGGTCTGGGTCCTCTCCCTGGTATCCGAACTGTCCCAAAGGCGTTAGCAATCATGCTGCTGCAAGGTATCACGCCAATGCGTGCGGCTCAAGGACAAGGGCGCGGCATCGCATGATCTAGGTCAAAGGCGCGTTGGTAGTTTGATTATTCGCAACAAATACGGGCTGTTTCTGGAATAAATTCAGGCATACCCAACGATCCGAGGCAGTGACCATGACCCCCATGAATTACATCGAAAACCGCACCTACGACGAAATCCAGATAGGCGACGTTGCCACCCTCACGCGCACGCTCAAGCCGCAGGACATCCAGCTGTTCGCCATCATGTCGGGCGACGTGAATCCCGCCCATGTCGATCCGGAGTACGCCAAGAGCAGCATGTTCCGCGAGGTGATCGCACACGGCATGTGGGGCGGCGCGCTGATCTCGACCGTGCTCGGGACGCAATTTCCCGGGCCTGGCACCATCTACATCGACCAGACGCTGCACTTTTCGCGCCCGGTCAGCCTGGGCGACATCATCACCGTGACACTGAAGGCGACGCGCAAGTTCGACCACAACCACCACATCATTTTCGACTGCCTGTGCACCAACCAGGACGGGCAGAAGGTCATCGCCGGAACGGCCGAGGTGCTGGCGCCGACCGAGAAGATCAAGCGCGAGCGCATCGAGATGCCGGAGGTGACCCTGCTCGACCGCGGCGCGCGTTATCAGCATCTGCTCGATCGCACCAAGGGCATGGCGCCGGTGCTGATGGCGGTGGCGCACCCGTGTGACGCGGAATCGTTGCGCGGCGTCATCACCGCCGCCGAGGCCGGGCTGATCGTGCCCATCCTGGTCGGTCCGACGGCAAAGATCCGCGCCGTCGCGCGCGAGCAGGAATTCGATCTGGGTTCCATGGAGATCATCGACGTCCCCCACAGCCACGACGCCGCGGCACAGGCCGTGGCGCTGGTGCGCGCCGGGCGCGCAGAAGCGCTGATGAAGGGCTCGCTGCATACGGACGAGTTCATGGGCGCGGTCGTCGCCGCCGGGATCGGCCTGCGCACAGAGCGGCGCGTGAGCCACGTGTTCATCGCCGACGTGCCAACCTATCCGCGCGCGCTGCTGATCACCGACGCCGCGATCAACATCGAACCGAGCCTGGACGACAAGGTGGACATCGTGCAGAACGCGATCGACCTTGCGCACGTACTTGGCGTGCCCGAGCCCAAGGTGGCGATCCTGGCGGCGGTGGAAACGGTGACCGCCAAAATGCGCGCCACCATAGACGCGAGCGCACTGTGCAAAATGGCGGACCGCGGCCAGATCACCGGCGGCATCCTCGACGGGCCGCTCGCGTTCGACAACGCAGTGTCCATCGTCGCCGCCAAGACCAAGGGGATCAACTCCGCCGTGGCCGGGCGCGCCGACATTCTGGTGGTGCCGGATCTCGAATCGGGCAATATGCTGGCGAAGCAACTGGAGTACCTCGCCGACGCGCTGCTTTCGGGCGTGGTGGTGGGCGCGAGCGTGCCGGTCGTGCTCACCAGCCGGGCCGACAGCGCCGAAGCGCGCGCCGCGTCCTGCGCCATCGCGCTATTGATGGCCAACGCCAAACGCACCAAGGCGGCCTGAACCCGGCTGCCTTCAGCTGAGAATGGGGGCGCACACCGGTCCCGCGCTCCCCGGATCCGCACGCTGACGGTCTGAGGGCGGATTTCCTGCATGCGTCATGCGTGCGTGGCGCGCTTCACGGGTGCTGCGGCGTCACCCGGTTTTCTTTCGGTTTTCACGCTAGCGCCGCCTCTTGCGCGCTGCGACTACACCTTGACGATTGTCAAGATACGGCACCGCAGCAGGACCAAACTAAGCGGGAAAGGTCGCGTTTCCCGCGGCCACAGTAGAAAGGAGTTCTGCCATGTCCACTCTCGCGCACGGAACGGGGCCCTCGCAGGTCCTGTCGGATCATATTCCACACAGTACGTTTCCCTGGCGCGCACTCGCGCCCATTGCCATGACGGTGGCGCTGGCCTTGTGTCCTGCGCCGGACGGCCTGGCGCAGCACGCCTGGTATTTCTTCGCCATCTTCGCCGGGGTCATTGTCGGGCTGATGCTGGAACCGCTCCCCGGCGGCGCGATCGGCGTCATCGGCGTGACCGTGGTGGCGGTACTCGCGCCGTGGGTGTTGTACGGTCCGCAGGAACTCGCAAAACCGGGCTTCAAGGCGGTGAACGCGTCCCTCAGTTGGGCGCTGTCGGGATTTTCCAACGCCACGGTATGGCTCATATTTGGCGCATTCATGTTCGCCATGGCCTACGAAAAAACCGGGCTGGGGCGCCGGATCGCCCTCGAACTGGTCAAGCTGATGGGAAGGCGCACGCTGACGCTGGGCTACGCCATCGTCGCAGCCGACACGCTGCTCTCGCCGTTCACGCCCTCCAACACCGCGCGCAGCGGCGGCACCATCTACCCGGTGATCCGCAATCTGCCGGCCCTGTACGAATCCAAGCCGAACGATCCTTCGGCGCGCCGCATCGGTTCTTATCTGATGTGGGTGGCCATCGCCGGCACCTGCGTCACCAGTTCGATGTTCGTCACCGCGCTTGCGCCCAATCTGCTCGCGGTGGAAATGATCAAGAAGACCGCCAAGCTCGACATCAGCTGGACGCAGTGGTGCGTCGCCTTCCTGCCGGTAGCCGTCATACTGCTGATCCTGGTTCCGATCGTGACCTACTGGCTCTATCCGCCGGAAGTGAAGGAAAGCAGCGAAGTTCCGAAATGGGCGGCGAAGGAACTCGGCCAGATGGGCAGCATGAGCGTGCGCGAAATCCTGCTCGCCGCGCTGGTCATGCTGGCGCTGGCCATGTGGATCTTCGGCGGCGACGTGATCAATGCAACGACAGTGGCGCTGACCATCATTTCGCTGATGCTGCTGACAACTGTCTTTTCCTGGGAGGACATGATCACCAACAAAGCGGCGTGGAATACGCTGGCGTGGTTCGCGACCCTGGTCGCGCTCGCCGACGGCCTCTCCCGGGTCGGGTTCGTAAAATGGTTCGCCGATGCCATCGCGGCGCACATGACCGGGTTCTCGCCCACGCTGGCGATGGTCGTGCTGATACTGGTGTTCTTCTTCACGCACTACCTGTTCGCCAGCATCACGGCGCATACCACCGCGATGCTGCCGGTGATGCTGGCCGTGGGTTCCGCCATTCCCGGCATCAACATGCTGCAATTCGCTTTGTCGCTCGCCTTCACGCTCGGTTTGATGGGCATACTCACGCCGTACGCGACCGGGCCCAGCCCCGTGTACTACGGCTCGGGCTATCTGCCGACCGCGGACTACTGGAAACTGGGGGCGATCTTCGGCGTGTTGTTCATCGCCGTGTACCTGCTGGTAGGTTTGCCGTGGATGGCGATGGTGGGTTGATCCCGGACGTGGACGCCTAGGGTGGTTTTGTTATAGGGTGTCGGCCAGCCCGCGAGATCGGCTCGCGGGCCTGCGTTGGAGCACATCATGCTGAGCACCCTGCGCTGCGCCCTTTTCGGCGCGGTCATCGCCATCCTCTCGAACACACCGGCCCTGGCACAGGGCACGGGGCCGGTGCGCCTGGTCGTGCCCTTCGCCGCCGGCGGGCCGACCGACATCGCCGCGCGCGTGATCGCGCCGTTTCTGGGCCAGGCCTACAAGCGATCCTTCATCGTCGAGAACAAACTTGGCGCGACCGGTGCGATCGGCACCGAGCACGTGGCCAAATCGGCGCCGGACGGGTCGACCATACTGTTCGGCACCAGCAGCATCATGGCCGCGAGCCCGGCGCTGTCGACCAAGCTGCCCTACGATTCGGTCAAGGATTTTGCGCCGGTGTCCCTGGTCGCCGTGATCGAAAACGTCCTCGTCGTGCATCCTTCCGTGCCGGCGAACAACGTGCAGGAGTTCATCGCCTACGCCAAAGCCAACCCGGACAAGCTGGCCTACGGGTCGTCCGGCATAGGCAGCACCTATCACCTCGGCGCGGAACTCTTTCGCAACCAGACCGGAATCGCCTACATCCACGTTCCGTACAAGGGCCAGGCGCCGGCGGCGCAGGACCTGTTCGCGGGCCAGATTCAGGTGATGTTCGACGCGATGAATTCGGCGCTGCCGAGCATCAAGTCGGGCAAGGTCAAGGCTCTGGGCGTGGCCAGCCTCAAACGCAGCCCGGACCTGCCCGCGCTGCCGACCATCGCCGAGCAGGGCGTGCCGGGGTACGAAACCAACATCTGGCTGGCGCTGTTCGTGCCGGCCGCCACGCCGGCCGCGGTGATCGAGCGCCTGCACGCCGAAGTCGGCCGCGTCATGGCGCTGCCGGAGGTGCGCGAGCGCCTGGCGGTGCTGGGCATGCAGCCTGTGACCAGCACGCCGGCCGAACTCGCGGCCCACCTCAAGTCCGACATCGCCAAGTGGAGCAAGGTGGTGCGCGACGGCGGCATCAAGGTCGAGTGATGCCTCGCAGGTAGAAATTCAGGCCAGGCGTTCCAGTTCCCGCAACACCGCGTCTCCCATCTGGCTGCAGGAAATCCTGGGCTTGCCCGGCTCGCAGATGTCGGCCGTGCGCGCGCCGTTTGCCAGCGCCGCGCCCACCGCGTGCTCCAGAAGTGCGGCATCGTCGGCGCGCGCGAACGACAGCCGCAGCATCATGGCGACGCTGAGTATCGCGCCCAGCGGGTTGGCGATGCCGCGGCCCGCGATGTCGGGCGCGCTGCCGTGGACCGGCTCGTACAGCGCGGCGCGGCGCCCCGACTGATCGACGGGGCCCAGTGACGCCGAGGGCAGCATGCCGAGCGAACCCGCGGCCATCGCTGCGCAATCCGAAAGAATGTCGCCGAAGATATTGTCGGTGACGACGACGTCGAACTGCGAGGGCGCGCGCACCAGCTGCATGGCGCAATTGTCGACGTACAGGTGGCGCAGTTCGACATCGGAAAACTCGGCGTCGCGCAGCGCCTGGACTTCCTCGCGCCACAGCACGCCCGCCTCCATCACGTTCGCCTTGTCCACCGAGCACACACGGCTGCGGCGCGAGCGCGCGAGTTCGAAGGCGAAGCGCGCGATGCGGCGGATTTCCGAGCTGGTATAAGTCTGTGTATTGAAGCCGCGCCGCTGGCCGTCCGGCAGCGTTTCGATGCCGCGCGGCTGACCGAAATAGATGCCGCCTATGAGTTCCCTGACGATGATGAAATCCACGCCTTCGAGCACGCGGTTCTTCAGCGACGAGGCTTCGTGCAGCGCGGGAATGGTGACGATGGGGCGCAGGTTCGCGAACAGCTCCAGCGACCGGCGCACGTAGGGCAGGCTGCCGGCATTGCGCGCGGCGCGCGGAATCGCGTCTTCGTCGGTGCCGCCGACGGCGCCAAGGAGAATCGCGTCGGCGGCGCGGATCGCGGCCTCGGTGGCTTGAGGCAGGAACAGGCCGTGCTTGCGGTAGGCGCCGGAGCCGTACGCGTGCTCACTGATTTCGATCGCGAACCGGCGTCGGGCGGCAAACCATTCGAGCGCGCGG
>JAPLRD010000185.1:0-10213 GCA_026399375.1 Pseudomonadota bacterium
CCCTTGCCGGCAAGCAGGTCGTCATTTACAAGGCCGGACAATCCGTCGCCGGCAAGCAGGCCGCGATGGGCCACACGGCTTCGATCGCGGGCGACTACGAAGTATGCCTGTCCGTGCTCACGCAGGCCGGCGCGCTGATCGCGACCGACGTCAGCGAGTTCAGCGACCTGTTCTACATCGCGGACTGCCTGAGCAAGAAGGTCGTCCGCGGCAAGCGACTCGGCGCCCTGGCCGGCGCGGGCTACGACACGGTGGCCATCGGCGACAGCATCCAGGTGGGCGACTTCTCCATGTCTCTGGCCGCGATCGGACCATCGACCCGGGAGCGGCTGGTAGCGATACTGAAGTCCAAGAAGCTCGATGCGCTCATGGAAGTCAGGAACCCGTTCGACATCAACCCGGCGGCGGACGACGAGGTTCACTTGTTTTGCACCGAGGCCATGGCCGCCGAGCCGGACGTCGACTCCGTCGTCGTCGGACTCGACCCGACCTCCCCCGTGGTCAGGTCACTCAAGAAGAGCGCGCGGGAGGGCTACGACATCGACAGCCCGGAGAGCATTGTCCAGACGCTGCCGGGGCTGGTCGCATCCTGTCCGAAACCCGTCGTGGCCTTCATTGACGGTGGCCCGTTGTTCGACCCGATGGCCGACAAGCTGATGGAGCAGGGCGTCTGCATCTTCCGCTCCAGCGAGCGCGCAACGCGGGCGCTCGTGCGCTATACCGAGGCGCGGCTGCGCGCGGCGCGATTGCGTGGAGAGTAATATTAGGCCTGTGACATGACAGATTGCCGCTAGCAATCAATGCGGCGCAGCCAGGTTCGGGCGACCGGGTTTGACTAGCACTTGCACAAAGAGGAGGCAGCATGGGTGTTCCTACCAAGAAAAGCCGCAGCGCAGCAGTCAAGAAGCCGAACGCGTTGCGCACGGTCGCGTCCAAACGCGCGGCGCAGTCCTACAAGTTTGACGCGGTGGCGGAAACCATGCCGCGCGAAGAGATCGCGAAACTGCAACTGCGCCGGCTCAAGACCAGCGTAAAGAACGCTTTCGACAACGTTCCTTTCCACCGTCGCAGGATGAAAGCCCAGGGTTTCGAACCCGGCGACCTGAAGCGCCTGGAGGATCTCGCGCATCTGCCGTTCACCCTGAAGACCGACCTGCGCGACCATTACCCGTTCGGGCTGTTTGCGCGTCCGCAGTCGGAGATCATGCGCCTGCACGCCTCGTCCGGAACCACCGGCAAGCCGACTGTTGTCGGCTATACAGGGCAGGACATCGCAAACTGGGCGGCACTGATGGCGCGCTCGCTCGCCTGTGCCGGAGCGCGGCCGGGAAACATCGTCCACAACGCGTACGGCTACGGTTTGTTTACCGGCGGTCTGGGCGCGCATTACGGCGCGGAACGGCTGGGAGCGACGGTGGTTCCCATGTCCGGCGGCAGCACAGAGCGGCAGATCGTGCTCATCACCGACTTCGGCGCGCGCGTTCTATGTGCGACACCGTCCTACGCCCTGGCGATGGCCGAAGTGGCGGAGAAGGAAGGCGTCGATCTGCGCAAATCCAAGCTCGAAATCGGCGTATTCGGAGCCGAACCATGGAGCGAAGCCATGCGACGCGAAATCGAGGCGCGCCTCGGACTGAAAGCGGTCGATATCTACGGTCTGTCTGAAATCATGGGCCCCGGGGTCGCCTGCGAATGCGAAGAAGCGCAGGCCGGCCTGCACGGCTGGGAAGACCACTTCCTGTTCGAAGTGATCGATCCCGACACGGGTAATGCGGTGAAGGAAGGTGAGGCAGGGGAACTGGTGATCACCACGCTCACCAAAGAGGCGCTGCCGATGGTCCGCTATCGCACGCGCGACATCACCCGCCTCTCCACGGAGCGCTGCGTCTGCGGCCGCACCCACGTGCGCATCAAGCGCATCACCGGCCGAAACGACGACATGCTGATCATCCGCGGCGTGAATGTCTATCCGTCGCAAATCGAGTCCGTGCTGGTGGGATTGCCGGACGTCGCCCCGCATTATCTGCTCGTCGTGGAGAGGCAGGGCGTGCTCGACCATCTGACGATCGAAGTGGAAATGATGCCGAACGTGGTGCCCACCAAGGAGATGCGCACAGTTGTCGCTGAATCGGTGCGCCACCACGTCAAGTCGATCATCGGCGTCACTGCCGATGTGACAGTGAAGGAGCCGGGGGAAATTCCGCGCTCCATGGGCAAGGCGGTGAGAGTGCGCGACCTGCGTCCCAAGCTCGCTTGAATCTCGCGCGCCGGGGCGCGCGGGCGAAAACTGAAAAGGAACGCAGCACATGATCATCGATTGCCACGGCCATTACACGACGGCGCCGAAAGAGCTGGAGGACTACCGCAATCGGCAGATCTCGGACCTCGCGGGCGACCCCGGCCACCAGGCATCCGCATGGCCGCTGGGGATCAGCGACGATCAGATCCGGGAAAGTCTGGAAAACGCCCAGCTCAGGATACAGCGCGAGCGCGGAACGGACCTTACGATCTTCTCGCCGCGTGCCATGGGCATGGGCCATCATATCGGCAACGAAAGCACGAACAAGTTCTGGTCGCATACCTGCAATGAACTCATCCACAGGGTGTGCAGCCTCTATCCGAAGAACTTCGTCGGCGTCTGCCAGCTGCCGCAAACACCGGGGGTGCGGCCCACGAACTGCATTGCCGAACTGGAGCGTTGCGTGAAGGAATTCGGATTCATCGGCTGCAATCTGAATCCTGATCCGTCGGGCGGCTACTGGACCGGCCCCCCGATCACCGACAAGTGGTGGTATCCGTTGTACGAAAAGATGGTCGAGCTGGATGTCCCGGCGATGATTCACGTCAGCGGCTCCTGCAATCCGAATTTCCATGCGACCGGGGCGCACTACATCAACGGCGATACCACGGCGTTCATGCAACTGATCACCGGCGACCTGTTCAAGGATTTTCCGACGCTCAAATTCATCATTCCACACGGCGGCGGGGCGGTCCCATACCACTGGGGCCGGTATCGCGGGCTGGCGCAGGACATGGGACGGCCGCCGCTGAAGGAATTGCTGCTGAACAATGTTTTCTTCGACACCTGCGTCTATCATCAGCCGGGCATCGAACTGCTGCTCAAGGTCATTCCCGCGGACAACATTCTGTTTGCCTCCGAAGTGGTGGGTGCGGTGCGTGGCATCGACCCGGAAACCGGGTACTTCTACGACGACACCAAGCGTTACATCGACTCGGTCGACTGGTTGAGCGCCGCGGACAGGGAAAAGATATTTCACGGCAACGCACGCCGGGTGTACGGCCGCTTCGGCGCTCGCACGAAGGGCTAAACAGGAGAGAAAAATGGCAGAACGCGCACAGGCGGGTCCCTTGGACGGCGTGAAGCTGCGGCAGCTCGTCGCGCAGGACATCGACGCGGTGGTCGAGATCGACGCACAGATTACCGGCCGCTCGCGCCGCGCCTATTTCGAGCGCAGGCTGCAGGCGGCGCTGCGCGCGCCGGCATTGCACGCACAGTTTGCGGCGGAAGAGAACGGCGTACTCGAAGGCTACGTGCTCGGGCGCACGCTGGAGGGCGAATTCGGCCGCGTAGAACCGGCGCTTCGGCTGGAAGTGATCGGCGTGAGGCCGGGCGAGCAGGGGCACGGGTACGGCGATGCGCTGCTCGGCGCGCTGGAGGCGAATGCGCGCAAGCGCGGTGTTTTCGAACTGCGCACCCAGGCCGACTGGAAGGACCACGGCATGCTGGGGTTCCTTGACCATGCGGGCTTCGAACTCGGAACCAGTGAGATGCTCGATTGCGAAATCCATGCGGGACGCATGGGCAGCGGCGACGACCAGAAGATTGTGGCCCCGGAGCACCGTCACCTGAGCGCCGAAATCGACTACAGCAAGGCCCAGACCAACGATTTCGAGGCGCTTGCGCGCGATCGCTCGGACGTGCGCTCGCTCGAGCGCGAGGACCTCGGCGAGATCGTGCGCATCGACCGGCGCATCATGAACCGCGATCGCAGCGCCTATATCACCCACATCCTGGACGAGGCGTTGAAGGATTCGGCGATCCGCGTCTCGCTCGCGGCGCACCAGGACGGTTCCATCACAGGGTTCGTCATGGCCAGCGTCGATTTCGGCGATTTCGGACGCACCGAGCCGGCGGCGGTCCTCGACACCATCGGCGTCGATCCGGGTTTCACCGGGGCGGGCGTCGGCACGGCGCTGCTGTCGCAATTGTTCGTCAATCTCGAAGCGCTGCGGGTCGAGCGCGTCGCAACCGTGGTCGAGCGCGACAACTTTGCACTGCTGGAGTTCTTTTACCGCGCCGGTTTCGGACCGAGCCAGCGGCTGGGCTTCGCCAAGCGGCTCGCCTGAACCACGGGCGCGCGCAGGATTGCCGGTTCGGACTCAGATGACGTAGAGCGCGATGGCGATGAAATGCGCGGTGCTGCCGCCGAGCACGAACAGGTGCCATATCCCGTGAAAATGGCGGACGCGCTCGTCGAACAAATAGAACACGACGCCGCCTGTATATAGCAGTCCTCCGGCAAACAGCCACGCAAGGCCTGGCGTGCCCAGATTCTCGGCAAGCGGTGTCAGCGCCGCCACGCTCATCCATCCCATGACGATGTAGATCAGGATCGACAGGCGGCGCGCGCCCCTTCCGAACACGAACTCCTGCACGATTCCAAGGGCCGCAAGGCCCCATGCCAGCCCGAACAGGGTCCAGCCCCATGGTCCGCGCAGGGTCACGAGCGCGAACGGCGTATAGGTGCCCGCAATCAGCACGTAGATCGCGCAGTGGTCGAGTTTGCGCAGAATCGCCTTGGCCCGTCCGCGCACACTGTGGTACAGCGTCGAGGCGCCATAAAGAAGCAGCAGGGCGGCGCCGTAGGTGCTGCAGGCGAGGATCTTCCAGGCATCGCCGCTGCGCACGGCGATGGCGACCAGGGTGGCCGTGCCTGTGGCCGCGAGCACGGTACCTGCGAGGTGGGTAAAGCTGTTGAGGCGTTCTCCGTAATACATTGCGTTTTCCTGCGCACCGAGGCGGTGTACTCGGTAATTAGTCACAATTGTGCGCCAATTTTTCAGCCTGAAACGCTAGTGTCTGCTAACATTTATGGTTAATGCACCGGGCGTTATCAAACTTCGGGCGCGCTGGGTTTCTTCGGGGCTGGCGCGTTCAGCGCAAAGGAAAGTCATGCTCATGTCGGCCCTTCCCATCCTGCTTTCGGCATTGCGCTGGTCGTGCGCAAGCACGCTCGCCGCGCATCCCGCAGGGTAAGGCATGGGTATCCACAAGATCGACGTCGCCAAAGGAATCCTCTGGGTCGAGGTTCCTGAAGCCGGACTGCGCGTCCTGTGCGGATGTCCCGCGGATGCGGTAAAGCACCTGATCAAGCGCGGCCTGATCGTCAAGCATGAGGTCAATGGCGTTGCCTGCGAGACGGGCCCCAACGCCATCCTGCTTTCGGATCTTTCGCTGCAGAACGAAGAATTCGCCAATCTCGCCGAGTTTCCGGTTCTGCAGATGCTGTACAAGCAGGGCCTGATCATGCCGGGCCATCCCAATAATACCGGCCACAAGCCCATGCTGATCGGTTCCGCCGAGCAAGTCGAATCGCAGATGCGCTACATCTACCGGGGAAATTACGGTCTGGTGTCGCCCGAGGAGATCTGCCAGACGGGCGTGCCAGCGGAGCAGGCGGCCGAGATGATGCGCCTTAAACTTTGTTTTGCCTTCGGGCGCATCCGGCCGACCCGCGATTTTCTCGACACCCGCATCGTCGCCGAAACAGCGATCGAGATAGCGGACGGGGTGAGCCTGCGCCGGCTGCGGCCCAACCTGTACGAATTCAGCCATGGCGGCGAGACGGTGACGGTCGACCTCAATCTCCCGCCCGGCGAGCCCTACGAATGCGCCTACCCGCTCGGTTATCACCAGTTCGAACCGGCGTACTTCGGCGTCATCCATTCCGGCGACGGCGACGGCTGGGACGTGGACCGGCCCTGCATGTCGAGCATCATCACCTACCAGGGGAGCGTCTACCTGATCGATGCCGGGCCGCACCTTGCGCGCACCATGGCGGCGCTGGGAATAGGCATCGACCAGGTCGACGGGATATTCCAGACCCACGCGCACGATGACCATTTCGCCGGGCTTACCACGCTGATGGGCGCGGGCCGGCGCATCCGCTTCTTCGCGAGTCCGCTGGTGCGCGCTTCGGTGGCGAAGAAGTGGGCAGCGCTGCTCGGGAAGGAGGAGCAGGCCTTCGCGCATTATTTCGACGTAAAGGATCTCGCTGCCGGCAGCTGGAACGATATCGAGGGTCTGGAGGTGATGCCGGTCTATTCGCCGCATCCGGTCGAGACCAACATCTACGTCTTTCGCGCCCTGTGGGGTGACGGCTATCGCAGTTACGCCCATTTCGCCGACATCGTCTCGCTCGACGTGCTCGAGGGTATGGTCAACGACGAACCGGGCGCAAACGGACTGGACCGGCGGGCCTTCGAACGGGTCCGGGAGGCTTACCTGACCACGGTCGATCTGAAGAAGATAGATGTGGGCGGCGGCATGATCCACGGCAACGCGGCGGATTTTCGCGGCGACGTTACGGAGCGCATCCTGCTTGCGCACCGCGCCGGCGACCTGACGGCGGAAGAAAAGGAGATCGGTTCCAGCGCTGCGTTCGGTACCGTCGACGTGCTCGTGGCGGGGCAATCGGAAGGCATGCGGCGCCACGCCTTCACCTATCTGGCGGAGCGGCTGCCAGGCGTGCCGCTGCATGATTTGAGGGTGCTGGTCAACCACCCCATGACGCAAGTCAATCCCGGCGCCATTATCCTCAAGGAGGGCGAGACCCCGCGGGAAATGCTGCTGGTGCTGAGCGGACAGGTCGAAAAGTTGCGTACGCGCGACAAGTTGCACGCCAGTTTGTCGGCCGGATCGATGATTGGCACCAGCACCATGCTCGGCAACCTGCCCTCCCGCTACACCTACCGCGCCGCTTCCTTCGTGCGCGTGATGCGGATTCCCGCCGGCCTATACGCCGAGGTCGTGCGGCGCAACGGGTTGCTCGATCGCATGCGTCGTACCGCCGATCTGCGCGCTTTTCTGGAGGCGACGAATCTGTTCAGCGAAGCATTGCCCGTCGCGGTTCTAGGACGCATTGCAGATGCGGCGTCGGAACGGCGGTTCCGGCCGGGTGAGAACATCACCGGCAAGGATCTGCTGCCGCTCAGTTTGCTGCGCTCCGGCGCAGTCGAGCGCGTGATGGACGGCAAGGTCCATCAGGTGCTGAAAGAGCGCGATTTCTTCGGCGAAGAAGGCGCAATCTTCAAGGTTCCCTATCTGTTCCACCTGCGTGCGTTGCAGGAGACGGCCGTGATTCAGATCCCGGGCGAACTGCTGACCGACGTGCCTATCCTGCGCTGGAAGCTTTTCGAGAGCTATCAGCAACGGGTGACGAGCATAGTCCACGACGCCGATCGCGCCGGCGGCTTTACCTGGCGCGAGGGCTTTTCCATTCAAGTCGCGCAGATGGACAGCCACCACAAGCGGTTGATCGAAATCGCCAACTCGGTTGCGGAGCACCTGCAAGGGGAGGACGACCGCGAGTCGCTGGCGACCGCATTGGACTCGCTTGTGGAATACACGCGCTATCACTTCGCCACCGAGGAGAAGTTGATGACGCTCTACGACTATCCCGGGGCCGGCAGCCATTGCCGCGAACACCGCGACCTGATGCATCAGGTCGCCGAATACCGCGAGCGCGTGCTGCAAGGTGGGGTGCCCGACAAGGCAGGTTTCCTGCACTTCTTCGAAAACTGGATGGTGCGCCATATCCTGAACGAGGATCGCAAGTACGGTGCTTTTCTCAACGCCAAGGGCGTGTACTAAAAGGCGATTTCAGATCTGTCGAAATCGCCCCGGATTCAGGGGAAAAATCGGAGGGATTGTCTCGTTTTGTAACGATTCTTGAGCCGCCGGTGCCTAGCCGTCGCTATTCTCGACACTGTTCAGCAACAGCAAACCCGACAACCGGCCGGAACAAGCCCGGGCGGGGGCGCCAGACGCTATCGGCGCGAAAGGGCCGATCCGGCGAACGATCGCGGAATATCTTTTGTGCATGCTGTTGATCTTTATCAGATCAGGCGCCTATTCGCTCTGTTCCAATAGTTTCGTTTGATACGATTCCGGGTCATCCCGGGCCATAGCGACCCGGGGTGATCCGCATTTCCCGGCTAAGCGCTGACTGACTCTGGAGGAAAATCATGTTCGAATCCGCCGAACTCGGGCACAAGATCGATAAAGCCATTTACGCTGCGGAAGTGCCCAAACTGCGAGAGGCTTTGCTGGAAGCGCAGATGGATCTCGCCAAACTCGCCAAATTCCCGGTCATCATCCTGATCGGAGGACTGGACGGGGCAGGGCGTGGCGAAACCGTCAACCTGCTCAATGAGTGGATGGATCCGCGTTACATCCAGGCGCACGGAATGGGCGAACCGTCGGACGAGGAATTGGACCGCCCGATGATGTGGCGATTCTGGCGCGCGCTGCCGCCGAAGGGAAGGATAGGCGTGTTTCTCGGCTCCTGGTACACATGGCCGATACTCAACCGCGTGCTCGGCCGCACCCAGACGGCCGACCTTGACCAGAGCCTGGAGCGCGCCAAGCGCCTAGAGAAGATGCTGGTGGACGAAGGGGCGCTGATTCTCAAGTTCTGGATGCATTTGTCCAAGGACAAACAGGAAAAGCGGCTGAAACTATTGGAGAAGGATCCGAAGACACGCTGGCGCGTAACCGGCCGTGACTGGAAACGCTTCAAGCAGTACGACAAGTTCCAGATCGTGCATGAAAGCGTCATCCGCCACACCAGTACTGCCGAAGCGCCGTGGACCATCGTCGAAGGCTATGATGCGCGATATCGCAGTCTGACCGTGGGCAAGGTGATCCTGGATGCGATCCGCAAGCGTCTGGTCGAGGCCGGCAAGAAGATTAACGAGGTACACGCGCCGCCGCCCCTGCCGTCGATCGACCAGCTCGACGTCATCAAGACCCTTGACCTTGGCCAGAAAATCGACAAGAAATCGTATGAGGTCGAACTGGAGAAATATCAGGGCCGCCTCGCCGTGCTGACGCGCAGTCCGAAATTCAGGGACATCACCGTGATCGCGATGTTCGAGGGCAACGACGCTGCGGGCAAGGGCGGCGCCATCCGCCGCATTACCAGCGCGCTCGATGCACGTTACTACGGAGTCATACCGGTGGCTGCTCCGACCGAGGAGGAGCGCGCGCAGCCTTATCTATGGCGCTTCTGGCGGCATATTCCTCGGCGCGGGCGTTTGACGATTTTCGACCGTTCCTGGTATGGCCGGGTCCTGGTCGAACGCGTCGAGGGCTTTTGCTCGAAGGCCGACTGGATGCGCGCCTACAGCGAGATCAACGATTTCGAGGCGCAACTGGTGCGTCACAACATTGTGGTGGTGAAATTCTGGCTTGCCATCAGCAACGAAGAGCAGCTCAAGCGCTTCAAGGAGCGCGAGAAGATCGGCTTCAAGCGCTTCAAGATCACGGAGGAAGACTGGCGCAACCGGAAGAAATGGAAAGAATACGAGCATGCCGTGTGCGACATGGTAGACAGGACCAGCACCGAGATCTCGCCCTGGACCCTGGTGGAGGCCAACGACAAGAACTTTGCGCGCATCAAGATTCTGAAGACGCTGTGCCGGCAGATTGAAGCGGCGATGACGAAGAAGTCGTAGTTTCCCCGCTCCTGGGGCGACAACATGGGTTCCATGCCGGTACTGCCTGGAAAATTCAAGACCCCCGGGGATTTCTGGGGCGGGCTCGCATCGATGCTTGTCGCCCTGCCGGCGGCCGTGGCTTTCGGCGTTACGGTGTATTCGGCGATCAGTCCGCAGTACGCCGTATTCGGCGCGCTGGCAGGCATTCTCGGCGCTGCGGCGCTGGGTTTGATCGCTCCCACTTTCGGCGGCACCGACAGGCTGATCAGCGCACCGTGCGCGCCCGCGGCGGCGGTGCTCTCAGCTTTCGCCATCGAACTGGTGCAGCAGGGCGTCGCGCCGTCCAGCATCGTCCTGCTGTTGACCGTGCTCGGCATCCTGACGGGCCTGATCCAGATGTTCATCGGCTTTCTCGGGGCAGGCCGCATGATCCGGTACAGCCCCTATACCGTCGTCAGCGGATACCTGTCCG
>JAPLRD010000185.1:10270-17209 GCA_026399375.1 Pseudomonadota bacterium
GCCTGATCATCATCGGCAGCCAGATTCCGCGTTTTGTAGGGGCCTCGCAGGATACGGCGTGGTGGACTGCAGCCATCTCGCCCGATCTTTGGGACCTGCGCCGCATTGCCATCGGCGGGTCGACGGTGATTGTGGCGCTGCTGGTGCACCGGCTGACCAAGACGGTTCCCAGCACGATTCTTGGCATCGTCGCCGGAATTCTGGTGTATTTCGGTCTCGCAAACTCCGATGCTTCGATGATGACCTTGGCCGGCAACGGATTGGTGCTCGGTTCCTTCGACGCCTTCGGCGATGGTGTCGTCGGCACGATAGCCGGACGCTGGCGTGAAATCGGCGAACTGAAGCTCGCACAGGTCGCTGCTCTTACGGGCAGCGCGCTTACGCTGGCGGCGCTGCTGTCCATCGACACGCTGAAGACCTGCGTCGTCATCGATCAGATGACGCGCACGCGCCATGAGCCCAATCGCGAGCTGTTCGCGCAGGGGTTGGCCAATATCGTTTCCTCCGCGATCGGCGGAATTCCCGGCGCGGGCACCATGGGCGCAACCATGGTGAATCTTTCCAGCGGCGCGCAAACCCGGATGTCCGGCATCATCGAAGGAGCGCTGGTGCTGGTGGCCGCGCTGCTGTTGAACGCGTTCATCGCATGGATTCCGGTGGCCACCCTGGCGGGCGTGCTGATCGTCATCGGGCTGCGCATGATAGACACCGAGCCCCTGCGTTTTCTCGAGTCGCGCGCCACGGTGTTCGACTTCGCGGTGGTGGTCGTGGTCATCGCCGTCGCCTTGACCGTCGGGCTGATCGCCGCCTCCGCTGCGGGCGTCGCGATGTCCATCCTGCTGTTCGTGCGCGAACAGGTCGGCGGTTCGGTGGTGCGGCGGAAATCTTTCGTCAACCAGCGTTCGTCCACCTGGCGCCGCCCCGAAAGCGAGATGCGGCTGATCGCGCAGAAGGGCGACAAGGCCATTATTTTCGAACTCCAGGGCAGCCTCTTTTTCGGCACCACGTATGAACTTTACACCGCGCTGGAGCCGGAAATAAAGACGCGCGACTGCATCATTCTCGACCTGCGCCGCGTGCAATCGGTGGATATCACGGCTGCGCACATGCTCAATCAGGTGCGCGACATGCTGCGCGACCGCGGCGTGCCGCTGCTATTGAGCAATGTGCGCGAGCAGTTGCCGAACGGACGCAATCTGCTGGAATTCTTCAAGCAGACCGGGCTCATCGATTCCAGCGACGCGGTAAGAGTGTTCCAGACCATAGAAGCCGCAATCGAATGGGAGGAGGACCGCCTGGTAGGCGATATCGCGCAACCCGCGGGCGAAGAAGCGCCGCTGCACCTGCAGGAAATGGATCTGTTTCAGGGGCGCAAGGACGCGACCATTGCCGATCTGGAAGGGCGCATGAAGCAGCGGACCGTCAAGGCGGGCGAGCCGGTGTACTCGATCGGGGATCAGGAGCAGGAGTTGTACTTGATCCGACGCGGTGCGGTCCGCATCATGGCGCCGATCAGCGGCAGCCGGCAGCTGCACCATATCGCCACTTTCGGGCGGGGCGACTTCTTCGGAGGGCTGGCGTTCCTCGACGATCGGGCGCGCAGCGACAACGCGATCGCCTATACCGACATCGACCTGTTCGTGCTGAACCTCGAACAGTTCAACCAGCTGGCCGAAGACCACAAGAAACTGGCGCTCCTGCTGATTACCTCGATCTCCCGCACCCTGGCGCAGCGCCTGCGCCATGCGGACGGGGAGCGAACGCTGCTACACGTGTAACTTCGATCTTGAAGCCGGAACAAAAGGCATTTGTTCCGGCTGATATAGGGGAGCACGAGGGGAGGTATCCCCTCGCTCTTATTGCAGACTCTTCCTAGGCCGCGGCGCGTTGCTGCAATTCGCGCAGCTTGCCGTGCCGGAACGCGCCCCACAAGGCCGCGCCTATCGCTCCGGCGCAAATCGAGTCGGGGTGGTTCACCACCACCAGGTTCTCGATTTTCTCGTTGACCAGTTCCTCCTGCACCGCCAGGAGCAGGCCCACGTCCAGCGCCAGCCCGCCGGTAAGCAGCACGGTGCCCTTCATGATGCCTGTCACCTTGAGCAGCTTCACCAGGCGCGAAGCCATGGAAATGTGTATGCCCTTGAGAATGTCGGGCGTGGGGATGGCGCGCGACACCATGTTGATCACGTCCGTCTCCGCCAGCACGGCGCAGATCGAGCTGATCTTCTCCGGGGTCTGCGCCGATTTCGACAGCGGGCCGATTTCCTCGACCGCCACGCCGAGGTAGCGCGCGATGTTCTCCAGGAACTGGCCTGAGCCCGAGGCGCACTGGCTGGTCATTTTGTAGGCAAGCACTTTGCCGCGTTCGTCGACGAATATGGCACGGCCGTTGAGGGCGCCGATATCCACCACGCCGCGGGCCTCCGGGTTCAGGAAGATGGCGCCGCGCGCGTGCGTGGTCATGGAGTAGAAGTGCCCGGTGGCAAACTTGACGTTTTCGCCTTCACCCGTGGTCGCGACGTAGTCGACGTCGGCCGGCTTCAGGCCCGCTTCCTCCAGCACCTCGTCGTAGCCGGCTTTTGCCAGCTGCATGTTGTCGCGCCGGCGGATGCGCTCAACGCGCTTGGCCAGCCACTCGCACTTGCCGCCTTCGGTCCGGAACAGCGCCGTCTTGACGACGCCCGAGCCGATGTCGATACCGACGCTGATGGTCATGTCCTCGCCTCCGTTCCTGCTGTGATTGTTTGTAGACCGCGCCGTCGGCTTGCGAGGTCGCTCGCTGCGGTCGCATCCCCGCCTTGGCGGCGGGGCCCCTGCTCGGCGCTCACGCCCTCCTTCTCCGCCGTACTCATGGTCTTACTCATCTCGCCTCCGCCGCCTTGCCTTCTTCAACCACGGCGCGCCAGGCAAAGGTTGCGCCGCCGAGGGCTCCGGTGTAGATCGAATCGGGGTCGATGTTGAGTTTCAGATCGCCGTAGTTTTCGCCGACCAGCTCTTTGAGCGATTTGACGGCCGCCTCGTTCTTGGCCACGCCGCCGGTAAAGGTGAATTCATTGCGCACGCCGCCCGAACGCGCCAGGATGGACATGGCGCGCAGGATGATGGCGCGGTGCAGGCCGAGCATGATGTCTTCGCGCTTCTCGCCCAGAGACAGGCGGTCGCGCAGTTCGGCGCCGGCGAACACGGTGCAGGTCGAATTGATGCGCACGTTCTTGGTCGCTTTCATCGCCATTGGCCCGAGCTCGTGCAGTCCCATGTTCATTTCGTCTGCGATGTAGCCCAGGTAGCGGCCGCAGCCCGCGGCACAGCGGTCGTTCATCTGGAAGCTCTCGACGATGCCGTGTGGATCCACCTGGATAGCCTTGGTGTCCTGGCCGCCGATGTCGAGCACCGTGGCCGTGCCCGGATACATCACGTGCGCTCCCAGTCCGTGGCACAGGATTTCGGAGCGTATGTGTTCCTTGGAGAAGGGCAGGCGCGCGCGGCCGTAGCCGGTGCCGATGACGTAGGTTTCCTCGAGACCGGTGTCGAGCACGCCCTGGATCGGTGCGCGTATGGCCGCGCTGCGGCCCGCAGTCTCGGGCATGCCTTTGAAGGTGCGTTCCAGCGCGCGCATCAGGTTGGAGCCCATGGCGTCGGCGTAGACGCGGTTCTCGACCTCAATGATGGAGCGGTCGAACACGTTGAGCACCATGTCGTAGCGGATGCCCATTTCCTTGGATACGGTCTCGCCGATGGCAAGGTAGCGGCTGCCGGCGATATCGCGGAAGAAATCCGACTTGCGCTTGGCTCCGGGAGCGAACAGGTCCGGCGCTTCGGTCTGCAGGCGTTTGAACACTTCGGTCAATGCCGTGGCCACGGCGGCGGCATGGTCGCCGAAGCGCGTTCCTTCCGCTGCTTTGCGGCAGGTGGCTTCCAGATCGGCGAGTTGCTCCAGGAACTGCTCCAGCCGGAAATCGCGCTCGAGGTGCCCGAGGAAATCGTCCAGCGATCCGTTGAGCGCGCCCGACCCGGACAGGGCGTTTCGGAACAGGTGAAAGCGCGTATTCACCAGCGCTTCCTGCTTTGCGATCGCGGCGGCGGTGTCATAGTTCGAGCGTGAATTGGTGATGCCGCGTCCGAGGATGTTGCGATTCTCGTCGATCACCACCGCCTTGGTGGTGGTAGAACCTAAGTCGATACCGATGAAGCAGCGCATGATGGTTTCCTTGAGTCCCGGTACTGGTTCTTAATGCACAACGCCGGCGACGGTGCGCTTCTGCTTGATCATCTGGAAGTAGCTCTCCAGCCGGTTCTTGATGTTGGCGGGCGAGAAGTAGCGCGGGTCCACCAGGTCGGACTCGATGAACGCCGCCGGCTTGCCGGTACGCTTCTCGACTTCGCGCAGGATCAGCAGCTGACCGGCGGAGAAGCTGTTGCAGCTCTTGATCGAATTGATCAGCAGGCCGTCCGCCTGGTACTCGTCGATGTACTTGCAGATCATGTCGATGCGCTGCGGCAGGTTGAGGTTGGTATAGCAGCCGAGGCAGTATTCCGCGAGCGACTCGATCGGGTGGTCCGGATCGTGGCGGAAACCGAAGTCGTAGACGCCGCCGACTTTGGCGTAGGTGGAGGAAACCACGACCGCGCCTTCGTCGGAGAACATCTTCCAGAACTCGCGAAAGTGCGTCCAGTTGGGCGGGCCTTCCACCACGAGTCGGTATTTTTCCTCGCCCATTTCGCCTTCCGGCGTGATCGGGCCCTTGCCGTCGCGCACGCGCTGCTCTATTTCCTGGCGCAGCACCCGATAGTATTCGGTCGCCTCCGGTGTGCCGCGGAAGGCGGTGAATATCGGTCCGATGTAATAGACCGCGCCGAAGTAGCCGTCGATGGGCGAGGGGCGGTTCTTCGCCGATTGCAGCACCTGCACCAGGTCCGTCTCCGCCTTGGCCGATTCCTTCATGTACTGGCGCAGGCGGTCGATGTCGAACTTCACGCCGGAGACGCGTTCCAGGGACGGGATCACGTTCTCCTTGATTTGCTTGACGACGTAGTCGCGCATATTCTGCGAGATCTTGCCGTCCCCCTGGTAGGGCACGTGCAGCATGGTGGTTTCGCAGTTGTACTTCTGCCGGACCAGTTCGAACCACTTCATGAAGGTGAAGCAGCCAGTGTAGGAGAGGAGCAGCAGATCGGGCTTCGGCATGGGTTCGCCGGTCGGTCCGATCTCGCCGCCCAGCATGGCGCCGAGGTCCGCTTTGACGTAGGTGCACACGTCTTCCGAATGGCCGTCGCGCTCGGCGTCCATGATCATCTTGCCGGATTTCTTGCGCATGCCGTTCTGCAGCGCATTGGTTTCGGGCAGGCTGCGGGCGAAATCGAAGCACATCACCAGTTCGTTCAGGTTGCCGGGGACGAAGGTGGCCGCGACTTTCTTGCCTCTATCGTGCGCGGTGGCGATGTCGTGATAGTTGCGGTTGATCATTTCCTTCTGCAACAGCATCGCGTCCTCTTTCTGCGCGACGGGAACCGGCTTCTTGGAGCCCTGCGGAGGCGTCATCTGAATTGGTGTACTCATGTCTAGGCAGCGCTCCAGAGTTTTATCGAATCGGCAAAGGTGCCCGCCTGCTCGCGGATGGGAGCCATCTGGCCGGTGTTCTCGGCGTATTTGAATGCCGTGTAGGGAATGTTGTGCTCGTTCAGCACCGACTGCAGCATCGGCCGCTCGAGCAGCGCCGGGTCGCAGAATGAAGGCGCCGCGAAAATGACGCCTTCGCCGGCGTTCAGCTTGGTCGAATCGAGCAGGTATTTGCCCTTGTCCTTCTTGAACTCGTCGTATTTGGACGAGGTTTGCATCGAGCGGTGGAGGAATGACTTCGACAGTTCCTCCAGGGGATCGCCGGTTTCGACCACGTCATCGAGGAGCATGCGCATCACCAGCATGAAATCGTCGTCGACGATGTAGCAGCCGGCCATTTCGATTGACTTTATCAGGGAGAGTGGCGGCTGCTCGCAGAAGGCGCCGGTCATGACGATGCGGGCGTTGTCGCGCACCGGCCGCGCCACGGCGTCGGTTGCGGCGATGTATTCGCGCACCAGCTTCGTGTGCTCTTCCACCGGGATGACCATTCCCGCGCGCAGCACCAGGTAGACTTCCGAGGTCGGCGCCTGCCAGGGCTTGGCCGCGCGGTACTTGTACAGTTCCTGGATCGCGCGCCGGTTTTCGTTGTACACCCTGATCGAGGCGCGCAGCGCGTCGTCGGTGATCGGTTTGCCCGCGATTTTGCCGATATCGTCGCGCAGCACCTGCATTTCGTGGATGTAGTATTCACCGCCGACGCTGTCCTGATAGTTCTGCGGCACGTCGAAGTACCTGACGTACTTGTCCTTGAACAGTATCTGCCACATGCCCGAGAGGTTGCGGATGACGTCGCAGATCGATGGAAACAGCATGCCGTCGAGGCAGTTCAGGCGGCCGGTGAGCCCGAGTTCGAGCGTCGAGCGCGGAATGCGGCAGATATAGCTCTGGTAATAGGCGTCGCCCTGGATCACTTCGAGCTGGTCGCCCCCGCCCATGATCCCGACCGGCAGCATGCCCGCGGCGTGGATGATTTCGCGCGGCACGTAGACAGGCATGAAGCCGATCGCCTTGCGTCCGGGTACTGCGGCCTTCCACTCCTTCACGGAAGTGAAATGCATGTCTTCAAACAAAGTCTGGCAGCGCTCGACGATCTCCTGCACGGTTCGGCTCATCGGTACTCCCACTATTTGTGTTCCCATTTGGGCGGACGCTTGGCGATGAAGGCGGCGAGGCCCTCGTTCGCGTCGCGGGTTTGCATCAGGCGGTCGAGATAGAGCCGCTCGACTTCATTGATGCGCCGGCGCACCTCGGGGAGGTAATCGCCGCGGGCTGCGGTCACGGCGCAGGCAAGGGAGCTTGCGCTCCTGCCGGCGAAATAC